>JAQWTJ010000022.1 GCA_029242765.1 Flavobacteriales bacterium | reverse complement strand
GCTGATGCACACAAGGGCCAGGGTGAATCCGATGGCGTTTTTTGCCGTTGTTCGTTCGCCAAAGAAAAGCACCCCCATCGCAGCGCTGGCCAGGACGATGCCCAAGTTGTTCAGCGGAATGACGGCTGAGCGGTCCAGCGGCACACTTTGAAAGGCTCGCAGCAAAAAGTAAAGCGTCCCGACGTTCACTACGCCCAACACTGATCCGCCAATTAGCGTTCGCGTATGCAAGAGCACGTTCCAGCGTTTTTGAACCGTCACCTGAATCAGCCCGATGAGCAGGGCGACCGTAAAGGGAATGGCTGTAAATAAGAATCGGTCGCTGTCGTCGACCATGTGCTCTGGGCCGGAGAACCAGCCGAAGCCCGTGTCAATCAGGCCACTTCCGAAAAAGACGATGGCCGGAAGGCGCAGATCCCGCAGGTTGAATTTGTTGTTCTTGGGTGGCGCACTGGCTAGAATCACGGCGGGGAAAGCCAGCAAAACAGCACCAACCTTGAAGGCCGTAGGGCGGTCGCCGGCATCCGCCAACATAAAAATCAGCACCGGTACGACCATGGAGAGCTTCGCTGCAATTGAAGCCACGCCCACCCCGTGAGCCACCGTGCACTCCGACATCTTGTTGAAGACGTACAAGAATCCCAAGCCCAACAGTGCAGCGCAGTACGTGTACTGGAATCCGATCTTTGCGACGGCTTCTGTAGGACCAGCCATCAGCCAGGCAAAGGCAGCAGCGACCATGTAATTGACTACAATGGCCTCTTTTGACCGCACGCCGAAGCGGGGTAAAAGTTTGAACACGCCGAATAAAACCGTGGTGATCAGGATATTGAGTAGCAGAAAAATCATGGCCGGGTGTACAGGTTGATTCGGTCAGTTCCTGCAAGCCAATTTTGAGCGGTCTTAACCTCAGGCAAGGTAGGGGCGAGCAGGCCGCTTCCCAAGTCGTGCGGCGCCTCGATGACGCAGATTTCGTCCCAAAGGTCAGCCTCTAAAAAGGCGTCGAGAGTGCCCCGACCGCCTTCAACATATATGTGCAGGGCGCCCTGCTCGCCTTGATCGAGGGCCGTACGGACAATCGCACGTGCGTTTTCAGCTGGGCCGAAGTCGCCAACGCTTTTGGGGCTTCTAGGGATGTCCAATCGCTCAACGTGAGGCGGCAGATTTTTCGGCCCGCCCCAAACGGCAACGCGCCCCGGTCCGTACACACGCGCCTCGCTTGATGTGCGCCCGTTGGGGTCTAGCACCCAGCGCACGGGGTCGGGGCCTTCAATGGCTCGCACGGTCAGGGCCGGGTCGTCGGTTTCCACGGTTCCGGCGCCTATCACCACGATGTCAGCCGAAGCGCGCCAGCCGTGCGAGACGGCCTGCGCCTCGGAGCCGGTGATGGCGATACTTCCCAGCTGCCCCGGCTTTCGTTGCGGGTCCATGAAGCCGTCCCGACTCTGGGCCCACTTGAGCGTCACAAAAGGTCGTCCTTCGGTATGGCGCATAAAAAATGTGCGGTTGAGCTGTGCGCACTCTGCCTCGAGCACGCCCACCCTTACGTCAATTCCCCGATCGCGTAAAAACGCAATGCCACGACCCGCCACTTTCACAAAAGGGTCGGGTGTTCCTACCACAACACGTCCGACGCTCGCCGCGGCAATCCGTTCGCAACACGGCGGCGTGCGCCCGTGGTGGCTGCAGGGTTCTAGGTTCACATACAGCACGGCATCCCTAAGATCGGCCCGCTGGCCGCCGGATTTTTAAAAAGCCTCGAGTGCGACGACTTCAGCGTGCGCCTCGCCCGGGGCCACGTGCCAGCCTTCGGCGAGCAATTCCCCATTGCCGTTGACCAGCGCGCAGCCCACCATCGGATTGGGCGAGGCCGTGAAGCGTGCCTCAGCCGCCAATTCCAAGCAGCGCGCCATCCAACGCACATCCGTTGCCTCACGCCCGTTCATCGCATCAGCCGCCACGACTCACGTGCGGCGCTTGGCCGCTTTCAAAGTGTTCTCTAAAAGTCCGATGATTGTCATCGGTCCCACCCCTCCAGGCACGGGTGTCATCGCTCCAGCCACCGCCTTGGCCCCTTCAAAGTCCACGTCGCCCTTCAAGCGGTACCCGCGCTTGGCCGTGGCATCCTCCACGGGCGTGATGCCCACATCAATTACAGTGGCCCCGGGCTTGAGCATGTCGGCCGTCACCGTTCCAGGTCGTCCTACCGCCGCAACCACAATGTCAGCCCGCCGCACCTCGTCGGCGAGGTTCACCGTGCGGCTGTGGCATAGCGTGACGGTGCAATTGCCCATCGCGTTGTTGCGCGAAAGCAGCAAAGCCATGGGCGTGCCCACAATGTCGCTCCGCCCGATCACCACAGCGTGCTTTCCGCAAGTCTCAATTCCGTAGTGCGCAAGCATCTGCACAATGCCAGAGGGCGTCGCCGGCACAAAGCCGTCCAAGCCCAAGGCCAAGCGCCCCATGTTTTCTGGATGGAATCCGTCCACGTCTTTACGCGGGTCGATGGCCTCAATCACTGACGCAGCGTCTAAGTGGGCGGGTAATGGCAACTGCACAATGAAGCCGTCGAGCATTGGGTCGGCGTTCAACCCCTCCACAATCTCAAGCAGTTCCTCTTGAGTGGTGTCCGCTCCGCGCTCGATTAACGTGCTGCGAAATCCGGCCGCCGCACATTTGCGCACCTTGTGCTCAACATAGGTCTTGCTCGCTCCGTCGTCGCCAATCAAAACGGCAGCCAAATGCGGTGGCGCAGCTCCGTCCGCAACAAAGTCCTCAACCTCCGCAGCGAGCTGCGCTACTCGCTGAGCTGAAAGCGCCTTGCCGTCTAAAATCATCATCGTTCCACCGTTCATCGACCCATTTTGTTGCCCGCCCCCATCATGTTGCCCATCATTTGGCGTCGCCCCTTGCCGCCCATACCTGACATCATTTTCATCATCTTCTTCATGTCTTCAAACTGCTTGATCAGTTTGTTGACGTCTTGAAGCGTCGACCCTGAACCTTTCGCTATGCGCTGCTTGCGGCTGCCGTTCAAGACGTCGGGCCGGGCCCGCTCCTGGGGCGTCATCGACTTAATGATGGCTTCAATCCCTTTGAACGCATCGTCATCAATGTCTACACCCTTCAAGGCCTTGCCCATTCCCGGCACCATGGATAGCAGATCTTTGACATTGCCCATCTTCTGGATCTGCTGAACTTGCTCCAAGAAATCATCGAAATCGAACTTGTTCTTGCGAATCTTCGCCTCGAGCTTTTTTGCGGACTCTTCATCAAAATGTTCCTGGGCTTTTTCAACCAATGACACCACGTCCCCCATTCCCAAAATGCGCTCAGCCATCCGCTCAGGATGGAAGGCTTCAAGGGCTTCGGGCTTCTCGCCGGTGCCGATGTATTTGACCGGTACGCCCGTCACCTCACGGATGCTCAAGGCGGCTCCTCCCCGGGTGTCGCCGTCCATCTTCGTCAGGATAACGCCATCAAAGGCGATGCGGTCATGGAAGGCTTTTGCTGTATTGACGGCATCTTGCCCCGTCATAGCGTCTACTACAAAGAGGGTTTCCGATGGGTTGAGGGCACTTACGATGCGCTCGATTTCATCCATCATCTTTTCGTCAACCGCCGTCCGTCCGGCCGTGTCGATAATGACCGTGTCGTAGCCTTGAGAGGCGCCACGCGCCACAGCCGCTTGGGCAATGGCTACGGGATCCTTCAAGTCCCGGTCCGAAAAGACCTCTACCCCGATCTGCTCGCCTAAGACGTGCAGTTGGTCAATGGCCGCTGGCCTGTACACATCACAGGCCGCTAACAACGGCCGCCGCCCTTTGCCGGAAAGCATCTTAGCAAGCTTTGCCGCGTGGGTCGTTTTGCCGGAACCCTGCAGACCGCTCATCACAATTACGGCTGGCTTCCCCTTGAGGTTCAACTCATGGTTTTGCCCTCCCATCAAAGCGGTCAACTCCTCTTGCGTAATCTTCACCAAGAGCTGTCCGGGCTTCACTCTGGTCAGCACCTCCTGGCCGAGCGCTTTCTCTTTGATACGGCCAGCAAAGGCCTTGGCCACAGCATAGCTCACGTCCGCTTCAATTAGGGCGCGCCGAATCTCCTTGGCCGTCTCACCAACATTCACTTCCGTGATGCGGCCCTCGCCGCGCAGCGTCTTGAACGCCTTGTCGAAGCGCTCCTGCAGATTGTCAAACATCTATTCCGGTTTCTGACGGCAAAGATATTCAGCAGCCGCGGACGAGGGCGGGGGAGAAGTGGGCCAATTCTACACCATATCCCCTCATTTTTATTCATTGTATATGATGAGACGAAACGGCCTTGAAATACGACGAATAGAAAAAAAACATCGATGAATGGGCTGTATAATGAATATTAGTTGTATCTTTCGATAGCTTAACTGTGCGATGATGCTCTCTCGACTGTACTCTCTCTGCCTCTATGTAGGCGCCTTCATGATGTCAACCGTGGCTTCGGCCCAGGGTGACGTTTGTTTTCAAACCTCTGGCGAAACGTCAGGGTTCCACCTTTCCGTAGAAACCCATGCGACTGATGGGGTAACGGGGTTGACCACCTACCGACTCTACATGAACACTCCGTCTGCGACGGACTTTGTGTCGGCGGTAATTGGTGACTCTTCAACGCCGGCTTTTCTGCGTTCCACGACGTCGTTCTACCAACAAACGGATTTCGGAGGTGTCACGCCGAACGGAATCAATGCAGGTCTGTACGGTATTTTCCCTGAATTGGAATACGACAGCTGGATCACCATCGGCATCGACAATCAAGTGGACTTAGGCGCAGGCGAAACGGATGTCTCTACACTGGCCGACCCCAACGTTACTTCATGGATCACCAGTTTTGAATCGGGTGGTGACATTGAGATGAACACAACCGTCGGCGGCGGATGGTACATTTTGCCCACCTCAGCCAATGGCATTGCTGGCGCAGACAAGAAAGTTCTATTGGCTCAATTGACCACAGATGGAGAGATCTCAGGCCAATTGTTCATTCAAGTTTTCCCAAATGGCGACCAAGCAAACAAAATTGACAACAGCTACGCCTTCAGCACGACGGACTGCCCATGCACTGATACAGACGCTGACGGCGTGTGTGATGAAGACGAGGTGAGCGGCTGCACCGACAGCACTGCTTGCAACTACGACCCCGACGCGACGGAAAACGACGGCATGTGCGCTGCGCTTGATGAGTGCAATGTGTGTGGTGGATCAGGCATCCCAGCAGGCGATTGCGACTGTGATGGCAACGTATTGGATGCGTGCAACGTGTGCGGCGGATCAGGTGTCCCAGCCGGAGATTGTGATTGCAACGGAAGCCAACTCGATGCGTGTGGTGTATGTGGAGGGGATAACTCTTCTTGCACAGGTTGTATTGATGAATCTGCGTGTGACTACGATCCAAATGCTACGATTCAAGCTTACGGTGAAGCTGAAGGAGAAAGCGGTTTAAGCTTTTCCTGGACATCAGTAGGCTCTTATCCGGGCGAAATTTCTTGGGAAGCAAATGGAGTTCCATATGACACTGGAGATGAACCAACATTAGACCTTGCTGCAGGTACTTACACAATAACTGGACACGATTCATGGGGTGACGGATGGAACGGAGGAGAGTTGGTTATCAATGACGTTGCTAGTGGAGCATCTGTTGCTCTTGCTGTTGTAGGTTATTCATCGTCTGTTGACATAACAGTTACGGCTCAAGAAGCACCAGCTCTTTGTGATTACGAGTCGTGTGTTGGTTGTACAGATGATACCGCTTGTAACTACGACGATACAGCGACTATCGATGAAGGTTGTACGTACCCACAAAATGATCTAGTTGACTGCGATAACGTTTGTCTAGATGGTGGAGTGCTCTACGAGTTCTCTATTACAGACCAATATTCTGACGGAATGTGCTGTGGATATGGTGAGGGTTATTACTCAATTACTGCTGGAGGCGTTGAAGTGGGAGCTGGTTCTGATTTCGGAGCTGGAGCTTCTCACGTTTTCTGTGCTCCGGCTGACGTTTGTGTTCAACTGACTTTTGTTGCTGACAACTACCCTGGAGAGCAGGATTGGACGATGAGTGCTGACGGTGTAGAGGTAGGTTCTGGAGACGGAAATGATGCTACATACAACTTTGGAACTTGTGTTGAAGGTTGTATGGCTGAATCAGCTTGCAACTACAATGCTGATGCCAACCTAGATGATGGCACTTGTGCTTTCGATATTGACGTATGTGGCGTATGTGGCGGGTCAGGAATTCCAGAAGGAGAATGCGATTGCAACGGAACCGCAAACGTATTAGAGATGGCAGATGTGCCGGCTGATGTGTCATTGGCCTGCGGACACCCAATTCCTTCGGATGTGCCCTCGGCCACCGATGGATGTGGAGCGGTGGAAATCATCACAGACAACCAGTACTCTGGCGACGGCTGCAACGGATCGATCTTGCAGACTTTCACAGCCACGGATGCCTTCGGAAATTCAACATCTGCTTCACGAACGATCACCTTCTATGACAACGACGCGCCGGTGTACACTGGCCCTGCGAATGTGACTGTCAACTGCGGTGAGTCCATTGACCCTGCTAATACGGGCGATGTGAATGAGTGGACCGACTGCAACGAGGTGACAGTGGAATATGCCGATATAGAGGCGTGGGAGAACGATGCCTGCACTTCAGCCTTGATTTTGCGTACGTGGACTTTGACCGATGCGTGTGGAAACTATGCCAATCACATCCAGCTGATCACCGTTATGGATGCTGCTGCACCTGTATTCACAGCCGTGCCTGCAGATATGGACATTGAGTGCGACCAGGATGTGCCGGCCAGCTCGGCGACTGCCACTGACGATTGCGGAAGCGTGTCGATGAGCCAGAGCGATGAAACAGTTGCCGGCGATTGTGCCAGCGAATTGTGGGTCTACCGGACCTTTGTTGCGGTGGACGTCTGCGGTAACAGCACCAGCGTCACGCAGACCTTCCACATTGTCGACACGACGGCCCCAGAATTCTCAAGTGTTCCGGCCGATGTGACGATCATGGTTGGCGACGCCTTGCCTTCAGACGAGGCCTTCGCCAGCGACAATTGCACTTCAACCACACTCAGCTCTTCGGACGCCAGCGCTGTGGAGTACACCCAGACTGTCATCACGCGCACCTTTAGTGCCACGGACGACTGTGGCAACACGGCCACCGCCACCCAGACCATTACGGTCCTCGAGTATATGGGCTGCACTGACAGCGCATCGTGTAACTACGACCCAACAGCCACGGCTGATGATGGCCTGTGCGAATACTGCTCATGCAGTGGAATCGCTCCAACTTTCTCAGGTATTTCACTTGAGATTGACACGTTGGCTTATCACAACGAGGGTGACCTCGCCGGTTTGACCACGTACCGCGTGTATGTGAAGACGCCAGGAACAAGCGACTTTCTCAGTGCCGTGACGGGTGATGCAAGCAATCCTTTGCGCATTCAGACCACGACAAGTTTTTACCAGCACATGCTTGGAAGCACCAGTGCACAGGGCATCAACCCGATGCTCCTGATTCCATTTCCCGAGCTCGTGTACGACTCATGGGTGACGGTTGGTCTGCAGAATCAATCCAATCCCGCTTTAGGCGAAGTTGACGTGTCTCTCGTTGAGGGCGCTCCATGGATTGCTGACTTTAACGCCGGCGGTGATATTGTCATCGAAGACGCTGTGGGCGGCGGTTGGTATACGCTTAACGGCGCCTCAAACGGAGTGTCAGGCTACGATCAGCGCGTGCTGGTGGGGCAATTCACAACGGATGGTACACTTCATGGTCAGATTTTCGTACAGGTCTTCCCTGATGGCAATGGCGAGAACATGGTGTTTGAAACGCTCCACTTCGGAACGCCAAACTGTGGCTGCTCTGATGCTGCGGCCTGCAACTACAACCCCGATGCTGAGTTCCTTGATGTGAGCCAGTGCTTGTACCCGGAAGACTACTTCGGTGTGAGCAACGTGGATTGTGATGGAAACTGTGTGAACGATACGGACGACGATGGTGTGTGCGACGAGGACGAGGTTCCCGGTTGCATGGACAATACGGCCTGCAACTTCGATGCTGCAGCCACCGATGACAGCGGTACATGTACGTATCCGCCTGTCCCATACAACTGCGAAGGTGGTTGTGCCAACGACCAAGACAATGACGGCATCTGCGACGAATTCGAGGTGCAAGGGTGTACGTATGACATCGCTTGCAACTACGACGCTGATGCGACAGAAAACGACGGCTCGTGCGACTTTGATTCGTGCCGTGGATGTACGGATGAGGGCGCGTTCAACTACGACGAAGACGCCACGATTGACGACGACTCATGCTTGTTTGGCGGGTGCACCGACAGTGCCGCTTCGAACTACGACGATTCAGCCGACTTCAATGACGGCTCGTGCACTTACCCCGGATGTACAAACGCCCAGGCGTGCAACTACGATCCTTCGGCCAACCAAGACGACGGCTCGTGCGACACCACTTCTTGCGCTGGCTGTACCAACAGTATTGCTTGCAACTATGACCAGACCGCATCGATGAACGACGGCTCGTGTGAGTTCTTTAGTTGCCGCGGCTGTATCGATCCACTGGCCTTCAATTACGACGGCGACGCTTTGATCGACGACGGTTCTTGCATCTATGGCGGTTGCACCGACTCATCGGCCTTGAACTATGACGACACGGCCGACTTCAATGACGGTTCTTGCCAGTTCGGCGGTTGTATTGACCTTACGGCCTGCAACTTCGACGCCACGGCAAATACGGACGACGGCAGCTGTGACTTTACCAGCTGTGCCGGTTGCATGATCACTTTCGCGTGCAACTACGACCCGACGGCCATCATCCAAGACGACTCGGCCTGTGACTTTTATACCTGTTGCGGCGACGAGAATGCTGACAATTACACCCCCGGAACGCCTTCGTTCTTGACGGTGGGCTGCACCTACGACGGTACGCCTCCGAGTGTCAACTTCACGGGATGCGAGCTCGACTTTGCTTGTAACTTCGGCAGCGACGACCCTTGTGAGTTTTCGAGCTGTGCAGGGTGCATGACACCCGGTTCTTGCAACTATGACGCGACAGCGACCATTCCCTTGACGTGCTTGTCGGCGGAAGACCTTTACGGCGTGACGTATTTGGATTGCGATGGAAACTGCATCAACGACGTGAATTCAAACGGCCAATGCGACGAGACCGAGACCAGCGGGTGCACCAATCCACTGGCTTGCAACTACACCAACGGGGCAACCCTTGATGACGGTTCGTGCGATATGCTGAGCTGCCTCGGATGTACAGATGCACTGGCCTGCAATTTCGACCCTGCGGCGTCGATCAACGACGGTTCATGTGATTACAGCTCTTGCTTTGGTTGTATGGAGGAGACGGCTTGCAACTACGACGACTCCGCCACTTCAAGTGACGGTTCCTGCACTTACCCCGCCAGCATCTACGAAGATTGCGCGGGCAACTGCTTCAACGACAGCAATAGCAACGGGCTGTGCGACGAGACCGAAACGACGGGCTGCACGAATCCGACGGCTTGCAATTTCACACTCAACGCCACTTTTGACGATGGAAGCTGTGAATACACCAGCTGTGCCGGTTGTACGGATGCTGTGGCCTGTAACTACGATGCGTCGGCCACCCTTTCCAACGGCAGCTGTGACTATACAAGTTGTGCTGGTTGTACGGACCCTGTGGCCTGCAACTACGATGGTGAAGCCCTCTTGGACGACAGCAGCTGCGAATACGCCACGACCTACTACAACTGTGCAGGCGAGTGCCTCGGTGATGCCGACGGCGACGGCGTGTGCGATGGTGCGGACTTGACATATAACGGCTGCAATGATGCATTGGCATGCAATTTCAATGCGGACGCAGACACGGACGACGGCTCATGTGAATTCTGCTCTTGCGCAGGCATGACCACCACGGACGACAACTACGGTCTGGAGATCGAAGAAGTGGTCGTGGACGGCATCCCCGGATATGTGACCTACCGCGTGTACGTCACATTGCCGAATGCTACCGACCAGGTGAGTGCCATCACGGGTGAGAGCCAGCATCCCACCTTTGTGGAAACCACCGGCGATTTCTACCAGGACGATCTGGGTTCGACCTTCCCCAACAACGTGACCCCCCTTCTGTTTGGGTCATTCCCCAGCTTGCAGTACGATTCGTGGTTTACTATTGGAACTGATCAAGCACCTGATATGGGCCTCGGACAAGGCAGCATTCAGGGTTTGCCAGAGCCAGAGCCGTGGAGCAGTGTGTTCGAAGGCGGCAGTGGTTTTTCCATCGACGACGTGATCGGGTCGGGTTGGTTTGTCAACCCAGGTGTGACCAATGGTGTGGCCGGTGACGACCACCGCGTGTTGATTGCTCAATTGACAACCAATGGCGTGCTTAGCGGCCAATTCTACGTGCAGATTTTCCCCGAGGGCAACAACCTCAACCAGGAGCGCGTGACCTTGGGTATGAGCGACAGCCAATGCGGTTGCACCGATATCGCGGCCTGCAACTTTGCACCCGGTGCAATCTTTGACGACGAATCTTGCTTCTACGCTGTGAACGGCTACGATTGCGACGATGATTGCTTGTTCGACAACGAAGCGCCTACCTATGATAGCGCACCTGTTGATGTGACCGTGTCTTGTGGCGATGATATGGACTTCATGCCCGTGTTCACAGACAACTGCGATACGGACGTAGACATTGTGGTAATTGACGACACGACCTTAGGCGATTGCGCTGGCAGCTATGACATTCTGCGTAAGTATGTCGCCATCGACGACTTCGGATACCAGACGGACACGCTTTCGCACGTGATCCACGTGGTGGACGAGCAGGCGCCAGTATTTACAGACGTACCGGCTTCGATGACGTTGACTTGCGGCGAGTCTTTGCCCACATTGACGGCGACCGCAGAGGACAACTGCAGCGGTGTGACCTTGAGCTCTTCGGACGTTTGGACGGATAGCGACTGCACCGGCTTCGGCGTATGGACGCGGACATTCACTGCTGTGGACGGCTGCGGCAACACGTCCAATGCTGTGACCACGTATACCATCGCCGACAACGACGCGCCGGCCATCGTAGATGTGCCTGCAAACCTTTCACTGGGCTGCGGCGAGGCTTACGACTTCCCCGTGCCATCAGCCACCGATGCCTGTTCTGCGGTGACCTTTACGGAGGTGCGCGATACCGTGTTGGGCGTGTGCGATCACGATTTGTCAGTGACGCGAACTTTCACGTTCACCGATGCGTGTGGCAATACATCTACTGCATTTCAATTTATCGAGGTCTCCGACATCGAGGCTCCAGAGCTCTTAGGGGTTCCTGCCAACTTGACCATGTCTTGTGGTGATGAGATCGTTGAGCCTACGGTGACGGCAGCTGACGGCTGCGGAGGCGACGTTACAATTGACCTGAGCGAGACAACCACTGCAACGGTAGACTGTGCCTACGACCTGGTGCGCACCTACACGGCAACTGATGCCTGTGGTAACGTCAGCTCTGAGGTGTGGACCGTGACCTTCGTTGACGACTCAGCGCCCACTTTCACAGTGCCAGCCGACGTCACAATCGACTGTTCGGATTCTACTGACCCCGCTTCCACGGGTGAGGTGACCGACGCATTGGACCTTTGCACCCCAGACCCCAGCATCACGTACAGCGATGCAGTGGGCAACGGCAGCTTCTCTTTGGAGGGACTTACGGCGGATATCCGCGTGGACCTTACGGTGAATAGCCTCATGAACTTCCCACGCACCTTTGAGGCCACCGGAGTGACCTTGGGTGCTGGCATTGAATTGACCGAGGCCGATGAGACGAGCAATCCTTTCTTGTTCCGTGGAGCCCTTGAGGTGGATGTGGACGGCAGCGTGATCCACTTGAACGTGGTCGACGTGGTCGACACAGAGTCACTTGATTACATCCAGGTGACCCTCAGTAACATCTCGGGCAACCCCGGCATTGTGGGCGCGATTTTGAGCTCTGACAACATCAACCTCGATGCTTCTCAAGCTGATGTGACCACGGAGTGGACCGGCAACAGTGTGACCGTTACGTGGTCTGAAACAGACGGAGGTGATATGCAATTCGCAGCGGGTGGATCTGCGCAAGTGGACCTCTCCGGTGCAAACAACTGCATCACCCAGAACGTGATCGAGCGGACCTGGACGGCCACTGATGCTTGTGGCAACACGAGCTCAGCGGTTCAAACCATCACCTCGCTTGACATGACGGCTCCCGTCTTTGATATGGTGCCGGCTGATATGACACTTGATTGCGGCGCATCGTACGACATTGTGATGGCCACAGCTTCTGATGCATGCAGCGGTGCAACGGTTGAAGTGGTCGAAAGCCACGACTACCCCTGCGACGGCACGGACGTGATGACATTGACCTTCACGGCCACCGACGGCTGTGGCAATGTTTCGACGGCCATGCAAACGGTGACCTTTGAGGACACGACCGCACCGGTATTCACCAGCACTCCATTGGATCAAATCCTCGATTGTACGGAGGCCTTGCCTGCAAGTGACGTGGAGACGAGTGACGACTGCGGCGCAGTGAGCGTGGAACAAGCAGATGTGATGCTATCGGGTGATTGCGCTGGGTCATACCAGATCGAGCGGACTTTCACGGCGACGGACGCCTGTGGAAACAGCGCTTCGTATATGCAAACCTTCACTTTTACGGACAACACCGCTCCAATGGTGAGCGATATGCCAGCGGACACGACCGTGACCATGGCCGTCGGCACGCCGATGTACCTCGAATTGCCTACGGCTGAGGACGCGTGTGGAAGCGCTAGCATTAGCTACGTGGACCTTTGTGTAAATGTCACTCCAGGGGGCTATGAGACCTCGCGTGTGTTCACGATAACAGACGATTGTGGCAATAGTATTGAGATGAACCAATCCATCACGGTGGTGTTCACCGGCGGTTGCACCAACCCTGTGGCTACCAACTACGACGCGATGGCCATGATCGACGACGGCACGTGCTTGCTTGGCGGTTGCACGAATTCCGAGGCGGTGAACTTCAACCCGCTGGCTGACGTGGACGACGGCAGCTGCATTGTGGTTAGCATCGAAGGCTGTACGGATGCCGCGGCTTGCAATTTCCACCCTGCGGCCAACACCGAGGACGGATCTTGCGACTACTGCAGCTGTGCCGACGCTTTGAGTGTGGACGGCTATAGCCTCGATATGGAAACCTACGCGGTGGATGGCATCGACGGCATGACAACCTACCGTTTATACGTAACCACGGCCAACGCCGACGACTTCTTGTCTAGCGTTGCTGGCGAGACGGGCTACGAGACATCCATTCGCACTTCGACCTCATTCTACCAGGACGATCTCGGTGGTGCCTTGGGGCAGAACACACAATCTGCACTGTTCAGCATCCAGCCTTCGCTCGAGTACGACTCGTACGTGACAATCGGCCTGAGTGAAACTGCAGATCTCGCCGGTGGCGAAGGCGCTGTGACCACAGCTGAGTCCGTCCCTTGGGTGGCTCCGTTTGAAGACGGCGGTGACGTGGAAATTGGCGGCGACTTTGGCGGCGCATGGTTCACTCTCGACGGCAGCGTCAACGGAGAGGCCGGAGACGACCTTCGCGTATTGATAGGTCAATTCACGACCAGCGGCTCGTTGAGCGGACAGATTTCATTCCAGATCTTCCCCCACGGTGAAGGTTCAAATGCTCAGCTCTATACGATTGAGTTCGGCAACCCAGACTGCGGATGTTCTGACGCTGAGGCCTGCAACTTTGACGGCTACACCGTCAATGACGGCAGCTGCACCTACCCCGATGTGTATGATTGCGATGGATTGACCTGCATGAACGACACGGACGGCGATGGCGTGTGCGACGAGAATGAAGTGGCCGGGTGTACCGATGCGGATGCCGTCAATTATGACAGCGCTGCGACGGACGACGACGGCACGTGCTTGCTCGCCGGCTGCATGGACCCCACGGCCTTGAACTTCGACCCTGAAGCCAACTTCAACACCGGCTGTATCCTGCCGATGCTTGG
>JAQWTJ010000013.1 GCA_029242765.1 Flavobacteriales bacterium | reverse complement strand
CGTGACGCGAATCTGGTGATGCCGTCCTGTCTTTGGATACACTTCAACAAAGGAGTAGCGGTCGCCGTGCCCCACCACCTTGTAGCGCAGTTCGGATTCCTTGCGGCTGGGACCGGGCTTGTCAAAGGCGTAACTCTTGTTGTTCTCCACCTTTTTTGCAAGCCAATTCAACACGTAGCCCTCCTCCTGAGGCGGTGCGGGCTGCACCACGGCCCAATACGTTTTGGACACCTCGCGATGGCGGAAGGCAGCGGTCAATCGCGAAAGCGCCTTGGAGGTTTTTGCAAACAAGATGACGCCGCTCACCGGCCGGTCGATGCGGTGGACGAGCCCGAGGTAGGCGTCGCCAGGCTTGTTGTATTTCTGTTTGAGGTACGACTTCACCACGCCGTCCAGTGTGCGGTCGTGGGTCGCGTCGCCCTGGACAATATCGGATGTCCGCTTGCACACGGCGATGAGATGATTGTCCTCGTAGAGCACTTCGAGGTTGCGCTCGTCGCTCAGGACGGGCTTGATCCTTGGTTTCTTTGAAAACTGCTTCTTCTTAGCGGGCCGGTCAAAGTGCTTTCCAGCCATCAGTATTGTTCTTTCTCGCTGGGGAAATCGCGCGACCGGACGTCGGCTACATATTGGGAAATGGCAACGTTCATCTGCTCGCTCATATCGAGGTAGCGCCGCAAGAAGCGAGGGGAGAAGTCTTGGGTGATTCCCAACATATCGTGCAGCACGAGCACTTGCCCGTCGCAGCCGCCGCCCGCGCCGATGCCCACCGTGGGGATGCCAATCGCACCCGAGACTTCGGCGGCGAGTCCCGCGGGCACTTTTTCTAGCACGAGCGAGAAGCAGCCGATTTCTTCGAGCATCGCTGCGTCCTTCTTTAGGGCCTCCGCTTCAACTTCTTCTTTGGCCCGCACGGTGTAGGTGCCGAACTTGTAAATGCTCTGCGGCGTTAGCCCCAGATGACCCATCACTGGAATGCCCGCCGTCAAGATCCGCTCAATGCTCTCGCGCACTTCGGCACCGCCTTCAAGCTTCACGGCATGGGCGCCGCTTTCTTTCATGATGCGGATCGAGCTGTGAAGGGCTTCCTTTGAATTGCCCTGGTATGTGCCGAAGGGCAGGTCCACCACCACCAGTGCTTTCTTGGCAGCACGCACCACGCCTTGGGCGTGGTAAATCATATGGTCCAGCGTGATGGGCAGCGTCGTCTCATGACCGGCCATCACATTTGAAGCGCTGTCGCCCACCAAAATAATGTCCACCCCTGCGCCGTCTACAATGCGCGCCATCGAGTAGTCATAAGCGGTCAGCATCGCAATCTTCTCGCCGCTGTTTTTCATCTCCTGCAGAACCTGCGTGGTGATGCGTTTTGCTTTTCCGTGAATCGACATAAGGCTTGATTAAATAGGCCAAGTGGTGGCAATGTAGGCAATGTACAACGTGAGAAAAAGTAGACCGCTCAAGCGGTTGATCTTCTTGGTCGCAGCCAAAGGGATGAGCAGCAAGGCCAATCCGAGCATCCACCAAATGTCCCAGCTGAGCATAGCGGGGTCCACATCCAAGGGCTTGATAAGCGCAGTGGCGCCCAAGACGAGTAAAATGTTGAATAAATTGGAGCCCACCACATTGCCCAGGGCCAAGTCTGAATGCCCCTTCAATACGGCGATGAGCGACGCGACCAGTTCGGGCACGCTCGTTCCAAAGGCTACGACCGTCAGCCCGATTACGCGGTCGCTCACCCCGGCACTTTTCGCTAAGCCTTGGGCGCCTTCAACAAACAGGCCGGACCCAAAGTACAGCCCCACCATCCCGGCACTGATGTACGCCAGCAGCAACGCGCCGTGCTTCTTTGCCAGCTCCCCGTGCTCGCTCACCTCGTTCTGGACGCTGTGGTCGTAATCGAGTTCGGCCTTGCGATCCTCGGCCTTGCGATCCTTTCGCGCGTAACTCACCAGCACACCAATGAATACGATCATCGCCAAGAGCAAGGCTCCACCTTCATTGGCACTGATGTTTAAATCGCTCACAACCCACCACATGGCCAACGAAGCAAGGATCATCACCGGGGCATCCCGATACAGCACGCGGCGGTCCACCAGCACCGGTTTGAGCAAGGCGGTAAGGCCCAAAATCAAAGCAATATTGGCAATGTTTGAGCCTATGACATTGCCTACGGCGATGTTCGAGCTCCCGTTGAGTGCAGCAGAAAGTGAGGTGAACAGCTCTGGGGCGGACGTGCCGAAACTGACCACCGTCAACCCGACAATCAAGGGGGCAATTCGCGCCTTCAGCGCCGCTGCCACAGCGCCGCGCACGAGCAGCTCGCCGCCCAGTATGAGCAGCGCTAGGCCTGCGATGAATTCCAGTTCGACACTCATCTTCTTTGGATTACTCGCTGGGCTTCTTCTCAGAGCCAGATTTGCGTGTCTCGCCAGCCTTTTGCACTTCTTTTCGCATGGACTGGGCCTCTTTGCGGATGTCCTCCGTCCCGCTCAGTATTTCGCGCTGGATGTCCTGCGTAGCATCGCGTGCTTGGCGCATCACTCGACCCATCTGCCTCGCCATAGACGGCAGCCCCTTGGTTCCGAAAACCAAGAGGTAGACCGTCAAGATGAAAACGATTTCAGTGGTGCCCATGCGCTGCGATTGGCGCAAAGGTAAGTTGTGCGGTACTCACTTTCAGAGTTCACATTCCGCGTCGATTTGGGTCAGTCAATCAATCGTCGCAGGCGCTTCCGTACAAGCACGACCCGTCATCGTCGGTGGCATCCGAGTCGTAGTTGCACGCCTCAGTGTCCATGCAGCCCCACTTGTATGCTCCGGGAAGCGGGCAGGTCTCAACCACGTCGCACGTTCCGTTGTCATTTGTGTCACCGTCGACCACCGTTCCTGTGCCGTCGGTCTCGCCAGAGCAAGTATCACAATCTCCATCAGGAAGTACGCATGAAGTATCATCAATGGGGGCGCCTGCGTCGTAGTTGCAAGCGTCCATGTCGGTGCATCCTGCGCATGACAGCGATTCACAGGAACCGTCGTCGTCTGTCGCAGTGACGTCGTAGTTGCAGGCGACCATATCCGAACAGCCGGCCACTTCGTCCGCGTCACAAACTCCGTCGTCATCGGCATCACCGTCGACCACCGTTCCTGTGCCGTCGGTTTCGCCTGAACACGAGTCGCAGCCTGTAGCGGATTCGCACGCGCCGCTGTCCGTTGCAGCACTGTTGTAGTTGCAGGCGGCCGCGTCTTGGCATCCTACGATTTCATCCGCATCGCACGTTCCGTCGTCATCGGCGTCACCGTCGATCAAAGTTCCTGTGCCATCGGTCTCGCCTGAACACGAGTCGCAGCTAGCAGGCAATATGCATGAACCGTCGTCGAGGTTGGCCGCTGAGTCATAGTTGCAGGCCCCGCTGTTGGTGCATCCTTCTTCCGATAGCATGCAGCGCACGGCGAAACCGTGCCCCCTGTTGCGCGTTTGACGATTTATGGATGCGTAATCCCTAGAGAATTGCCGGCGCAAGCCAGCTCCTGATTCGCTTGATGAAGTCCACAGTGAAGAGGACAATGTGAGGGAGCCGTAGACCCCAGAGCAACAATTTCTATATGATCCAGGGACAACGGTAAGGCCGCTGCTATTGGTCGCCCCAGTGTTCGGGCTTGACCAATGTGCAGTTCCAGCTTCTTTCATCTGCCCTCCGATATTTTCATTGGCACCACGGTACCCTTGTAGGTCCAATTCATCCGCAGGCATACCCAAGTGGGTCTCCAGTTCTTTGAAATTGTCATCCGAAGGCACATGCCAGCCCGAAGGGCAGAGCCCGCGTGCATCGGCCCCTGCATACCAATTGTACAGGCGCCCATAGGTGGGCAAGTTGCTGTCATTGTCGCCATGAACAGCTTGCGCTCCAGCGTTCGTGTCGGTCCATTCTGCATTTGAGAGGCCGGCTGGAATGGCGTCGCCGTTGGCATAATGTTCCGTCTGCAGATTTGCTTGGAACCAGCATTGCTGACCTATCTGGACGGTTGCATAGTCGTGCCCGTCGTAGCCCATGGCGTCTCCGCAATTTGTGAAAATTGCGCTGCCCGGCGTGGTCAGTTGGAGGCTGGCTGTGAATCCGGTGTCGTAGCGGAGGTCTGAGCATCCGCCTGTATCATCCCCTTCAGCGTCCCACATCACTTCCAAGGTGTAGTTGCCATCGGACAGGCCCGCGAGCATGTCGACACCTGCCCCCAAGGCGTTCCACTTCTGGTCTCCACCGCCCAAGTCTGCAGCCCAATTTAACGTGATGGCGGTAAATACCCCCGGTGCGGTCCCTGTCTCATAAATGCGGTAATACACATGCCCGCCGCAAACGTTTGATGAGCCGTTTTTATAGGTCTTAATCTCTCCGCCTTCAAGAGTAAAACTATCCGATGTCGGATCCATCGTGCCGAAGTCTACGCCTTGAAATGCTGTCGCTCCATCGGGATTTAGGCTTCCAGCGTAGTAGGCGTCTCCTGAGCCAGTGTCGACGATGACGTACGATTGGAAAATGTCCCAAACCGCCTGAACAGGGGTGGACAGTAAAAGGAGAAGCGCCGAAATGGCACAAGACAATAAGGCTCGCATAATTGTGAGTTTTGGTTGTCTGTAAGTTAGACGGATGCTTAGGCTCCGACAAGGCCATTAATCTGTATTAATGAGTGGTTAAGAGGGAATTACATGTGTATTACAAAAAGCCGCCCCCGGAATCAGGGGCGGCTTTCATTAAATAAATTGCGAGAAAATGCGGCGTAGCTGTCAGGCCAATTTCTTTTTGCTGAAATCAATCACCGTTGGTGTGGCGATGAAGATGGAGCTGTACGTTCCGACCACAACGCCGATCATCAAGGCAAAGATGAAGCCCTTGATGTTGTCGCCACCGAACATGAAGATGGTCAGCAACACGACAAAGGTTGAGAGTGAGGTGTTGATCGTCCGGCTTAGCGTGCTGTTCAAGGCCATATTGAATACGTCCTTGCGCTCTTTTTTCTTTCCATAGATGCCGATGTACTCACGGATGCGGTCGAACACGACCACCGTGTCGTTGATCGAGTAACCGATGACCGTCAAGATGGCGGCGATGAAGGCTTGGTCGATTTCCATGGTGAAGGGCAATATGCCCCAGCCAATTGAGAATATGGATAGCACAATTAATACGTCGTGTATCATCGCAATAAGCGCACCCAATCCGAACTGCCATTTGCGGAAGCGGAAGAAGATGTACAAAAAGATGACAATCAGCGAGAAGGCTGTGGCGTTTTTAGCACCGCGGCGGAAGTCGTCCGATATGGTCGGATCCACCTTGCTGGACTTGTCGATGCGGCAATCGCCACCGATCTCATGACCGATGGACTGCAGCCCGGCTGTGAGCTGCGCACGGATTTGCTCATCCTGCGTTTCGGACTCGCTATCGATCATGAAGTTGGTCATAATCCGCACCTGCTTGTCGGACCCTTTTGTTTGCACGATGGGGTTGCCGGGCGTTCCATCCTCGGTGAAGGCTGCTGCGAGCGAACCGCGCAAGGCTTCCATATCAACCGCCTCGTCAAAGACCACGTCAAAGGTTGATCCTCCGGAGAACTCCACGCCATAGTTCAGCCCTTTCTCGTTGAGTGAGTACATGCCTAAGGCGATGACCAAAAAGCTTCCGATGTAGGCCAATTTGCGTCGTGCGATAAAAGGAATCGCCATATTGGTGAACCAATTCTCTGTGATCTTGGTGGAGAAGCTGATGCCTTTTTTCTTTTCGAGGCGGGTGAAAAACACCAGGCGAGTCAAAATGATGGCTGCAAACAGTGAGGTGAAAATACCGACCATCAAGGTTGTGGCAAATCCACGGATGGCGCCCGAACCAAAGCTGTAAAGAATCACCGCTGTTAATAGCGTGGTGATGTTTGCGTCGAGGATGGCCGAGTACGCTTTGGAGTACCCCTCTTGAACGGAGGCTGAGAGGCCCTTGCCGTGTCGGAGTTCCTCCCGGATGCGTTCGAAGACGAGCACGTTGGCATCCACAGCCATACCAATGGTCAAAACGATACCAGCGATTCCGGGGAGGGTCAGTGCAGCACCCAACGATGCGAGGGCACCGATCAAGAAGAAGAGGTTGGCCACCAGGGCCAAGTTGGCCACAATGCCTGCGCCCTTGTAGTAGAAGATCATGTACAGGAACACGATGAACAGTGCAAAGACAAACGAGCTAAGGCCAGCCTTGATGTTTGCTTCGCCCAGCTGAGCGCCGATCGACACTTCGTCAACGATGCGCGCTGGGGCGGGGAGTGAACCGGCTTTCAAGAGGCCGGACAAGTCTTGGGCTTCTTGGAGCTTTTTCTCCGTGCTTTGGCCTGATCCGAAACTGATTTGCGAGCGGCCCGTCAATATGGGCGACTGCACGTGGGGGGCAGAAAACACGAGGTTGTCCAGCACCACGGCCACGGCGCGGTTGTCTTGGTCGGCGGCCTCTTGGGTCATCTGTCCCCAGATGTTGGCGCCTTCGGTGTTCATCGTCAT
>JAQWTJ010000010.1 GCA_029242765.1 Flavobacteriales bacterium | reverse complement strand
TGGCTTCCCTTGACCTCTCCCTCAACCTCTCTACAGTGCTCATCTTGGTGATGATTGGCGCTGCGGCGGGCACACTTTCAGGCTTCATCGGCGTCGGCGGTGGGGTAATCATCGTGCCGGCCTTGATCTATTTTTTCGGCCGGAGCCAAGTGGCCGCTCAGGGCACTGCGCTGTTGTTGATGTTGCCGCCAATCGGTGCGCTTGCAGTGGTCAATTACTGGAAAGCCGGAGTGGCCGATTTCCGCAGGGCAGGCGTGATGGCGGTGGCATTCGTTCTGTGGGCTGGCTGGGAAGCAAGCTCGCCCTTCAATTGCCGCCGGCGAAGGTTAAATTGGGCTTCGGGATTTTCATGTTATATGTCTCCATTCGCATGATTCACACCGGATATAAGACTTCAACATGGACGTAATCTCGGATGTAAATAAAAGCCGTTTGATCGCAATTTTTCGCGACGATGCGGAGGGAATTGCGGCCGATATGATCGCCCATCGCCGGCATTTGCACCGGCACCCTGAACTTTCCTTTGCTGAGCATCAAACGTCGAAATACGTGGCTAAACAGCTCTCGGAGTTGGGCGTAAAGTTCACGCGTGGATGGTGCAAGGATCACGGCGCAGCAGGCATCGTGGCCGAGATCCGAGGTGCCGATCCGGACGCTAGACATTTCGCATTGCGTGCCGACCTCGATGCCTTGCCTATCCTCGAGACGCCTGGCCGGCCCTACGGGTCCAAAAACGAAGGGGCTATGCACGCCTGCGGCCACGACGCCCATACAGCTTGCCTGCTGGGAGCAGCCGCCTTGCTTCAGCGCAACCGCGCGCATTGGAATGGAACGGTGCGGCTATTATTCCAACCCGGCGAAGAAAGGCTCCCCGGCGGCGCCTCACTGATGGTCGCAGAGGGGGCGCTTGAAACAATCCCAGATTTACAAGCCCAATCGGCCCCGTCCGGCATCGCTGCACAGCATGTCTACCCGGAGCTTCCCGCCGGAAAGGTCGGGTTTTGCAGCGGTGCGTACATGGCGGCCACTGATGAAATCCACATCCGCATCTCGGCTTCCGGAGGCCACGGCGCATTGCCACAAGGCAGTGCTGATCCCATTTTGGCCGCAGCCCACACCGTAGTGGCGCTGCAGTCCATCGTCGCCCGCATGCGAGATCCTTTGTCGCCTGGCGTGCTGACCATCGGGCAAATCACTGGCGGGCAAGCGGGCAACGTCATCCCCGACCGGGTCGTGCTGGCCGGCACTTTACGCAGCTACGACGAAACTTGGCGTCAGCGAGCCCACGCCGACATTGAACGCGTGATTCAATCCACGTGCGAGGCCTATGGCGCTGCCGTAGAAATTCAGATCGACCACGGCTACCCCACCGTGGTAAATGACCCGATTCTGTCCGCCGCCTGTCGCCAACTTGCCGTTGACTTGCTCGGGGCAGACCACGTGGTGGACTTGCCCCAGCGCATGACCGGCGAAGATTTTTCGTTCTACCAAAAGGAAATTCCGGGATGCTTCTATCGATTGGGCACGTCCGGAGCAGACCCGCAAACCCATAATGGCCTGCACACACCGGGGTTTGATGTGGACGAATCTGCGCTAATAACGGGAGCCGCACTGCTGGCCTTAATCGGCGCAAGCGCCTGAGTGAACCGAGCAATTAGTTCGCCAAATCACTCATAAACTTGATCCGCACCAGCCGGACCTCGTCCTCACTATAATCATCTTCCCACTCGTCCACAGCGGCTTGTACATCGTCGGAGGCTTGCTCAAGCATGAATTGCCAGAGTTCTTCAACGCTATCCTGGTCGAGGTACTCCTCAATCAAGTAATTGATGTCAACCTTTGTTCCGGCCGAGACAATTTGCTCAATGTTCTCGACAATTTCCATGACCTCCTTGCTGTGCGCATTGGCAATGTCTTCGAGTGACATTTTGCGGTCAATCTTTTGAATGATGGCCACCTTATTGCCCGTTTTCGATACGGCGCTGCGCACCAGACCATCGGTGATACGCTCAATGCCTTGGTCTTCCAAATACTGAATAATCAGCTTCAAAAACGGCTCTCCAAATTTACGCGCCTTGCTCGATCCCACCCCATTCACACGAATCAACTCGTCAAAATCGATGGGGTAATAGGTCGACATCTCCTCGAGCGAAGGATCGGTGAAAATCACATATGGCGGGAGCTTCAAACGCGCCGCCTCCTTGTGGCGCAAATCGACCAGCATATCATTGAGCACCTGGTCTAGGGCCCCGCCCTTGCGCGTCTGGCTGTCGAGCATCGTCACCCGCATATCGCGCTCCTCATACAAGGTGAACGGTTCGGGATGATCGAGATACGCTTGACCCTTGTCCGTAAGTGTCAGTACACCGTATTGGTCCTTGTGTTTTTGGAGATAGCCCTGCAAGGCCAATTGCCGAACCACTGAATCCCATTTCGCGCGGTCCGCATCGTTCTCGCCGGCCCCAAAATACTTCTCGGCTTCGCCAATGGCGTAAACCTCTGTGTCGCGGTTCTTCTCTCCGAGCAAGACATCCGTCAAAAACTTAGCTCGGTGCTTCCCCCCAGAAGCGGCAACAAGTCCAAGCGCCTTGCCCACCAGTTCTGCGCCTTCATATGCTTTGGGCGGATTGCGCGTGTTGTCGTCCATGTCCCACCCGGGACCGGCCTTCTCATCAAATTCCTCCCCGAAATACTTGAGCAAATATTTGCGGCGCGAAAGCGAGGTCTCACAATAGCCCACCACATCTTGCAACAATTGCGTTCCGATCTCGCGTTCTGAAATAGGCTTGCCCGAGAGGAATTTCTCCATCTTCTCGATGTCCTGCAAAGCATAAAATGCAATGCAGCGCCCCTCGCCACCGTCACGCCCCGCTCGGCCCGTTTCTTGGTAATAGGCCTCGAGCGATTTGGGGATATCATAGTGCATCACAAATCGCACGTCGGGCTTGTCAATGCCCATGCCAAATGCAATGGTCGCCACGATCACATCGACATCTTGCATCAAGAACTCGTCTTGGATGCGGGCGCGCGAGCGCGCGTCCAAACCAGCGTGGTAGCCCACCGCCTTGATGCCATTCACCTTCAAGTTCTCAGCGAGCTCATCGACTTTCTTGCGCGACAAACAGTAAATAATACCGCTGTGGCCCTTCCGCTTCTGTGCGTACTGGATGATCTGCTTGAGGGCATCCTGTTTGGGGCGCACCTCGTAAAAGAGGTTCGGCCGATTGAATGAGGCCTTGAAAACCTTGGCGTCAAGAATACCCAAGTTCTTCTGGATGTCGTGCTGCACCTTCGGCGTGGCGGTGGCAGTCAGCGCCATGATTGGGAATTGGCCAATCTCCTGGATGATGTCTCGAAGGCGTCGATACTCCGGACGGAAATCGTGGCCCCATTCCGAGATGCAGTGGGCCTCATCGATAGCAAAGAAAGAAAGGCGCACCGAGCGCAGAAAATCTACGTTCTCCGGCTTCGTCAAGGTTTCCGGTGCGACATAAAGCAACTTGGTTTTGCCCGTGGCGACCGCATCTTTCACACGAATCATATCCACCTTGGAGAGCGACGAGTTCAAAAAGTGCGCGATATCGGGGTCCTCGGAATAACCGCGGATGGCGTCCACCTGATTTTTCATCAAAGCAATCAAAGGGGAGACCACAATGGCAGTGCCCTCCATCATCAGAGCCGGCAACTGGTAACACATTGACTTGCCTCCGCCAGTGGGCATGATCACAAAAGTGTCCTTCCCTTCCAAGAAATTGGAAATTACCGCTTCTTGATCGCCCTTGAAGGCGTCAAAACCGAAAAATTGCGATAGGGCCTTCGGTGCAGATTGTCCAACAAGCGACCGATAATCGGCTGATGTTTGGGTCGGGGATTCCATAACTAACTTCGAGTTTTCAATATAGGCCCACTGAATGATTGTTTGGGCATGAAAAGTTGCTTGTTTTGCAGACAGATACAAAAGACTTGCAAACCTCAATGTCACAATCCACCCAGTGGATGGCGGCCGCTCGGCGCACACTCTCGCTTGAAGCCGCTGCTATTGCTGCACTTGAATCGCGTATAGACGCTGATTTCCAGTTGATTGTGGAGCAAATTCTTGCCAATCCAGGGCGGCTAATCTTCGCGGGAATTGGAAAAAGTGCGGACGTGGCCCGAAAAACGGTCGCCACGCTAAATTCCACGGGCACTCCCGCTAGTTTTCTGCACGCCGCCGACGCGCTGCACGGCGACTTGGGGCTGGTGCAAGACGACGATATCGTGATTGCTGTCTCCAAGAGCGGCAACACAGCTGAGGTCGTGGCGCTGATCCCGATGATTCGCGCCCGGAACATCTCGCTAATCGCCATGACGGGCAACCCGTCAAGCGAGTTGGCCACCGCTGCCGACGGCATTTTGAATGTCGCCGTTGAGGCGGAGGCCTGCCCCCACGATCTTGCGCCGACCACCAGCAGTGCAACGCAACTCGCCATGGGCGACGCCCTGGCCATCGCGCTGATGGTCGCGCGTGGATTCACGCCTGAACAGTTCGCCGGCTTCCACCCCGGCGGCACACTCGGCCGCCGACTCTTCCTCACCCTGGGCGACGTTCTCAAGACCGGTGGCAGTGCCCAAACTGCCTCTAGTATTCCGCTCGACGCACCACTGGATGCTGTCATACTGGGCATCACAGCCGGACGTGTCGGGGCCGTTGTGGTCACCGAGAACGACCGCATCGCAGGCATCATCACAGACGGCGACCTGCGCCGTGCCTTTAAAAACATGGCCAAGCAGGCTGACGCGCCAAACAACCTGCTTGCCAGCGAGCTGATGACGGCCGACCCGCAAACCATGGACGCCTCAGAATTGGCAGCCAAAGGCTTCAGTCAAATGCAGAGCCGGAAGATCAACCAGCTCGTTGTGACCGACGGTGACCAGCTCGCGGGAGTCGTCCACCTTCACGCCTTGATCAGCGCTGGTATATTCTGACATGCAGAAAGAAATGGGCTTCATGGATCACCTCGAGGAATTGAGGCGCCGCCTGTTTTACATGGCGATCGGAATTTTCGTGTTCTCCATCGTCTTATTCGTGTTGAAAGATTGGGTGTTTGAGCGCATCATTTTCGCGCCTAGACGTCCTGATTTTCTTGCCTTCCGCGCCTGGTGTCAATTCGGCCAGTTCACAGGTATCGGCAACCGCCTCTGCGTAACGGAAGTCAATTACGAGCTGATCAACACAACGATGCTCGGCAATTTCTCGGCGCACATCCTCGTCTCACTCATCGGAGGGTTCATCGTGAGCTTTCCCTTGACCTTCTACCAAATCTGGCGCTTCATCCAACCCGGATTGCACGGGCACGAGGCGGCCGCAGCTCGCGGCGTGGTGTTGTTTGGATCGCTCCTCTTTTTTATGGGCGTGCTCTTCGGTTACTTCGTGATTGCCCCATTGAGCCTCCAATTTTTGGGCAATTACACCCTGGGCGATGTGCAAGCCCGGATTGCACTGATGTCCTATATGAAAACGGTGGCCAGCATCACTTTGGCGGCCGGCCTGGTTTTTGAAGTGCCCCTGGTGATCTACTTCCTCGCCCGCTTGGGATTGGTTACGCCGAAAATGCTAAAATCCTATCGCAAGCATATGCTGGTGGCGGTCCTGCTGCTTGCTGCGGTAATTACACCGCCCGATGTCACAAGCCAAATTTTGGTCGCCATGCCCGTACTTTTCTTGTATGAAATTGGGATTATGGTGGCGGCTCGCGTGATTCGTAAACGAGATGAAGGCGCATCTCACATCGATCCAAAATGAACGAAATGAAGTTGACCGCTGAAAATATCGTCAAGCGCTACGGCCGCCGCACCGTGGTAAATATGGTCAATTTTGAAGTGGTTCGCGGCGAAGTCGTGGGCCTGTTAGGGCCCAACGGCGCGGGAAAAACCACCTCGTTTTACGCCGTGACCGGGCTGGTCCGACCGGACCAAGGGCGGGTGCTCTTCGATGGGCAGGATATCACCACACTTCCCATGTACAAACGTGCGCAGTTGGGAATCGGCTACTTGCCGCAGGAGCCGTCCGTTTTTCGAAAGCTCAGCGTGGAGGACAATCTTAAAGCCGTGCTCGAGTTGCAGAACCTCACCAAGGCTGAGCAACGGGACAAACTCGAGCATCTTATCGATGAGTTTGGGCTGGAAAAAGTGCGCCAGAGCAACGGCGACGTGCTCAGCGGAGGCGAGCGACGACGCACAGAAATTGCGCGTTCTCTGGCAACCGACCCCGCCTTCATCTTACTCGACGAGCCCTTTGCCGGGGTGGACCCCATTGCAGTGGAGGACATTCAACGCATCATCGGACAGTTGAAGAGCAAAAACATCGGTATCCTCATCACAGATCACAACGTGCAGGAAACGCTGCACATCACCGATCGCGCCTATCTACTTTTTGAAGGCCGAATCCTCAAGCACGGCACGGCTGAAGAACTCGCAGCTGATGCGCAAGTCCGGAAGGTCTACCTCGGCCAGAACTTCGTGCTGCGCCCAAAAATCAGGGCTTAAGATCCGTGACCAACGGTGTTGGTCCGGGCTTGAACATTTTTTTCTTATTGCGCACTTCTATCGGTCGCGCTGGGCGAACATCTTCGCCACGTATTTACCCACCACATCAAATTCCAAATTCACGGCAGCACCACACTGCAGCGCGTGAAATGTTGTGTGCTCCCAGGTGTACGGGATGATGGCCAATGTGAACCAGTTTTCACCCGTTTCCACGACCGTCAGGCTCACGCCATTGACCGTGATCGAGCCTTTGGGAACAATCAGCCGGTCGTCGGCCACCGCGTAGCCGATGCGAACAATCCACGAACCGTCAACGGATTGCACATCGAGCACTTCACCTGTGCAGTCCACGTGGCCTTGGACGATGTGCCCGTCGAGTCGCCCGCCCACTTCAACACAGCGCTCTAAATTGAGGCGATGCCCCACCGCGGCACCGCCCAATGATGTGCACTTCAAAGTCTCATCGATGGCTGTCACCTCGTGGGTGCCCGCCTCTGCGTCGAGTCCCACCACAGTCAAACACACCCCAGAGTGAGACACACTTTGGTCAATTTTCAACGTGTTGGAAACGTCCGACGCCACAATCAAGCGTACGCCACTGCCTTCCTTCCGCACCCCCGTCACGGTGCCCATGGTTTCAATGATGCCTGTAAACATATGTTGCGTGTGGATTGTCCTCTATTCCTCGCCGGGTCCGAGCCCGCCTTTAATCGTGATTTCACCACTGAACTGCGTTCTCTCCACCCCGTACAGTCGACGACTGTGCACCGTGATGGCGTAAAAATACACGCCGTCTGCACAGGTCTTACCGCCCCCGCCTTGGAATCCGTCCATGTGCGTTCCATCCCAACCCAGTTCAGGTGAATCCGTTTTGTACACCAATTCACCCCACCTGTTGAACACCCTGAAATCCACCGAATCGACAAACTTCCAGGGAAAGGGCACAAACGTGTCGTTCAACTCATCATGGTTCGGAGAGAAGACGTTTGGAAGAAAGTAAAACGGACAATTGTCCGCGCACAACGTATCGGACAGAGCGCTTTCGTTGCGCACGAGTTCGCCGATCGGACCGCCGGGGGGCGCCATCAGTGAATCGAGTGCCGTCATGGCAAAGCACCCCGAAATGTTGCCAAGCAACCCGTCGGCATTGTACACATAGCTTGTGTCGAACGGCAAAACAATGCCGCCGCTTGCATCCGCGCTCCACGTGAGAACAGGCCGCAGCGAATCGCCGAAAAACGGTGCGTGCCACAAACGGTAGCCCACCACATCGTCGTCGTCACAATGCGCCGTGGACCACGTTAGCTGCAAAATTTCCGCTGCACAATCGGCTTCAAGCCAGAATTCAGGTGCACACGGCGGGTCCACGTCCCAAGCGGCCGCACACACTTCTTGGGACCAATTGACAATCGGCGACAGCACGCCCGGTGACTCGTAATCTCCGATGAGTTCAGCCTTGTAGCAAGCCTCCACCCCATTTACACGGCCTGTGTCACTCCACACCCGGCCTTGTTCAGCATCCGCACTCGTTGTGGTCGCAACCCACGTCCAATCCTCGCCCTGCTCCTTTCGGAAGAAATGCACGGTGTCAACATTCCACGGGACGCTTAGCGCCAACCGCAAGTCGATGCGGTTGTCATGCGGTTCAGCCAAGAGCCATGGGGTGGTGGCGGCGGCCGCCTTCCCAATCAAGTCGTCGCCACTGAAAGCATGGACGGTGTACACGCCACCTGAAGTGGCCGATTCCACGGGGGTGTGTACAAAGGCCGTGTCCGCCAAATGGAGGGCAGAGGTCGATGCTGAGGTGAAGACGATTTCGCCCGAAGTGCCAAGCGGTGCACCGCTCAGTGCGCCTTGGGACGCAGCATACAGCAGCACATACTGGTAGGGACCAGGAAATGCGACGAGCGTATCGGCATCGGTGGGCGGCGACCACGCCAACTCCACTTTTCCTTCTGCGGCGCCGCCCGCCGCCGCCGGGCCAGTGATCAACACCGAAGCGGTCGTCATCACCGGCACATCTTTGGCGATGGTCGCGCAGGCCTCAGCGCTCACCGGGCTTTGCGCCCCGTCGGGGAAGTCAGCCACAATGCGATAGCAATACGTTGCGCCGAAAGCGTGCAATTCAGAATCGACATAGCCCGTGTTGGTCAGCCCCTGGGTCCATGCAATTTGCGTGTAGCCCCAGCCCTCCGGCATGCCCAACTCGCAGGTGGCCGGCACACCGTCCCACGAATCGACGCGGCGCCAAACTTGGTAGCCCCCCAAGGCTGCCAAAGCTGGTGCGAACCAATTGCTGCAGGTTACCGCCGACCAGTCAACCAGCACAGACCCCGCAGCGACATCGGCTTCCACGCCCGACACCGGTGGCACCACCACCTGAATTTGAACCGTCTCGATGTCGACCAGCGGCACGGACGGCGGGTCGTCCTCGGCGCGAAAAACGGCTTGCCATGGCACCCGGCGCATGGCCGAGCATCCGGGAATCCAAGAAAACGTACCTGTTCCATCGCCCAGGTCGATAAAATTGGCCGATGGGGAAATCTCGGTGAACAGACCGCCGAGAGCTGTGAGCGTGATGTCATCGCCGTCCGGATCGCTCACGCTCACCTGAAAGCCCAGCGGCAGTCCCACACGAACACACGTGTCCAACGGCACCAAAAGTTCGGGTGGCCTATTCGGGCACACTTGCACGTCGATCTGCATATCGCGTATCACCTCACCCACCAGCAAGGTGTCCGGCCCGATGACCCGCCACTCACGAATACGAATAGCGATGTTGTACTCGCCCGCAACGCCCGGCACGTCCCACAAAACCGTTCCAGTCTGCGGGTCAATCTCAAAGCTGTCCGGGCCCAGATCAATCGCATCGGGAAATACGTAATCCTCAATTGGCGCACATTGGTATCCCGCACACGGAATCAAGTCGTAGCTAAGCAAATCGCCGTCCGGATCATAGGCCACAGGGTTGTGCTCCCAGAGCTGGCCAAGGCAAGCGTTCTCACGCGCCGGGCTAAGCAACTGCACCGAGTTGTTGTGGCCGGCTTGAGGGTCAATAATCAATTGGGATGTGATGCAAAACGGCACATCAACTGAGGCGGTAACATTCAACACCCCCTCGTTGCGATTCGGATCTTCCATCACCAGGGTGAAGGCACCTGGCCCTGCGTACGTGTGCTGGCCGCGGTAGGTGTTGACCTGCACGTCGTCGGCCAATTCACCCAAAAACGCGATGGACTCGCGCTCCAAGCTGTCCGCCAAAACGCCCGGTCCCTCGTCCCCCCATCCGATCATCAGCCACGGGCGATCAGCCAGAACCGAGCTCTTCGTATAGGTCGTGATGACCACTTCGTAAGTCGTTCCAGAAATGTGAGTGTACGTAATCTCGCCGGCCCGATTGTGGGTCGCGAAAACGGTCAGCGGGGCGAGCAGACAGAGAAGCAGGGCGAGTCGACGCATTGCAGCAGCAAGGTAATCCTGCAGGAGCGTGCACGGCTCCGTCGGTCAGACTAATTTCGCAGCCATGCAAAGTTCACTTCGACCATGAGTTCATCCAAGAAAATTTGGAAGACCACCCGTGTGGGCATCAGCTGGGGCGACCCCCACGGCATCGGCTCGGAGTGCATTCTAAAGGCCTTCGCCGAACCGAGCGTGGCTGAGCAGATGACGCCAATTGTGTACGGAGATTCGGCTGAGTTGAAACGACAAGCGGCGTTTTTCGGGTTGGAGGAAATCCAAATAAATCAAACCCATGCGCTGCAATGCGTGGATGTGGTGCAGATACCGCCACCGCGCTGGGGGGAGCCGAGCGCCGAAGCCGGAACTGTGGCGCGCAAGAGCCTAGAGCGGGCGACCGAAGACTTGTTGGCGGGCAAAATTGACGTGCTGGTGACGGCGCCCATTAACAAAGACGTCATCCAAGGCGAAGGGTTCAACTTTCCAGGCCACACCGAGTACTTGGCGAAGATGGCCGGGGCACAGGAGGTGCTGATGCTATTGGTATCAGGCGACCTGCGTGTGGGGATTGTAACTGGGCATGTGCCCATTCAGGAGGTTGCCGGCGGGGTGACGGCCGAGGCGATTCGCAGCAAATACGACATCCTGCATCGCACCTTGGTGCAGGACTACCGAATCGAATCGCCACGAATCGCCGTGCTCGGGCTCAACCCTCACGCCGGAGACAACGGCCTAATCGGCAGCGAAGAGCAAACCATCATCGGACCAGTAATCCGTGAATATCAAACAGGTGGCCATCGGGCGGAAGGGCCCTTTGGCGCCGACGGGTTCTTCGGGAACAGCACATACAAAGCCTTTGATGGCGTCCTGGCGATGTACCACGACCAAGGGCTGGGGCCCTTTAAATCACTGGCCTTTGGATCGGGCGTGAATTTCACGGCCGGTCTGCCATTTGTGAGAACAAGCCCTGATCATGGCACTGCATTTAACATCGCTGGACAGAACCAAGCGAGCGGCGACGCCTTGCGTGGCGCGTGCTTTGCGGCGCTTAGAATACACGCCAACAGACTGAAAAACAAGGAGATGGCGAGAAGTCCGCAAGCCCAGTGAATCGCTTCTAAAACGGGGTTGATTCATGCGGTTAGAACCCCTATCTTTGCGCCCCCCTCAGCGAAGGGCTAGGCATGGCACAGACGGAGTTTGACATCCCCTATCAGGGTTTGAGCATCGGAAGGCACGCCTTCAACTTTTCACTGGACGGGGCGTTCTTTCAAGAGGCTGGATTAGAAGAGTTGTTGGACGCAGATTTATCTGCAGACACCGTGCTCGACCGATTCAGCAGTATGATGCACTTCGATGTGGCATTGAAAGGTTGGGTCCGTGTGGACTGCGACCGTTGCAATGCGCCTTGTGAGTTGCCCGTGGACGAGAAAGCTCGTTTTGTCATCCGATTTGGCCAATTCACCGGCCGTGATGACGACGACATTTTAGTCCTCGGTCGCCAAGAACACCTGCTGAGCGTACAAAATTTTTTGTACGAGACGCTCGTTTTAGGCCTGCCGCTACGCAAGATTCACCCGAACGAAAAGGACTGCGACCCCCGGGTTGTAGGACGATTCAAAAGTGAAGACGACGAAGCGCCCGCTGAGCCAATTGATCCGAGATGGTCTGGGCTAAGTGGATTGGCATCAGACGACAACCTTGAATGAACAACGGGTACTCCCGGGTTTTCGGACCGAATAATAGCAGCAGGAACAGCAATAGCTCACACCATGGCACATCCAAAGAGACGCCAGTCAAAGACACGCTCACGCAAGCGTCGCACGCATTACACAGCCGACACCCCAAACGTGTCGACTTGTTCCACGACGGGACAGCCCCACATGTTCCACCGCGCGCATTGGTATGAGGGGAAGCTCTACTACAAGGGACGCGTAATCAAAGAGCAAGCCGAGGCCTAAGGCCCCGCGCTTCCGAATGGCCCCATTGCCTTTCGCCTTTTTTGCGCTTAAACAGACTTTATTCACATCTCAAGGTGGCCCAAATCAGGACGACCAGGGGTGTTTTTGCCGTTTAGGTGGACTAATTTCACCGGCTTGACCCCGCATTAGACCATGAGTCAGAATATCAACGCAGCGATAACCGCTGTTCACGGATGGGCCCCTGAAACGGTTCTCTCCAACGCCGACCTCTCAAAGATGGTCGACACCAACGACGAATGGATTCGGACACGAACTGGCATTTCTGAGCGGCGCATCCTGGACAAGGGCGTGGGCACTTCACATATGGTGGCCGAAGTGATCAAGGGCTTGTGTGCCTCGCGCGGTATTGAGCCAACTGAAATCGATCTGGTGATTGTCGCCACGGTGACGCCCGATATGCCTTTCCCTTCCACGGCGAATATCGCCTCAGATCTCGCCGGCGCCTCCAATGCGTGGGGCTTCGATTTGGAGGCGGCTTGCTCCGGATTCTTGTTTGCCATGAATACAGGGGCCCAATTCATCAAGTCCGGTGCGCACAAGCGTGTGTGCGTGGTGGGAGGAGACAAAATGAGTTCAATCGTGGACTATACAGACCGCACCACGTGCGTTCTGTTCGGTGATGCGGCCGCGGGCGTGTTTTTGGAAGCCGACACCGATGGCCTGGGCATCCAAGATGCAATCTTACGTTCAGACGGCTCGGGACGAGATTACCTCTATATGAAGGGGGGCGGATCAGTCAATCCCGCCACGGCTGAAACGGTGGCAAAAAAAATGCACTACATCTACCAAGACGGCAAGCCCGTATTCAAGGCCGCCGTCACCTCAATGGCTGACGTGAGCTACGAAATAATGGAACGCAACGGGTTGACCGCCGACGACATTTCTTGGCTCGTGCCGCATCAGGCGAACATGCGCATCATCGACGCCACGGCTCGCCGTATGGGCATCACCACAGAAAAGGTCATGATCAACATCGAGAAATATGGCAACACCACAGCAGCCACCATTCCAATGTGTCTGTACGAGTGGTCAAAGAGCCTGAGCCGCGGGGAGAACCTCATTTTAAGTGCCTTTGGAGGCGGCTTCACTTGGGGCGCTATTTGGCTCAAGTGGTCGTTGGAGAAGAGCTCAGGACAATTGAGCTGAGCAGCTGAAGTCTCAACGATTGGAACGATCCCACGTATATTTCGCCACCCTTAGCCCTACAAAGGCATGAACATCAATGAAATTCAAGACCTGATCAAGTTCGTCGCGAAAGCCGGCGTAACCGAAGTTGAAATTGAACGCAAAGATTTCAAAATCACGATCAAAAGCGAACTTCCCGCCAAGCGCGGCAAAGTAGCCGCTACTGCCAAAGCACTCGAAGCACTCGAAGTACAGCAAATGCAAGCCGTACTCGCAGCTCCTGCTGTTGCCGCCGCAACAACACCTTTAGCGGCACCTTTGGCTGCGCCCGTGGCCGTAGCGGCAGAGCCTGCCGCCGCAGAGTCCGAACAAGACACAGGGCTCATCGAGATCAAAAGCCCGATGATTGGCACCTTCTACCGCCGCTCGTCGCCGGACAAAGACGCCTTCATCGAAGTGGGCCAACAGGTCAACGTTGGCGACACCGTGTGTGTCGTCGAGGCGATGAAACTCTTCAACGAGATTGAGAGTGAGATTTCTGGAAAAGTGGTGAAGATTCTAGTTGACGATAACAGCCCCGTTGAGTACGACCAACCTCTGTTCTTGGTCGAGCCTGCGTGAGCAGAATGAACGTCTGAAGCACAGCGCCATGTTCAAGAAAATCCTCATAGCCAACCGAGGCGAAATTGCTCTACGCATCATCCGCACTTGCAAGGAGATGGGCATCAAAACGGTGGCCGT
>JAQWTJ010000009.1 GCA_029242765.1 Flavobacteriales bacterium | reverse complement strand
CCGTCTACTCGACTGCCGATGCAGACAGTTTGCACGTGCGGTTTGCCGACGAAGCCGTGTGTGTCGGTCCGCCCGCGAGCGCCGAATCGTATTTGAAGATTCCGAATATCATTGCGGCTGCAGAGATTACAAATGCCGACGCGATCCACCCGGGCTACGGGTTTTTGAGTGAGAATGCAAATTTCTCTCGCATCTGCCGCGAGAATGACATCAAGTTCATCGGGGCCTCGCCCGAGATGATCGATTCGATGGGTGATAAGGCCTCGGCGAAGAATACAATGAATGCTGCGGGCGTACCGTGCATTCCAGGATCAGTTGGGATTCTTGAAACCTTTGAAGACGCTGTGGCTTGTGCCAAAGAGGTGGGCTACCCCGTTATGCTCAAGGCGACGGCTGGAGGCGGCGGCAAGGGCATGCAGTTGTGCCACGACGAGAAGGAACTCGAAGAAGGTTGGGAGAGCACCCGGAGAGAGGCTATGGCCTGCTTCGGAAACGACGGCATGTACATGGAGAAATTCATCGTCGAGCCACGCCACATTGAGATCCAGATCGCCGGCGACAAAAACGGCAAGGTGTGCCACATGTCAGAACGTGACTGCTCAATCCAGCGCCGCCACCAGAAACTTGTCGAGGAAACACCTTCGCCGTACATGACTGACGACCTGCGTGAGAAGATGGGACAAGCCGCTATCACGGCAGGCGAAGCCGTCAAGTATGAGGGCGTTGGAACGGTTGAATTTCTCGTAGACGCCAACCGCGACTTCTATTTCATGGAGATGAACACCCGCATCCAGGTCGAGCACACGATTACTGAGGAGGTCATTGATTACGATTTGGTGAAAGAACAGGTGAAATTGGCCTATGGAAAGAGCATCTCAGGACGCAATTACTACCCCAAGTTGCACTCGATCCAATGCCGCATCAACGCTGAAGACCCCGCGCGGAACTTTGCTCCCTGCCCCGGTGTAATCAAAAACTACCACCAGCCCGGTGGCCACGGCGTCCGCATCGACACGCACGTGTACAGCGGCTATATGATCCCCCCTCATTACGACAGCATGATTAGCAAGCTGATTGTGACGGCACAAACGCGCGAGGAGGCCATCACCAAGATGGAACGCGCCCTCAGCGAGTACATCATTGAAGGCGTCAAAACGACCATCCCGTTCCATGAGCGCTTGATGCAGAACGAAAAGTTTCGCTCGGGCAATTTCACAACGAAATTCCTCGAAGAGGAAACGGTCTAGCTAGACGGACGATAAACTCGCGCAAATCGAGGACATGGCGAAGGTGCCGCGCAGTCAACTCAATTCTTGGACTTGAAACGAGCGGCGATGGCCGTGGTGCTGTGGCCGGGGACAAGCTCGACAATACGGACCGAACCGCCATTGGCTAAGACTTCAGCTCGACCCACGATGTAGCGCGGGTCCGTTGAGTCGTCGCAATCAGGATCGTAGTCACCGCCTTTAACGAGAACATCGGGCCTGAGTTCAGCGATGAGTTCGAGTGGCGTGGAGGCCGTGAAAATGACGACGGCGTCAACGCTTCGAAGACCACCCAACACAGCAGCTCGGTCTTGTTCGGGGACAATCGGCCGGTTAGGAGCTTTGTCTAGAGTGCGGACACTGCTATCGGAATTGAGGCCGACGATTAGTCGTGAACCCATGGCACGTGCAGCTTCAAGGTAGGTTACGTGGCCCCGGTGGAGCAAATCGAACACGCCGTTGGTGAAGACCACCGACTCGCCAGCGGTCTGCCAGGAAGTGCACGCCTGGTGCGCTTGTTCTAAAGTCATAACGCGTGGGCTATTCATGGCTTGTCAAGGTGGAAATTACGTCCTATGCCCGCTGACATCAATGCGAGATAGCCGAGGCCTCCCGAGAGGACGATCATGCCCGTTTGGGTGGCCCAGACGACATTGGCTGTGGCCAAGCCCAATTGGCCTGAAAAACCAAGCGCGATGAAGGCCAATTGTACAGCGTAGTGATAACTGCCGATGCCCCCAGGCGCCGGAAGAACCATGCCGAAACCTCCGGCCACCATAACAAATAAAGCCTGCTCCGGGCCGAGAGTGGCCAAGTCGTCGATGCTCCAAAAAATGACCAGGGCCATGAAATAGTACATGCTCCAGATGAAGAGTGTATGGCCGATGAATGCGCCGCGACGCTTCATTTTAAGCAAGCTCAGCAGCCCCTCGAGGATTCCCCTGAAGAAGTCGACAACCTTTTTAACGGGGCCCCATTTCATGAGCTTCTTGCGCTGAGTCCAGATGACCAAACCGCTCACTTTTGCCACAACATACAAGACCACAAGTGTGGCCAATAACGAATCTGGAAGCGCGTCCCACAACGACTCAGGTATGACAAAGAAATTCGAAAACTGGCTGAACGCGTCAAGGTTTAGAAGCACAGCGACGACCGTGAAGATGAAGAGCATGAGGAAGTCGATAATTCGCTCGGAAATGACCGTGCCGAAAAGCTTATCAACTGGAACTCCGTCGGTTTGATTGAGGGCGGCGCAGCGAGCAATTTCGCCTGATCGCGGGACGAAGGTGTTGGCAAAATAGCCGAAAGCCACCGCATGCACGCCGCGTGATTTTGGAACCTCGATGTCGATGGGGCGCATCAAAAGTTGCCAGCGCAAACCGCGGCTGATGATAGCTGTATAACCCAGCAAGACCGAGGCGGCGATGCCCTCCCATTTCACTTTGCGCATATCTGCCCAAAGCGCATCCGGATCTTCCACGGTTCCCGCCGCCAGCCAAAACAAACCCACGCCTATCGCCAGAAAAAACAAATAGCGCAGGGTGCTCTTTAGGTCAATTTTAAGGCCGATGGTCATCCGAGAGTGTTGGTGGCCGTGTCAGGAAAGACGACTGTAGGTTTGAAAGTCCGAGCCTCTTCAATTGGCATGCTCCCGTAGGCGATCACGATGATGATATCGCCGGGTGCGCAGCGTCGTGCAGCTGGGCCGTTCAAGCACACTGCGCCTGTATTGGCTTCTCCACAAATAACATACGTCTCAATACGCTCGCCGTTGTTGCAATTGACAATCTGCACCTTTTCCCCCTCAACAAGCCCTGCTGCCTCAATGAGCGCGGGGTCCAGTGTGATGCTCCCAATGTAATTCAGGTCCGCTTCAGTAACGGTGATGCGGTGCAGTTTGGCCCGCATGACTTCAATTAACATGGCGCGAAATTAGTCAATCCTGTTGGGTCGAGCGCAACCACTTCACTTCCGTTCTGCGATTCCATGCATGCTCCGCTGGAGTGCAGGGCGTGCCCTCTACGCAGTGATTGCGCGGCTCTTGTTCACCTCGCCCAGAAAGGCCGATTCGATCTCGATCTACGCCTAGGGTTGAAAGGAAATTCGCCGCGCTTTCTGCGCGACGCCAAGCGAGCTGCTCGTTGAAGGTTGTGGCACCCACAGCTGAAGTGTGGCTGGTGAGTTCCACTCGCCAATGCGGCTGGCGTAACATCACGGTGGCCACAGCCTTTAACTCAGAGCGGCCTTCTGAGCTGATATCTGCGGCGCCCTTTTCGTAGAGCAGTAGCGCCGTGCGGTCCCGTTGTGCCCAGGCCTCGGGGCTGCGACCAGCCCGTGCGCCCCCCAATGTCGAGCGGTCCAGCGGCTCGGCGATAGCAAACGCAGCAATATCTTTAAGCGGCAACAACACCAAAAGCCACGCACCGGTGCTCTGGTCTCGGTCCAGCCGCAAGGTGCGAATTACACGTCCATCCGACGCCACAACTTCGGCCCAAAACGTGCCGCAGTCCGAAGGTTCAGCTCGGCGCCCCGGGCTGACCTGCAGCAGATGCGACGTCCCTTTTGCCAAGCCATCCAAAGGCGCCCAACCGCTCTCATTTGTTGTCGCGCCGTGCCCCGGACCCGCACTCACGTCCCATCCTACCGCTGGACGCTCGCCACACATCAGGCGCAGCCGATGGCCGGCCCACCCCGCATCGGCAACCATCACTTGTCGCCGGCACCAGATGTCCAGGCCGCCGCCGACCATGCGCTCACCCGCCGCATGCGGTCGGTCGCTCGAAAACCACTCCATCACACCGTTTGCACTGCCGCCGCTCGCGCACCATCCCCACTCATTGTAAGCGCTGTTCAGCCCCACCATAGGCTCCAGTTCCCGGTACCCGCTCCTGCGAGAGATGCGGTACAAGTCGTACCCACCCTGAGCGCCCGGCCCGCCCGCGGCATCCGATGCAAACACGATGTCCCCCCGATGCGGTGGTGGCGCAAGCTGGGGCATCCTTTGTCGACCGCCCAAAGCCGCCGCCGCTGGGACGAGCTGTGGCTCACTCCAGTTCCCCTCACCCCCGATTGCGGAAGGTTGGTGTTCACGCTGCGACCAATAAATCCTGCAATCCAAGTCCGGGTTAACCCCGTTGCACACCCCGATTACCGCGACCCACAACGCCGTGTCAATGTCCACGTGTTCCACACCGACCAACCCCGGCCAAAGCCCCTCAATAGCCGGCACCAAGTTCGTGCCCCCAATTTCGCCCCAGCCCGTCCCCGCCCAACGCGCCGACCACAAGGCCCCGCCGCTGCGCGTGAAGAACAACTCCATGGATGGACCGGCCCCTTCGACCCCCACAACAACATCATCGCCACTGCTACTCAACGCGCGCTCGAGCGTCAAGCGATGCGGCTGTGCAAAGGCCAAGGCCTGTACAACAAAAACGAAAAATATCGCCATCACCTCCTTCATTGCCCTTGCTCGTTTTCAAGCCAATGCCGCTCGGCAGCCAACGCCTGTTCATACCACTCCGCACCGAACCGGCGAATCAAAGCTGCCTTGCAAAATCGCAACACACTCATTCCCAACTTCTCCCCACAAAGCGTCGCCGCCTCGCAAATGGGCCAACGGTGATAATTCAGCGCCACCACATCCTTTAGCTGCGTCAATCGAATCGGGTACAAATGGCAACTCATCGGCTTGTGCCAATCAGTCTCTCCTTCCAAAAAAGCCTGCTCGATGGAACATTTTGCTATGCCTTTTTCGTCAAACACGGCGTAGACGCACTCCTTTCCGTTGATGATAGGCGTAACAAGCTCTCCATCGTCGTCCACCGCAAACAAACCCACGCGCTCAATCACGGCGCGCGCCTTTTTTGTGAGCCGCGGGGCGATGACGTCAAACACCTCCTCGAGCCGTTCGAGTTCATCCTCTTGAAGCGGCGCACCGTTCTCACCTTCCACACAGCATGCGCCCTTGCAAGCCGCCAAGTCGCAGCAGAAATGCTTTTCGAACAAATCCGCCGAAAGCAAGGTGTCGTCAATGAGAATCACCCCGCTAAAATAGGTCAGTATTCACATCCAAAAGACTGGACGATTGCTTGAATTTGTTCGTTTAACTCGACTGGTTTTTGGGCGCGCGCGTGTCAACAATCCCTTGCTCCTTTCATCTTATGGCTCAAGCTCTAAGCCGGCCAGTGCGGTTACCTTCGCTCCCGAATGACCCAAGGTGAAGCATTGTGGAATCGTAAACGCATAGGCCGAGTGGCTGGCGCACCGTGGATCGCTAAAGTGAATAACGCGATGCGCATAGCGTACGCCTATCGCCGGGCGCGACGAACAGGAAATCCGTTGATGCCACAGGGCTGTGGGCCGCTAGCCCTGAGCATCGAGCCGACAACCTCTTGCAATTTGCGCTGCCCCGAATGCCCCTCGGGCTTGCGATCGTTTTCACGCCCCACAGGAATGCTCGATGTGAGGATGTTGGAAGGCCTGTTGGAGGACATCGGTTCTAAACTCTGGTATTTGAACGTCTATTTTCAGGGTGAGCCGCTGTTGCATCCGGGCTTTGAAGACATCGTGCGGAGCGCACGGAAGCATGGCGTGTATGTCAGCACATCAACCAATGCGCATCATATCACCCCGGATCGGGCCGAGCGGATTGTGGCGTGCGGTTTGAATCGGATAGTCATATCTATCGATGGGGCGGACCAGGCTGCCTACGAACAGTACCGGATCGGCGGGCGCCTAACCAAGGTGATGGAGGGGACGCAGGCCCTGCTTGAGGCGCGAAAACAGCGGCAGCGCAGCGAGGGGAGCAATGGATGGTGGCGGCGAAGCGGCATGCAGGTGGTATGGCAGTTCCTTGTCACCGGGCAGAATGAACATCAGCTGAAGCGGATACAGAGCATGGCACGCGAGGCGGGCGTAGACCGCTTGGAGATCAAAACCGCACAGATCGAAGCGCCGCAAGACGGTCATCCGCTGCTCACGCAAGACCCAGCCTTGAGGCGGTACGACCGCGTCGAGAGCGGGGGTAAAGGGACCGGTCCAGAACGCTGGGCGATTCGAAATCCGATGAAGGACGAATGCCGGCGGATGTGGGAGGGGGCTGTGGTGACCTGGGATGGGCGGGTGGTGCCGTGTTGCTTCGATAAAGACGCCGAGCATGAGATGGGCCAATTGAGCGCAGACGGCCGCGGGTTCAACAAGATTTGGCACGGCAAATCCTATCAAAAATTTAGGCGAGCGATTTTTTCCAATCGAAAGGGCATCGATATCTGCCGAAATTGCACCGAAGGAATGAAGAGCCATGTCAGCTGAAACCCAGTCGCCCGAAGCCAAGTCGCCTGAGCTAATCACCAAGAAGCTGTGGATCCCACTCGTCTTGGGTATGGCCGTGGTGGGATGGATGCTTGCGGAGGCTGTGAAAGAAACGGGTTGGGATGCCATGAAGGCCGCCGAATTGCAACCGGGATGGTGGCTGGCACTAACTCTTACTGCACTGACCATTGTGGCGAGAGTGGGGGCCAATATTGCCAGACTGCGCCTGATGAGTGGCAGTGGCGACCGGAGGCAAGATCGTCTAGGGTGGCGGCAGGCGGCTGAAGTGATTGGGATTTGGGAGTTTTCATCGGCCATCACACCCGGGATTGTAGGGGGCGGTGCTGTGGGGATATGGGCCATGAGCAAGGAGGGGTTGAGTGCGGGGCGCAGCACGGCGATTGTGGTGGCAACTGCCTTGCTCGACCAAGCGTTCTTCCTGCTGGCTGTGCCACTGGTGCTCGGCGCATTGGGAGGGGCGGCGTTCCCAGACGCCTCGCAATGGTTGATAGGAGACCGAGGCTTACAGGGGGTGTTTTGGACGGGCTGGGGGCTGACCGTGGGGTTAACTGCCGTGACGGTGGGGGGAATTATGACGGGTCCGCGGGTCTTTCAAGGCACGGTTGCTCGGGTTTTCAAGTTCAGGCTGCTTTCGCGATGGCGGCGGCGGGCGGTGAAATTTTCGATAGAAACCACCGCCTCAGCGGGCGCCATCCAGCGGCTGCCCGTCAAGATTTGGCTGAAGGCCGGATTCTGGACCCTGGTGAGCTGGCTCGCTCGGTTCGCTACACTCGGAGGGGTGATGGGTGTGGTTCTGTTGCCTCTGCCGTCAATCGATGGGGCGCTGCTTTTGGGCCGTCAACTCGTGCTGTGGGTAATTATGCTCGTCTCACCCACGCCCGGATCAAGCGGGGTCGCCGAGTGGGGGTTGAACAGCTTCTTCGGGGAATTAGGAGGGGCCACTGCATTGGCAATCACCGCTCTAGGGTGGCGGGTGGCCACCAGTTTCATCTTCCTTATTGCTGGCTTGTTCATCGTGCCCATTTGGCAACGACGATTAGCATCGGAAAGGGAAGAAGGAAAATTGGAATGAACGCCCGACTTTTGCGGCATGAATGATGTGAAGAAGAAGCTCGGCTTCGGCACGATTGCCGTGCACGCCGGGGTGGAAGTCGACCAACAAACGGGAGCCATTATGACCCCCGTGTATATGAGTTCGACTTTTGTGCAAGACGCAATTGGGGTGCACAAGGGCTACGAGTACAGCCGCTCTTCAAACCCTACGCGCGACGCGCTGGAACGTGCCTTTGCTGAGCTTGAGGGCTGCGACCACGGTTTGGCATTTTCGAGCGGTTTGGCCGCGATTGATGCGGTACTGAAGACGCTGAAGCCGGGAGATGAGGTCATTTCCGGGGATGATTTGTACGGCGGAACGCGCCGCCTGTTCACCAGCCTTTATGAAGGGTACGGCATCATTTTCCACTTTGTCGACCCGCAGGATGTAGCAGCCGTAGGCAAGGCGTTGAACGAGAAAACGAAACTGGTTTGGCTTGAGACTCCAACCAATCCGCTGATGCGCATCACAGATTTGCGGGCGGTGGCCGACCTGCTCCAAGGCCACAAGGCCTTGCTCGCCGTGGACAACACCTTCGCAACACCCGCCCTGCAGCACCCCTTGGAGCTCGGAGCAGACATCGTCATGCACAGCGTAACCAAGTACCTTGGTGGGCACTCCGATGTGGTGATGGGCGCACTGATGACGCGGGATGCCGCTGTGGATGAGGTCTTGCGAACGCACCAAAACAACTCCGGCGCGGTGCCTGGCCCGATGGACTGCTTTTTGGTTTTACGCGGCATCAAGACTTTGAATTTGCGCATGAAGCAGCATTGCTCCAACGGTGCGGCCATGGCTGATTTTCTGACGAGCCACCCCGCTGTGGACAAGGTCTTGTGGCCTGGATTGGCCAACTTTAGAAACCACGATGTGGCTGCGCGGCAGATGGCCGACTTCGGCGGCATGCTCTCCTTCACTTTGAAGGACGACACGGTGGCCGCGGCACGAAAGGTGTGCGAGACAACCGCCGTCTTCGCGCTTGCAGAATCGCTGGGTGGTGTAGAGAGTTTGATTGAGCACCCCGCACTGATGACCCACGCCTCGGTCCCAGAACCGGCCCGTAATGCCCTTGGCATTGCAAATTCTCTGATTCGCATCAGTTGTGGAATCGAGGACGCAGAAGATCTTGTAGCAGATTTAAGGCAAGCATTGAGCGCATGAGTGAAACCCGCGAACGCATTGCCGTTGTTGGCGCAGGACTCGTAGGCAGCCTGTGGGCCCTGATGCTCACCCGTCGTGGCTACACCGTGGACATCTTTGATAGGCGCCCAGATCCCCGCACGGCAGGCGATGTGGGCGGGCGATCAATCAACTTGGCTCTGAGTGAGCGCGGGTGGAAGGCTTTGGATTTAGCGGGCGTCCAAGATGAAGTGCGAGAAATTTCTATGCCCGTGAAAGGGCGACGGATGCATGCGTTGGACGGCAGTTTAACATTTCAACCCTATGGCCGAGCGGAAGGCGGTCGATTCGGCGAAGGTGAGTGCATCTATTCCGTGGCGCGCGGCTCGCTCAACCAGCTGCTACTGGAGGCGGCTGAGAAAACAGGGCAGGCCCAGGTGCACTTCAACCACAAACTAGAGGACTACCGGCAAGACGACGACGGTGTAACACTCAACTTCGGGGCAGGTGGAGAGCGCAAAGCCGACCGCCTCTTCGGCACGGACGGCGCTTTCTCTGCCGTGCGTATGCGCATGATGAAAGGCGACCGCTTTGACGCTTCGCAAGAGTATTTAAAGCACGGCTACAAGGAGCTCGAGCTCAAGCCCGACGGCCAAGGCGACTTCCAACTCCCCAGCGACGGGCTGCACATATGGCCGCGCGGCCACTTTATGCTGATGGCCCTGCCCAACCCCGACGGCAGTTTCACTTGCACGCTATTTGCGCCTTTTGAAGGGGTTGATTCCTTCGATGAAATTGTCGATTCAGACGCAGCGTTGGCCTATTTCGAGAAGCACTTCCCGGATTTCGTTCCGCTGATGCCCGACTTGAAAGCCCAGTGGGACAGCCACCCCCTAAGCTCGCTGGCCATGGTCAAATGTGCGCCTTGGCACGAAAACGACCGCGTGGCCTTGGTGGGCGACTCGGCTCACGCCATCGTACCTTTTTACGGCCAAGGCATGAACTGTGGCTTTGAAGATTGCACCGTTCTCGACGGGCTGATGGACCGCTTTCTGGACGCGGACGGCGGTGGACATTGGGGTGAAATGCTTGCCCAATACAGCGAATTGCGCAAGGCGAATGGGGATGCGATTTTGGAGTTGGCCTTGCGCAACTTCATCGAAATGCGCGACCTCACAGGCGACCCTATGTTCTTGCTGCAAAAGCGCATCGAGGGTAGAATTGCGAAACAGCATCCGGACCAATGGGTGCCACTGTACAGCCAAGTGACGTTCACCCATATCGACTACGCCGAGGCGCTCAAGCGCGGCAATCGGCAACGCGCCATTATGCACCAGGTCATGGACCGTCCGGACATTGAGAATGTTTCAGACAGCCCTGAGATCGTCGCCCAAGCCATCGCTCTGCTCCAGGAGGGCGCCTAATCAAAGCAACTATTCAGCTATCAGCGGAGTCTTACATACGCATGGCGCGCTATTCTTACAGCCGCCGGCATTGCTTGGACGTAATGTTGCCAAGGCTACGATTCACAACGTAGTTGCCTCACCGCCGGTGAAGCAGGCAAGCAATTTGGTTAAGTGAAGCGCTCTGGAAAAGTCCGGGGCGCTTCCATTTTTTAGCCGTTTACTCACACAGTTCGACCAACACCTTGGCGGTATCGTTCGGGTGAAGGAAGGCAATGCGCTTTCCGTCAGCGCCCGCCTTAGGAGCGGTGACCACGCGATAGCCCAAGGCGGTCAAACGCTCAAGTTCGGCGTCCAAATCGTCGACCAAGAAAGCCACATGGTGCAGGCCCGGGCCGTGCTTTTCCAAGTGGCGAGCAATCGCACTTTGTTCAGATGTGGGGACGAGCAGCTCGATTTTCGTGTCGCCCGCGTTAAAAAACGAAGTCAACACACCCTCGCTCGCCACCTCCTCGCGCTTGTACGGCTCTTCGCCCAACACATCGCCGAAAATCCGTTCGGCCTCCTTCAGGTCGCCAACCGCAATGCCGATATGTTCCAGATTTTTCATCCGCTTTGTATTTAGCCTTAAAAAATGGGGAAGAGCGGAATGCTCAAACCCAATTCCTTTTGCGCAAGGTCGTAGATATTAAAATGCTACCTCAACTTGGAAGCGGTAGATAAAGGATCCAGACGTTTCATTACTCAGCTGGGCCGTTTCCTTAACATAGCTAAAATCTGTTTGAATCTTGAGACTATGCCCCGATACGTACCTCGACAGCCCGAAGGTGTACATGTCCTGGAATCCACGACCCGAAATGAGTTCAGGTGTAATGGTTGTATACCGATAAGCACACTCAACATTATTCTTCATTAAATAACCCGCTTGTAAGCTCAAGCCGTTGCCCGTATAGTAATTGTTGACAAGGTCATCACCGTCCATTAAGCGCTCGCCCACAGCTTCTTTGGATGCGAATTCCGCCATGAACGACAGCCCACGGTGCTTGAACATACAATCGATAAAGATGGTGTTGAGCGTGTTATAGGCACTATCCACCATATAACTGCCCAAATTTCCTCGCTCGCGGGCGGCGTTGCGGTTGTGGTCATAGGTGATACCAAGGGAGAGCTTCGGCTTCTTCTCGCGCTTCAAATCTGAACCATAGTAGTCCCCTTTGCCTGTGAACTCCCCCATAGGCAACAATTCTAATCGACCGGTGTACTCAAGACCACCTTGGTTACCCACCGTTCGGTTGCGCCCCTCACCTTGAGAAATGGCTAGGGCTTGCTTAGTTACCATGCCACCTATGGTATAGGTGTTCCGAAACTGGACACCCATGTCACGGTCGATGTTGAACCGCGAATTGACCAAACTCCGGTCGACGAATTGCAATTTCTGTGAAGAAATCACGCGCTCACGGTTTCCAGGGAGCTTCGTCTGACCAATCCAGACCTCGAAATTCCCAACTAGCTTATATTGAACAAAGGCGTCTAGAATTAGGTTCGATGTGTTATTGGTCTCTGGTGACTCGCCACCATGGTCGCGATTTGACAAGCCAAGCTCAATCTTGTATTGCAATCGTGAATTGTGTGCAAAACCTGAAAATTTCAGGCGCGAACGACGGATAAGCCAATTAATATCCACATTAGGAGCATCGACGCCTTCGACGCCCATATCCATTCCGACATTGTGAGCTTCCCATTCCGTCAGCATTAAGCTCTGCACGCGGTAATTGAACTTTAACGAAAAGCTGGAATCCTGTGCGATGACATTGACCCCGTTGCCAAACTTACTATCAATTAACTGTTGCCCTTGCACCGTGATGGTGCTGATGCATACCACAATGCAGGGCACCAAGAGGCAGGACCATAAGGACGTAAAAGAAATCTTCATTTAATTTTCAATAAAGCAACTTAGGCGCATCTTATTCTGCATATTCAACGGCCTTATCTACTTTGTTTTTCTGTGTACCAGTCGCAGATTCTGCCTCTGATTCAACACCAGATGGGGTTTCTACCTGTGCTGGCGCTGCAACTTCTTCTGCAATCCTGCCTTGGTCCGTGCCGTAGTGGATCGCCAGTACTATTGAAACGCTAACGGTCAGTCCGACGATGAGCTTGAGGAAATCCTTGGCAACGATGGGGAATATTGACTTGAGATTGCCCTTTTTCGTTAGGCCCGTGTTCAAGGCCAATTCCCTTCCGCACAGCAGCCCAACAAAGACCCAAGTCGTCGACATTGGAATGTCATTCACACCTTTGAAGTACAGCAACAAGAAGGCGTAAGTCAGGTCGATGAAGGTCGCCGAACGTACGTACTTGGTGCTCTGCTTGTCGAGGACAATGTTCTGAATTTTTCCGCCCTGGTTGTAAAAAATATGGCCAAGGCCAAGCACGAAGAAGACAATAATCAAGGCCAATTGGACCCCTGTAATCGTGCGCGGGAGGAAAACCGCGATGTTGGCAACATCGTGTGAAAGCCAAGTGAACCAGAGGAACCCTGTGGAGAGCCATTGGAATACGCGCCAGAACTTGCCTGCCTTTTCGCTGACGTCTTCCTTTTCGTTGATAAAGCGAGAGATTCCGAGCCACAGAAAGTAAGCCACAACGGCGGCCAAACCATAGCCCAATATGGACTTCATGAGCATTTTCTCCAAAACGAAAGTGGAAGCAAATGCTGAGAGCACCAGGAAGGATGTCGATACCGGTATGCCTTTGCGGGTTAGCAAAACCAAAGCCAATGGGGCCATGGCGTGGTACCATTGCGGCTCGATATACGGGATCTTGTTCAATCGGCCGAATGAGATGTCGCCGCCACCGGTGTACCAGCCGAAGACCAACGTGAAGACGAGGACGGACGCAGCAGCTGCCCACAAAGTGGTCCATTTGAAGCGCTCACGGTTCGATGCAATCCACGTTCCGAGGGTTTGCACGCTGTCGTTTGCGATAACGCTATAGCCGGCTAGGATGAATCCGACGGTGGTGAAGAGAGTCAACATTGATTCTAAAATTCGCCGCAAAGATGAAGGACCTCTTTCACACAAGCTCGGATTCAATGTTATGCCTAGGTTAAGTCTCGGGATGAGGGCTAATTTCGCCGCATGGATTTGAACCTCGAAGGAAAGCACGCCTTGGTGGCCGGTGCATCGCAAGGCATCGGATTGGCCACCGCGCAGGCCTTGGCGAAGTTGGGCTGCCGTGTGACACTGCTCGCCCGCAACGCCGACCGCCTTGAAAGCGCTCGCACCACCCTCGCACCAAACGCCCCCTCGGGCCAAACGCTCAACCACACTGTGGCCGTGGCCGACTTCTCCAACCCGGCAACGGTCGAAAGTGTCGCCGCTCAAATCGTCGCCGCAGGCCCGGTCAACATCCTGGTGAACAACACCGGCGGCCCGGCTGCTGGTCCGGCCCACCTGGCGCCGACCGACGCCTTCAACGCGGCATTCCAGCAGCACTTGATCTGCAACCATCATTTGGTGCAGGCCTGCCTGCCGGGCATGCGAAGCTCTGGCTACGGGCGCATCGTCAACGTTATTTCCACAAGCGTCAAGGTGCCGCTGGTCGGTCTGGGTGTGTCCAACACCATACGGGGTGCCGTGGCCAATTGGTCTAAAACCCTCGCCAACGAACTGGGCGCAGACGGCATCACGGTGAACAACGTGCTGCCCGGGCCGACCCGAACTGCACGGCTCGACCAAATTGCAGAAGGCAAAGCGGCTAAGACCGGAGGCACAACACAGGATGCGCTCGACGCCATGGCCGCTGCCGTGCCCCTAAAAAGACTCGGTGAGCCCGAAGAAGTCGGCCAAGCGGTCGCCTTTCTTGCCAGCCCGGCTGCTGCCTACATCAGTGGCATCAATTTGCCCGTGGACGGCGGCCGCACCGGGTGCTTGTAAATTCCTTGCCCTTTCTTCTGCAACTCAAGGCTCAAAATGATGGGACGAAGAGCTGTGTTGCCACAGCCAAACCCTGATGAGCATCAGAATACTTCATATATGATTGATTTTCAACTATTATGCAACCTTATATTTGACAAATCGGTCTTTTACCCATGAAGTCTCTTTGCTCCCTTTCAATATTGTTTTGCCTGCTATTAAGTATGGAATTAAGAGGCCAGGTTGACCCCTGTACCCTTGCGCCTGACCCTGGGCCGTGCTTTGCCGCAATTCCAGCGTATTACTGGGACGCAGAAATAGGTTCTTGCGCAGAATTTACATGGGGTGGCTGTGATGGAACCGTGCCTTTCTGGTCTTTGAATGAGTGCCTCAATGCCGAGTGCGGAGGTGATGGACCGCCTATAGAGCTTTGTGATTCAATCCAAGTGGACGTGGTGACCGTTGGTGATGCAGCTCAAGGATACCTTGAAGTCCTTGTAACACCTGATTATCAAACTTCTTATTGGTACGGCTATGCCGGGTTTGCGCTGTTTGACAACTTCGGCACACTGCTCGCCGCAGAAAATCTAGACACCGCTCCAAATGCATATGGGTTTGGTGAAAATTCGGAACCACAGCCCCGGTATTTGATCTATGAGCCTTTTGTTGATTTAACTGATTTAGAGGTGCCTTTCCAACTCCAACTTCGTCTTTATGAGGGCTGGATGTCGGGGAACCCGGTACTTCGTTGCAACTGGATATGGACCTCGTTCGGTGAAAACACCAATGGCATTGGAGCCGCACCGAACATGGCAGGAAATCAACCGATTGGAACTTATGATGTTCTAGGACGACCCGCTCAACATCAACCGGGGCAATTATTAATCGAGCGGTATCCAGGAGGAAGTGCGCGCAAGGTCATCGTGTTTACTGAACAATGATCAATAGCATGACTTCAAATTAGGTCGTTTTTGGCCTTGCCTTGACGCCAACAACTGCCGTATCTTTGGGGCCGTAACGTCAACACACGTGAATAGTATTGTTATGGAGCAGTCAACTCTCCAGGCCTTCATGTCCCAAGTGGAGCGCCAAAACCCAGGCCAACCTGAGTTCATTCAAGCCGTCCATGAGGTGGCTGAAACCCTCATTCCTTTCATCGAGAAGAACCCCAAGTACAGCGGCGCCGCTATACTCGAGCGTTTGATTGAGCCCGAACGCACCATCATGTTCCGCGTGCCTTGGACCAATGACCAAGGAGGAATTGAAGTGAACCGAGGCTATCGGGTGGAATTCAATTCAGCCATCGGCCCGTACAAAGGCGGGCTGCGCTTTCACCCCTCTGTAAATCTCAGCATCTTGAAGTTCCTCGGCTTTGAGCAGGTATTCAAAAACTCGCTGACCACCCTGCCTATGGGCGGCGGCAAAGGAGGTTCAGACTTCAACCCAAAGGGCAAGAGCGACGCCGAAGTGATGCGCTTTTGCCAGAGCTTCATGACCGAACTGCATCGCCACATCGGCCCGGACACGGACGTTCCCGCCGGCGATATCGGCGTAGGCGGTCGCGAGATCGGCTACATGTTTGGACAGTACAAGCGCTTACGCAACGAGTTCACCGGTGTGCTCACTGGCAAGGGCATCAGCTGGGGCGGGTCGCTGATTCGTACGGAAGCCACAGGCTATGGCACCGTGTACTTTGCTCAAGAAATGCTCTCCGCGCAGGGGGAGTCCTTTTCCGGCAAGCACGTCGTGATTTCGGGCTCGGGCAACGTCGCACAATACGCTGCTGAAAAAGCCACCGAATTGGGTGGCATCGTGCTGACCATGTCAGATTCGAAGGGCTATGTGCATGACCCTTCAGGGATTGATGCAGAGAAATTGGCTTGGATTATGGAGCTGAAAAATGAACGCCGGGGCCGCATTTCAGAATACGCCGAGGCTTTCACAGGCGTGACATATCACAAAGGACAGAAGCCCTGGGGCGTGGAATGCGACATTGCGCTGCCTTGTGCGACGCAAAACGAGCTGGACGGTGATGCGGCAAAGACTTTAATTGCAGGAGGCGTTCGCATCGTGACTGAAGGGGCCAATATGCCCTGCACGCCTGAAGCCGTCGAGGCCATCCAAGAGGCGGGGTTGTTGTTTGCTCCGGGCAAAGCGTCCAATGCAGGCGGCGTGGCCACCTCGGGGCTTGAAATGTCTCAGAACAGCCTGCGGATGAGCTGGACACGCGAAGAAGTGGACGCAAAGCTCAAGGCAATTATGAAGGACATCCACGATCAGTGCGTCAAGTACGGCTCGGATGAGAACGGCAAGGTGGACTACCTCCGCGGCGCAAACATCGCGGGCTTTGTGAAAGTTGCCGACGCGATGCTCGACCAAGGCGTGGTGTAATATCTTCCACCCATGTTAACAGGATTCAATCATTTACACAGCGCCCTTCGTTGGGTGCTGCTGGCCGTTCTAGTGTGGACGGTGATTCGGGCCATCATCGGCCGCCGCACAGAGGGCACTGCTTTTAGTGCCCAGCAGGCAAAGCTTGGGCTCATCACCATGATTCTAATGCACACGCAACTCCTGTTGGGACTTGCGCTGTACATGATGAAAATGGGCGACCTCTCTCGCTTTTTTACTATGGAACATCCGATGATTATGGTGCTGGCAATTGTCGCCGGTACGTTCGGACACATACTGACCAAAAAAGCAGAGGGCGATCAGGCGAAATGGCGCAAGCAATCCACATGGATGAGCATCGCACTCTTGCTGGTGCTGGCGGGCATTCCGTGGCCATTCCTGGCGGGCTTTGAGGCCTACGGGTGGTTTTGAATAAAGCCATAACTGTGGCCTTTTCGGCCCTTTTGCTGTGTGCGCTATGCACCGCTTGTGGGGATGGGCAGGCCGGGTCTAACCAGTCTAAAACCGGTGCCATCGAGACGATTGACCCGGGGCAAGCGCGCAAACTTTACACGATGAAGTGCAGCTTGTGCCACGGGCCCGACGGGCGATTGATGGCGTCAAGCGCGCCCGACTTGAGCACGTCGACAATCAGCATGAAGCAACGCGAGATCATCATCAAATACGGCAAGGGCTTGATGCCACCGCTCAAGGGGCTGAGTCCTGCTGAAGTGCGCGGATTGGCCTTGTATATCGAGGACTTTCGCAAGTGATTACCAAGAATTGATGCTCGACAAAACGAAACAACGGAAGGACGGGCCACCGGAGCGGTGCATCTTGGTGGGAATTGTCACGCGAGATCAGCCGCGTGAATTGCTCGAGGAGTACTTGAGCGAATTGGAGTTTCTCGCGCGAACAGCGCATGCTGAGACCGTCGCCACCTTCACCCAGGGCTTGCCTCATCCGGATGTGCGCACCTTTGTGGGATCGGGCAAGCTGCAGGAAATCAAGGCTTATGTCGAAGAACATTGCATCGATCTGATTATTTTTGATGATGAGCTGTCTCCTTCTCAACTTCGGAACCTGAGCGAAGAAATAGGCGAAGAAGTAAAGGTGCTGGACCGGAGCAATTTGATTCTCGATATTTTCGCTCAACGGGCTCGAACGGCCCACGCAAAAGCCCAAGTCGAGCTCGCCCAATACAACTACTTATTGCCACGGTTGACCGGTATGTGGACGCACCTGCAGAAGCAGAAAGGCGGGATCGGAATGAAAGGGCCGGGTGAGAAGGAAATTGAGACGGATCGACGGATCATTCGCGACCGCATTGCAGCGCTAAAGAAGGATATGCTCGCCATCGACAAGCAAATGCAAACCCAACGCGGAAATCGCGGGGCACTTGTTCGCGTCGCACTGGTCGGGTACACCAATGCCGGCAAATCCACACTGATGAACCGCTTGAGCAAAAGCGACGTGTTTGCAGAAAACAAACTGTTTGCCACGCTCGACACGACCGTTAGGAAGGTGGTGCTGGGCAACCTACCTTTTCTGCTGAGCGACACGGTGGGCTTCATTCGCAAGCTGCCGCACCAGTTGATTGAGAGCTTCAAAAGCACGCTGGACGAGACCCGCGAAAGCGATTTATTGATCCACGTAATTGATGTGTCCCACCCCCAATTTGAGGACCACTTGCGCGTGGTGGGTTCTACATTGACAGAAATCGGCGCGGCCGACCGGCCGACGATGCTGGTGTTTAACAAAGTGGACCTGCTGCCCAGCGGCCCTGAAGACCCGCCGGTGGACGCGGTGCTCGACGGCCTGAGAGCGCGGTTTTCCGATCACGAGGGCTGTGTCGTCTTCGTTTCAGCCATCCAAAAAGACGGACTCGACAGCTTGCGCGAAGTCCTTTATGCAGAGGTGCGTGAGATCCACGCTCAACGCTTCCCGTACAACAGCTACCTCTACTGACGGTTTAAAAGCGAGGCGAATTGGCCAAGCTTTTTGCAACCTTTGCATTCGCGTTGTGGTTTCCTTTATAGTCGCACGCTCAGTAGACAATTGTTGACGAAAGACTTGTGAAACAATGAAACACCTCGCCCTCCTACCCCTGACGCTCCTTGCACTCAGCCTGCTCGCGCCAGCCTACGCCCAAGACTACGTGCCCCTGCTCGATGAAGGGCGGCAATGGCAAGTCTATGAAGGCGGCTGGGTCCCTACACCGATGACCTATTACACCTCAGGGGACACCGTGTTTGAAGGGGTGTCCTACCAGGGGATGATGCAGCTTTACGGCGGCGAGTTTGAAGTTTTGATGGGCTGGATTCGAGAAGATGCCGTGACGCAGCAAGTGTTTGTGCGCGACACGTGGATGCCTTTGGACGGCGAAAAGATGTACTACGATTTTGACGTTGAGGTGGGCGATACGCTGATTTCACCGTTGTGCGAGATGCCGATGGTGGTGGCGGCGGTGGATGAAATCCAGTGGGCCAATGGTTCCGTTTCACAGCGAATTGAACTGTCGCTGTACCCCGATAATCCCAATTTCAACGAATTCTGGGTCGAGGGCATCGGTTCGATGAACGGGGTGCTCGCCCCGGGGGCCTACCAGTGCACCGCAGATTGGGACCCGGTGCTATGCTGCGTGACCTCCGATGAGGGGATGCAATTCATCCGCGATGATGATTGGATTCCAGAACACGACAATTGCGACACGCTAGAAGTTGACGCCGTGAGTGAGCTGGACGGAAGCGAGCTTGCAACCTTGGTTTTTGGGGAAGACTTCCAACTGGAAGGGCGTCGGTTGACGGTGTGCGGAACCGTGCCGCTGCGCGTGTACAGCGCCGTGGGCGGCCTGGTCAAAGAGCTCAAGGTGGGCGAGTCCGAGGAATTGCCCGCAGCCGGAACCTATTTGCTCCATAGCTCTCGGGGCTTCATTAGAATTTGCACGGGCGGCTGAAACGCTGCGGGTCGTACTTTTCGGCCATGGGAAGTATCCGACAAGAACGCATTGGGCAGACCCTGCAAAAGGAGATCGGCGCAATCCTTCAACGCGACGCAAACAGTAAGTATGACCGGCATTTTATCACGGTCACTTCCGTACGGATTTCTCCTGACTTGGGGCTGGCGCGCGTGAATCTGAGCTTCATGGCACTGAACAATGCCGGCACACCGGAGGAAGGGTTGGCCTTGGTGATGGCCGAGGGACATTTGATACGCAAAGAATTGGCAGCAAAAGTGGCCAATCATCTTCGACGCGTGCCCGAGCTGCGGTTTCATATCGACGACACGCTGGACCGGTACGAGGAAATCAATGATTTGCTAAAGGACCTGTGAACCTCCCGCTGCGCATGGCCCGCCGGTATTTGCTGGCTCGAAAGTCGCACCGCATGGTCCATCTGATCAGCGGAATTTCGACCGTTGTGATCGCGGCCGTAACGGCGGCGATGATTGCGATTTTGTCGGCCTTCAATGGAATCGAAGGGTTGGTGGATGAATTGTTCAGCAGCATCGACACCCCATGGGCCGTGGTGCCGCTTGAGGGGACAACTATAGATCAGGCGTGGGCCGATTCGATCGCCGTGCTGGACGAGGTGGCGTGGGCCGGGGGAGTGCTCGAGCAGGATGTTGTGGTCATGAACCAAGGGGAGCCGGTGGTGGCGACCTTGCTCGGCGTTGCGCCGGGCTGGGCCGAGCAATCCACGGTGGACGGGATGCTGGTCGATGGG
>JAQWTJ010000044.1 GCA_029242765.1 Flavobacteriales bacterium | reverse complement strand
CCGTATGCCCCCCCCCCCAGCTTTAACGTGCAATATGAATGGATTAGCGTAATTGACCCGTCGACCGGGGGTAACACGGGCTACAACCCAACCTACTCGTTTGGCACAGGAACAGTCCTGGAGATACATTACGCGCAGGCGGTTTTTGATCTGTCCAACATCCCCACAGATACCCTGTGCTTTGAGTTCTTCGACTTTGCACATTCCGCGTACATCGAGATCAATGGTGTGGGCCTCCTCGTTGATGGAACTGCAATTCCTGCGATGTTGGGCGGAGTAGAAGTGCATGTCGCCGAAGGCTATACACCCGAAGGACCTATGGGAGAGATTGTACTGGTGGGCGATGTGGACGAGCTTCGAATAGGCGGCACGGGGCTCTGGATTGACAACCTGTGCATCGGGAGTTTTACGGGCATTGCAACCTGCCCCGACGTTTGCGATTTTGCTGCCACATTTGATGACGAAGTGGCAACCTCTCAGTGGGGAAATGATATATACATGGATCCGGGCCCACTCAGCTTCCCAACCCCAGCTGGCAGCTTTGCCTTTAACGATGCTGGCATCGTCGTGCAAGTGGACTCGTTACCGTTTTTCTTCACTCCATACCAAGCGTATGAGTGGCTCAGCGTAATTGACCCGTCGACCGGGGGCGGCACGGGCTGGGTCAACCCAATACCGTCCTTTGGCACAGGTCGAGTCTTGGAGATACACAACGCGACGGCGGTTTTCAATCTATCCACCATCAGCCCAGTAACCAACATCTCCACAGATACCCTGTGCTTTGAGTTCTTCGACTTTGCATATAACGGGTACATCGAGATCAATGGTATGGGCCACTTCGCTTCAAACATGATTGGCATGCCGCCATCATTTGAAACAACACCTGTGATGTTGGGCGGAGTACAAGTGCACGTCACCGCAGCGAGCATCCCCGGAGGAACCATGGGAGAAATTGTACTGGTGGGCGATGTGGACGAGCTTCGAATAGGCGGCACGGGACTCTGGATTGACAATCTGTGCATCTCAGGAATGGGTGAGCTGATAGATCTTGGAGGCTTTGTTTCCTCCATGGATCCCTTAGACTTGGTTGAATTGCTGACTCCAACGTACACGCTGTTCAGCGATGAGTGCAGCTTCTCTTTGGAAGCCAGCGATTTGGCCCTCGAGTTGCAGGGCATGACAAGCGACAACGTCCAGGTCAACTACTTGTTCATCTCTAACGAGACAGGGGAGACGCTGATGTCTATTAGTGACTTGAGTGTATCGACACTGCTGAGCTTCTCTGAAGAAGTGCATATCGAGATCTCTGTCATCTCATTGGACACGGGCTATGAGTGGATTGGCTATCCGCCCGAGCCCGAGCTTAACATCCCAGGCTGCCCTATCGATGTGCCGTGCTTCATTCATGCTGATTTTGCGTGGGCCGACATGGGCAACTGTGGACAAGGCATCCTGATGTTCACAGGCTATGCCGCCGGAGGTGTCATAACGTGGACCATCAACGGCTCGCCTGCGAGCTCTGGATTCCACAACCTTGGAGGCGCAGGAGATTATACCATTTGTGTGACCGTGCAGAGCATTGAAGATCCAAATTGCATCGACACATATTGTGAAGTTATTTCAATTTGGTGTGGTGATGGCGATGTGGATTCATGCCTCTTCGGGTTCACGCACGAGACGATGGCGCTTGGGGCCGTTGCCATTCCCGGAGCAGGTGTGGTCGTCGCCACCGAAGACGATATCGACTTGAGCTTTGAAGACTACACATTGGGAGGATTGACGTACTTCAATGGTGCAAGCGTAGATATGGCTTTGCCCGGCGCTGGATCAGGACATGTTCTCCACACGAATAACATCTTGGCGGTGTACGATTTGTCAAATTATGTTGGCGTCAGTGGAGTGAGCTTCGACTACTTCGATGGCGATGGCGTGGAAAATCTCCGCATCAACGGTGTGTTGTACGAAGGCGAATTGAATGCTGCACCCGCAACTTTAGGTGGCGCGGGCATCACGGTGTTCGAGTCGACCTACCCTGGATACACCGCAGGCCGGGTCGAATTGACGGGCAATGTGACTGAGCTGGGAATCGGAGGACAGCAGTTCTATGTCGATGAGATTTGTGTGACTGCCGACGGCGTGAACTGTGTGGCGGACACGGACAATGACGGCATCTGCGACAACGACGAGCAGCCCGGCTGCACCGACTCGGAGTCGCCCAACTACAACCCAGATGCAACAGACGACGACGGCTCTTGTATCCCCGGGGAGTGGAACGACCAAACGGAGAACGTGACCTGTCCCTCTGAATGTGATTATGTGGTGGACTTTGAAAGCCAGGCCCTGGGCACGGTTTGGGAGAACCCCGGAACACCTGTTGGCGCCTATATGTTCACTGAGAACGGCATTGACATCTTCTCTCATGACTTGAACAGCACCCTGTACGGAGCCTATTACAACAGGAATGAAATCACGTTGTCACCCCGTGCAGGGTTTGGACTGAATCATGTGATGCTGACGAACGGTGCGGGCATTACGCTTGAATTGGACGACTTCCCCACGGACACGGTGTGCTTCGAATTCCTCGATATGGGCGGATTTGAAATGCTCGAGATCAACGGTGTGCACTTCAGCTCTGTGAACGGCTACGGCGGATTGCAAGCCGCTCCTGTTGTCATCGGCGGCGTCGTAGTGAAGGTGACCGGCACGCCCATTGTGCAGATCACCAGCAGCGGTATGCAGCAAATCGGTTTCCAAGGAAAGGTGGAGCTGTATGGAGACGTTGACAAGTTGACGATTGCGGGCCAAGAGTTGTGGGTCGACAATTTCTGCCTCTCTTCAGGCCAAGAGTATGTGCCCGGTTGCACCTACCCCGATGCGCCGAACTACAATCCGAACGCCACAGTGGAAGACGGCAGCTGCGAGTACCCCGTTGATAGCTGCGTGGGTGACCTCGACGGCAGCGGAGATGTCTTAGTGAGCGACTTGCTCATGCTGCTCAGCGTCTTCGCAACGGAATGCGAATGACAAACTGACGGTTTTACTATTGAAATCCTCGCCCTGTTCAGGGGCGGGGATTTTTGCTTTGTAGCTTTTGATGGGCGTGAGAAACGCTGCGGGGTATGGAAAGACTGTGGCGGTACTTCTCGAGGCAAATAGAGCAGCGGGGGCGTATACAATCGATTGGAACGCCGCGGCACTGGCATCTGGAACGTACGCAGTGCGCCTGCGGGTGGACGGAATTGATCGCGCCGTTTCGCGCCTGTTGCGAGAGTAACTAATTTGAGCTCCATGAAAAGGCCGCTGCACGTCAACTTTAGAAGTTCGCTGGTAGCGGCCTTTGTTATGCTTCCCCTGTTTGCTTTGGCGCAGCCAACGGGCTGGACGCCTGTTCCAACGAATTCATCCGGAACGCTATTGGGGACGGTGACGGTTGGGGGCAATCCTGCTCAAGCTGGGGACTATGTGGCGGCGTTCGATGCCGGAGGCGCTTGTGCAGGGGCAGTGGAAGTCATCCTCAACGGCGGTGAGGCCTTTGTTTCGCTGCCCATCTATGGCGACGACGCCACGACAACAGAAACGGACGAAGGCATGGACGGCGGCGAGTCGTTCACCCTGCAGCTTTGGCGCTATGCCACGGGCGAAATCCTGCTCTATCCCAACGAAGATACCCCCACGGAATTCTCAGGGTGGGCTTCAACCAACGGCGCGCCCATGCCGGGGTACGATGACGCTTTTACGGTTTACGACTTCGCCTACGAAGGGGTGGCCGTCACGTTCGAGTGCCTCCCAGACACCACCTGCTTGAACGGGGATTTTGTGACGATGGTGGGAACGCCAGAAGGGGGTGAATTCGCGGGCCCCGGAGTGTTTTTTGCCGTATTCGTGGGCTACCTCTTCGACCCGCTGCAGGCCGGGCTTGGAACGCACACGCTCACGTACACCTACGATGGGGTAACAGACAGCTGCACCGTCGTTGTAGCAAGTGCCATCACTCCAGATATCCTCATCCCAGAGAGCTGGTGCGCAGGGGACGGGCCGCTGCTGCTTTCTGCAAATCCGGGCGGCGGCACCTGGACCGGAACGGGGGTTCTCGGCGATGCCACGGGATGGTATTTCGACCCTGCAGTCGTTGCGCCGGGCACCTACCCCATCACCTACTCCGTGGATGGCGACTGCAGCGGAACAGCGACGACAACATTGACGGTATTCCCTTCTCCCGAGGTGCCCACCATAGTTCCCCTGCAGGGACTCTTGTACGCACAAAATGTGGCGGAGGGCGATTCCATTTCATGGTGGATTGATTACGGAATGGGGCCCGTAGATATTGAGTACTATGAATCTGTTTTCTACTTCCCTTCATTCGAGACGACGATGTATGTGCAGACCACCAATTCATACGGGTGCAGCACCACCAGCGCGGGCTTCCTTGTGGACATGACCATTGGGGTGTCAGAGCATCTCGAAGCGGAGCTGTGTGTGTGGCTCACCTTCGAAGGGTTGCAAGCCAATGCGCCCCTGGCAGAAGTCAGCTGGTTCGATGTAACGGGTCGCCGCATAGCGGGGCCACAAGGCGCGGGGCCGTGGCTCGTTTGGGCTCAAGCGCAGGACGGCCGCGTCGTGCGAAAATTCATCCGCGCACCCTTCTAAGCACCCGCACGGCGCGCAGGGCGATGCGGTTTTCTAGCACGGGGCAGTGTTCGGCGCATAGGGCGCGCAGCGCTGCGGGCTTGACGGGCTCCGGGCCGAACATCACGTCGGGGATGGCCACGCCGATCAGCTCCTGCTCAATGTCCACATTGATCAGGCCCAAGGTCGAGACAACAACTTCTTCCGTGCCGTCGCAAAGATCGCGGACTTCCAGCACCTTGGACAAGGCGCCGATGCGGTCCTCCGGCATCACCGTTCCGGTGTGAAAGGAGTGGATCAGTCGCTCGTCGATGACCTGCCGGAACTCCGGAGAGGCGAGGCCCTGCACCAGCGCCTGGACGAAGCCGCCGCAGACGACGATGCCTTCCCGGCCGTAGCGTTGGGCGTCGAAGTGGATGGGGTGGGTGTTGCGGACGAGTGTGGTCAGCTCCAAATTTTCAGACCATCCGATGGGGCGGACCGCTGGGTGCAGGATGACCTCGCCGGCCTCTACTGGAATCGAAGCGGGGATGTAGGCGCCGTTGTCGACCCGCTCGCCAGCGCCGGAGGCGGCGTTGGCAGCCAAAGCGGCGTCGAAGGCGGCGTGATCGGCACCTGTGCGGGGCAGTTCGTCGCGGCCTTCCAATCCGGGGATGGCGGCGTAGTAGCTGTCCTTGGTCAGGGCAAAGACCGGTTGGTCGTGCTGGTTGACCAAGATGTGGGTTGTGACAATGACCGACGCGTCTCCACTGGAGGTGTTGCGCAGAGCCTCCACACGGATGCGGGCCCGGACCGTGTCGCCCATCCGAACTGGGGCGATCTGCTTGGCGTCGCGGAGCCCCAAGTGGTAGCGGCACGTTTGCGAGAAGGTCTCCACCGAGAGGCAGAGGCATAAGTTGAGCAACAGCGAGAAGGGCAGGGGCCGCTCGGCATAACCGAGGGCTTGGGCCGCCGGTTCGGAGGTCATCACCGCATCGCTGGTGGGGAAGTGGGCAAACCACTTGGCCCTCCAGCCTTCGTCCAGGGTGTAGACGTGGGGGCTGTCCAAGATGGAGCCGATCTGCGCGGTGGAGGTGTCGATACCGTAGCGCGGGAAGCGGCCAGGGCGACCGGATGCAGGGGCCGTGTCCGAGGCTGAAGCCGCGGCGGCTGCTGACGGTGCACCGTGCGCTTGGGCCTCGTCTAAGAGGGCCTGGGCGCGCTTTCGCATCGGGGGTCCCACCAAGCAGCCGTTGATGCTCACGAGTTGGCCGCCGGTGGAGCCGTCGATGAGCTGTTGGGCGGATTGCAGATCCAAGGTCGAGGCGGAAAAAATGTCGTCGGCCATCGCCCGTTGGGTGGGGTGGATGGTGAAAACGCCGGTGTAGCCCAGCTCCCGCGATTGGCGGCAGTAGCGCTCAAACCCTTTGGGGTTCTGCACTGTACAGTAGGGCGAGGCAATTGCCGGCACACCCAAGGCCGCAGCAACCAGCGGGATACGGGCTTCTGCAAGGGATGCAGCAGTGTATGCGCCTTTGGGAAAGGAGGTCATGAAGTCCTCTTTACCAAACATAATGGAGGCCACCCGGTCCGAGGCGCGGGCGAGGTTTTCTAGTTCGAGGAAGGCTTCAGCCATTTCGATCAACAGGTGCAGTGAAAAGTGCCCTCGGGGGAGTCCCAAGGCGCGTTCGTGGTTGGCCAAGAGGTTGTCGAACGACTCCACCTCATCGACCTGGCTGACCATGGGGAGAATGAACCCGGAGAGGGCCGGCGTGCATACGGCGTCCAGATCCAGCAACACCCCTTCGATGTCCTTCATGCTGTGGCATCGCACCACGACTTGAACGCCCTGAGGCACGGGCGAGGCCAGCACTTCGGCGATGGCGTTGCGGCGGTGTGTTTTGTTGAATTTGGACACGCTGTCTTCGAGGTCCAGAATGACCGTGCCCGGACGGTTGGGCAATTGGGGTTGCTTGTGGTTGAGCTTGTGGAAGTAGAGGCTGCGCAGGTCGGCTCCGAGCTTTGAGCTGGAATCGGTAGCAACGCTAGCTTTAGAGGAAGGAAGGGAATGCGTCATGGCAGAGGGGGCTTAGAGGTCTTTGTGTTTCCTTCTGCAAGAAAACGAGAACTCCAAGCTGCTGTGCTGACGACAGTCACCGCAGCCTATGACTTTGGCATCAAGAAGGTCGAAGCGAACTGTGGTCTTGGTGCTGTTTGCCTTCAGGGCTAAAAGACAAGGCTTCTCTTTAAAACCCTGGCATACCCGCGGGGAATGTCTTACGGGCTAGAGAATCGGAATACGGAATGCGCCGTTCAATGGGGCAACCGATGGCATTGGTCACGCTAGGCTCGACTTTTTCCCCCATCATCAACTGTTCCACGGCCAATGCTAAATCTTGCTTTCGAGGTCGGATTCGATGTTTGCCTAAGGCGTAGTAGAGGTCGTTGACCCGGCCGCGATACTGGACGACCCCTTCCTCATCTAAAACAAACACTTCCGGTGTCCATTTCGCCTCTAAAACGTCGGACCACCCTGCAGTGTCTAGGGCAAGTTCCCACTCCACTGCGTAATGATTGGCAAATGCATCCAGCTGATCCTGTGATACGTTTGGATTGGGAAACCAGCCGACCATTTCAATTTGACCGGGAGAATTTGTGGACCACTCCTCATGCAAGGCATTGAGATAGAAGGTGTAGTCTTGGCAGATTGGACACAATGGAGCCAAGAACACCCACACTTTCCACATCAATCTATAACTTGAATGACATGGCTCCGGACCAAACCGGTTGAACTGGTCATACGGTAGAAATAGGTGCCCACCTCCATTCCTTGCAGCATGAAACGGTGCTGATGGTGGCCCGCTGCAAAAGGTCGTTCTGAAAGCAGCTCGCTCACTATTCGTCCGCGCACATCAAATAAATCCAATGCAATGTCAGCTGACTGCTGCAAATGGAAACCGAGGGTTACTTCTTGGCCGTTTCTAGCTGGATTTGGGTATGCCGGAAAAAGATTGTCTGTTTGATAAACAATGTGCGTGTTCTCATCAGGAACCGACAGTGTAATATTTTCATCACCCGGCAAGTAATTCACGTACTGAAAGAACATCACGAACATCTCATCGCTTGTGAGGTCCCCCCAACTCATCCATTCAGGTGGATCGTGAGGGTTATTCGGGTTGTCGGCCGTGTTGTCATACGTGCAAAAAGCATGCACTATGTACCCCGCAGGAATGTGCTTGAGTGTGGGATAGCTGAAGATCCCTTGCCAGTTGAAATCCCACTGTGGAATGGAAATTAGAGGAATCGTGTCGGTGCCCGTTGGAGAGACCGCATAGACTTCCCACGCCTGTCCCAATAAATGGCAATGGGGCGTAATTGAAAGAAGACTCACGTCTTGCGGGACATTGTAGATGCCATGAAAGGTTTTAACCTCTCCAGGCAGAATGAAAAACGGCTCCGTCAAGTCCAATGGAGAGATGATGGCCAGTTCCACTTCTCGTTGAATGGGTTCATTGGAGAAAAACAAATTCAACTGGGTCACATCGGTCTCTTCCACCGGTGTTGGGCCATAGTGCATTTGCAATAAAAGCCGCCCATTGGGCCCAATTCTCTTGCCAATTGTGGAAGGGAATTCGGTTGGCGATGCCCCTGGAACCCAACCTCCAAAGAGGAAATCCTCAACGTCAACCCCATAGTCCCCAAAGCTCTCATATCCCGGGGCAGCGTCAGCGGCATCTAAATCTTCAGCAGTTGCAATTGCATTGTTGTTTTCGGTGTAAGCAATGAGTGCATGGTGTGCAACCTCAGCATTTCCAGGCCGAACCTCTACGGCTCGAATCTCCGTTTCTTCAGTTACACCCGTCTCCAAAACGAACACTTGATATTGATCCAACATATCACCTCCGTGTACGTAGGGTTCTTCCATGGTTAGAACCAAATCTGGCTCACCGATTTGGCTGCTTTCCGGGAAATCAGGAAGACCGGGATTCTCGGCTGGATCGCCCTCTGGCATGCCCGCCTCATACCAATCTGTTAGAACCTGAATTTGATCTTCAGTCAAAAATCGTTCTCCCCGCAGCGTCGCATATTCAGGGTCAGGAGTCCAAG
>JAQWTJ010000090.1 GCA_029242765.1 Flavobacteriales bacterium | reverse complement strand
ATCGAAGCTTGCGGCCTTCACTTTCCTGGCCTGCCAATACGTATCAGTGCCCAAGCGTACTTGGAAAGGTTCTACTTCGAATTGGGCTTTGTGCCCACGGGCAAAACCTACCTTGAGGACAACATCCCTCACTTGGAAATGCTGCGGCCCGTAGAGCACTTGGGGACCGCTTGAGCCGTTATCTTCGCCGCATGGAGCAGATTCCCGTGGCCTCAATGGTCATCCCATGCCTCAACGAGGTCGGCACCATTGGGGCCTGCATTGATTCACTTTTGGCACAGAAATCCTTGGCTGGCCCGCTGGAGATCATTGTGGTCGATGGCCGTTCTGACGACGGAACACGTGAGGTGTTGAAACGCTATGATGAGGCGCATGAAGAAGTGAGGTATATTGATAATCCAGAGCGTTTTACGCCTGTGGCAATGAACCTTGGGTTTAAGTCTGCAACAAGTGACATCGTCATCCTTTTGGGCGCTCACGCTGAGGCTGATCCGCATTTTGTCAGGCGCAATATCGAAGCGCTCGCAGCCCACAAAGAATCGGGCTGCGTGGGGGGCGTGGTTGAGCAAGTGCACGGCGATGCGACCAGTCGCCGCATAGGTCAAGCCTTAACCTCACCCTTTGGCGTGGGCGATGCCAGATTTCGCACGGGCGGCCTCGCCGGCCATGTCGATACGGTCGCCTTTGGGGCTTACCGCAAGTCCGTGCTCGAGGAAATCGGAGGGGTGGACCCTGAATTGGTGCGGAACCAGGACGACGAATTGAACTACCGATTGACCGAGGCCGGTTGGCGCATCTGGTTCGACCCGCGCATTCGCTCCACTTACCACGTGCGCAGCAGTTACACTCAGCTTTTTCGCCAATATCGCCAATACGGCTATTGGAAAGTCCTTGTGAACAAGAAGCACGCGACCATCACGACTTGGCGTCAAATCGTTCCGGCTGCATTTCTCGTTGCCATCGTTTGCGCGACCGCTGCTCAAGTCTCAGGCCTGCAACCTGCTGCGCTCACAGTCTTGATTAGCGTCTGGATCGCCGTTGCCATGATTGCTGCACTCTCCAATGAAGGTCGGCTCAGCGATATGCCCGGCGTGGTGCTTGCCTTTTTTACGGTGCACTTGGCCTACGGTGCAGGCTACCTTGCGGGCATCGTGCGATTCGTGCTTCTGCGCCGCAACCCCTCGCGCGAATCTCAGCAGCTCACACGTTGATCGCATCATTGCCTGGCCATAGCATCGCAGAACGCGCGGAACACCTCTGGGTTGCGGCGGTCATCCCTGCACTCCTTGCAGGGGGAAATTGGGTCTCGTATGTCTTGTTCTTATGGCTTATTTCTCGCCTTTTCTCGGCTTTTTCCCGCCCCAATTCACAGGCGCCAGACCTCCCCAGCTCCAGCTTGTATGCAACGACTCGCCTAATTCTGGGGCTTATGATTTCCTATTTCACGCTGCAACTTCTCGGCGTGCTGTGGAGTGACAATATTGAATCGGCCAAGTTTGCGTGGGAAGTGAAGGCCAGTCTTCTGTTTGTTCCCTTGATCGCTGCAATTCCAGGTTCTAACGTTCGCCAGACCTGGCTTTGGAGCGCGCTTTGGAGCGTCGTGTTGTACCTGATTTGGCGCTTCGGCTCAGGGCTTTGGGTGTATGCTTTTCAGAATGACCTCCACGCGCTTCATTACGCTGGACTAGCAGGAGATGTGCATCCGACTTATCTGGCGATGTATGCCGCTGTGGCTCTGGTGGTTCTCCCGGAAGTGTTGGACCGAAAGTGGTGGCGCACTTTTGTGGCGGGCCTGTTGGTGCTCGGCATAGGATTTCTGGGTTCAAAGGCCGGTGTTGTGGCGGGCCTGCCGGCTGTACTTATTTACGCATACCGTACGCACCGGTCGAAAGATGTTCGGCAGGCTGCACCACAGGTTGTGCTGTTGGCGGCGTTGCTGGTGGGCTCGGCAGCCTTGTCGTCGGGCAATCGGTTTGTGGAGTTGGCTACGACGCTTGAAACGACGTTTGAAACGAACGGGGCGGGCGGTGGAGAGGCGGTCAAGAGCAGTTCATCAGGGCGACTGGCCGTGTGGCGCAGCTCGCTCGAATTGATTGCCGTCCATCCCATGGGCGTGGGCACGGGCGATGTGGAGCAGGAGCTCAACGCCTTGTATCGACGTGATGGTGTCGACTACGCGCTGGACCGCCGCCTCAACCCGCACAACCAGTGGCTGCAGGCGGGCGTGGCGTTTGGTTGGCCCGGCATCATGGTGTGGAGCGCATTGCTGTTCGCCGGATTTATGCTGGCCCGCCGCCGCCGCGATGCGACTCTTGCGGCCTTTGTGTTGATTGTCGCTCTCCACGCATGTTTCGAGTCCATCCTAGAGGCTCAGCGGGGCGTAGTGTTTGTGTCGATGGGGTTGGCCTTGCTTGCCAATGGCCTACCTTCTAGACCAAACCATGTGCATTGAACCCACCAACCCATTATTGCTCCGGCAACTCCAGCGCGTCATCGGGGAGGGGCGTGTGTTGGAGAAAGTGGTGCGTTGGCATGACTTTGTGAGGGATAGCATCGCGTACGACCCCTATGCCATTTCGTTTGACCCGGATCATTTGAAGGCCTCGCGCACCCTAGAAAATGGGCGTGGACATTGCATCCACAAGTCGATTGTGTTTGTTAGCGGATGCAGGGCTTTAGGGGTGCCTGCGAAATTGGGATTGGCAAAAGTCAGGAACCATCTGGGGACAGGAAAGCTACAGGAGCGGTTGGACACGGACATTTTGACGCCGCACGGCTACGCTCAAGTGCAAATCGAAAATCGATGGGTGAAGTGTTCGCCAGTCTTCAACGTGGAACTTTGTGAACATCTGCAAGTCAAACCTCTGCTTTGGGATGGGCGAAGCGATTCGCTGTTCCAGCAACAGACAGCCCATGGCCATCGATTCATGGAATACCTTGAGGATTACGGAGTGTTTGACTCGGTGCCGGTGCCCTTCATTGCCGATGTGATGCGCCGCGAGTATCCGCACATGTTCGACGCCGACGGTCGATTTATGAAAGAGAAGCTGTCTTAGTTCTGAGACGCTGATGTTGCACCCGTGCTTGCGCCAGACCGTGCTGCAGCGTGGACTTTGGTCGCCTCGACGAAAGCCACAAACAAGGGGTGCGGATTCAACACCGTGCTCTTGTATTCAGGGTGAAATTGGGCTCCGACAAACCAAGGGTGTTCGACGGCCTCAATCACTTCGACCAGACCGCTTTCGGGGTTGATGCCCGTGGCACGCAAACCAGCGAGCTCGAAGCGTTCGCGGTAGGTGTCATTAAACTCGTAGCGGTGGCGGTGGCGCTCAATAATGTCCTGTGTTCCGTAGGCGGCACTCGCTGTAGAACCCTTGGCGAGACTGCAAGGGTAATTTCCCAAGCGCATCGTGCCCCCCATGTTTGCGATGGACTTCTGTTCCTCCATCAAGTCGATGACGGGATCGTCGGTGTAGTCCTTGATTTCAGTGGAGTGGGCCGTTGAGAGACCCATAACGTTGCGAGCGTATTCAATAACGGCGCATTGCATACCGAGGCAAATACCTAAAAAGGGAATGCCTTGTTCGCGAGCCACACGGATGGATTCAATCTTGCCGTCGATTCCGCGTGACCCAAAGCCTGGCGCGACCAAAATTCCGTCGAGTCCTGCCAGTTTTTCATTCACTGTTGCGGGCGTAATCGACTCGGAGTGGATCCACCGAACGTCGACCTTGTTTTCGCATTCTGCGCCCGCGTGAATCAAAGCTTCGGAGATGCTCTTGTAGCTGTCTTTCAGTTCGACGTACTTGCCTACAAGTCCAATGGTGGTTGTGCTTTTCGGGTTCTTCAAGCGCTTTAAGAAGTCAGCCCAACGGTCCAAGTCAGGCGGCTCCACATCCAAGACGTTCAACTTGTCAAGCACGACCTCGTCAAGGCGTTCTTTGCGCATAAGAAGTGGAACGTCGTAAATGGTGTCAGCATCAATGCTTTCAATGACTGCGTTTTGATCCACGTTGCAAAAGCGGGCCACTTTCGACCGAATCCCATTGTTCAACTCATATTCGGTCCGACACACCAAGATATCGGGCTGTACGCCCAGCTCGAGCAATTGCTTGACCGAGTGTTGGGTCGGCTTTGTTTTCAACTCTCCAGCCGCCTTCAAGAAGGGGACGAGGGTCAAGTGAATAGCGAGGGTGTCCTTTGGGTTTTCCCAACGCATTTGACGCACAGCCTCCACATACGGGAGGGATTCAATGTCGCCAACGGTGCCGCCAATCTCCGTAATGACGAAGTCGTATTCACCGCTCTCACCAAGGATGCGCACGCTTCGTTTGATTTCGTCGGTGATGTGCGGAATGATTTGCACGGTGCGCCCTAAATACTCGCCGCGGCGCTCCTTATTGATCACGCTTTGATAGATCCGCCCGGTCGTAATGTTGTTTGCCTGCGAGGTGGAGACGTTTAGGAATCGTTCGTAGTGTCCGAGGTCCAAATCAGTTTCCGCCCCGTCGCCCGTGACGTAACACTCTCCATGTTCGTACGGGTTAAGCGTGCCGGGATCGATGTTGATGTACGGGTCTAGCTTTTGGATGGTGACCCGCATTCCACGCGCCTGCAAGAGCTTTGCGAGGGAGGCGGAAATAATTCCTTTTCCCAAGCTCGAGGAGACGCCCCCGGTGACGAAAATGTATTTAGTAGCGTGGCCCATTCCGTATATATGCTATACGGGATACAATTTTACGGCTTTGTTCTTGAGCGGCGACCAAATCTCAGAGTTTTTTCGTCAATGAATCCACAACGCGGAACTCGCTGAAGAATTCCTTGGCCACAATACGGATGAGACTGTAAGCGGGAATGGCGAGGATCATGCCCACCACGCCGCTGAGTGAAGCGGCGACAGAAATCAGCAAGAATATCTCGAGCGGATGAGCTTTGACGCTGCCTGCAAAGATGACCGGCTGTGTGAAGAAGTTGTCCACGAGTTGGGCGATGGCAAAGACCAGAGCGACTTTGCCCAACAGTCCCCAGAGTTCGGGGGATTGAAATTGGGTTGTCAAAACGATGAGGGCGCTCACCCCCACACCGACCAATGGGCCAACGTACGGCACCAGGTTCATCAGCCCCGCGAGAAAGCCGATCAAGAAGGCGTGCGGAACGCCCAAGATGCTCAGCCCGACCGTGATAATCAGCGTGATGATGGTCACTTGGATGGCCAAGCCGACGAAGTAGCGCGTGAGCAACTTGGTGGTGTCACCGATGATTCGATCCACGCGCTCTTGCATGCTCTCTGGCGTCAGGGCTTGGACGATTCCAAAAAACAAATTGCGATCCTTCAGAAAGAAGAAGGTCATGAACAGGATGGAAAATGTTGCGGCCAAAGTGTTTCCGATTGTTCCGAGAAATCCGGTGAGTATTCCGCCGAGACCCGCTTCGCCGAGCCATTTCGTCCACGTAGCACTCCACTGCTGTTGCAGGTTTTCCGCGCTCGAGGTGTACGCGCTCTCTCCGAGAAGGCCCGAGAATTGCTGCTGGGTAGAAGCGAGCTGTTCTCCAAGGGCGTGGCCCACGGCGCTGTAGTCGATGGCGCTAATTACGCGCGCCTCAGCTGTGACCAACGGGATGAACAAGCTCAAGATCGCAGCGCCCGCACCAGCTAAAATCAGCAGCGCCACCCCCGCGCCTAAGGCTGCGGGCAAGGAGCGTCCTGCAATCTTTCGATCCGCGAACCAGTCCACAATTGGTCGCCCCACAAAACTCAAGCCCACTGAGATAATCAAGTAGGCAGTGATGTGAGAGAATCGCACCAAGGCGTATAGCCCCAAAGCAATTCCAGCAGCGCTGAGCAATCGGCGGAGCGTCCAAAAATTGGCCTTCAGTGGGTGGATGGGATTGGTATTCATGGGCGGACGTTGCAGAGCCCCAAAGTAGTTCACAATCCCGAATCGGATGATTTCATGACGGTGAATTAGGCTAGGCTAAACCGGAAGCCTCGCACGCTATATTTGCCGAATGCTCACCGAAAGCACAGAGAATTATCTCAAGGCCATTTTGCAGCTTGAGGCGGACAAAGCGGACGGTGTCTCGACCAGTTCGATTGCTGAGCGATTGGGCGCCCAACCTGCGTCAGTGACCGGTATGATGCACAAGTTGAAAGAGCGCGGTTGGGTGAAGTACGAGCGCTATAAAGGTGTGGATTTGACGGAGACCGGCCGGCGTCACGCGATGGAAACGGTGCGCCGACATCGCTTGTGGGAGACTTTTTTGGTGGGAACGTTGGGCTTCGCTTGGGATGAGGTGCACGACTTGGCCGAGCAACTTGAGCACGTGCGATCGACGGACTTGACCGACCAGCTCGACGCCTTTTTGGGCCACCCCCAGACGGACCCCCACGGCGACCCCATCCCCAATGCAGACGGCACATTCCGCACGAGCGTGGGCCGGGCCTTGCTGAGCGATGCTCAGGTGGGCATTTGTGCAAAGATTGTTGGCGTAGGCGATTCCCAAGATGACTTCTTGCGCCATCTGAATTCTTTGGGTTTGGGTTTGGGTACGGTGGTCGAGGTGAAGGAGCTCTTTCCGTTCGACCGCAGTATGGCCGTGCACATTGTTGGCGGTGTTGAAGCGCGATGCCATCTTTCTTCTCGCGTGACCCAGAATTTGTGGTGGGTCGAAGCCGTTCCCGACGCATGAGCTGGCTGGACTATATAGCTCAGGTGGATCCCGTATGGGCGGCCTTAGCTGCGACGACTTTCACGTGGCTTGTGACGGCCAGCGGCGCATCACTCGTGTTTTTCTTTAAAACGATGCATCGCGGGTGGCTTGATGGGATGCTTGGTTTTACGGGCGGTGTGATGGTGGCAGCGAGTTGTTTCGGCTTGCTCATTCCAGCCATTGATATGAGCGCGGGGGAGGGGTGGATCAAGGTGATGCCCGCAGCTGTGGGCTTCACTATTGGTGCGCTGTTCTTGTTTGCCTTGGACCGCTTGACGCCGCACTTGCACATCAATTTCGACCGCAGTGAGGCGGAAGGGCCGAAGACGGATTGGCATCGCACGACGCTACTGGTGCTGGCCATCACGTTGCATAATATTCCTGAGGGGCTGGCCGTGGGGGTGATGTTCGGCGGTGCTGCGGCGGGCGTCCCCGGGGCGACCATCGGCGGGGCGGTGGCGTTGGCCATTGGCATCGCCATCCAGAACTTCCCCGAGGGCATCGCCGTAAGCATGCCGTTGCGCCGCCAAGGGGTGTCGCGGTTTCGTTCTTTTTGGTTTGGCCAACTCTCGGCCATTGTTGAGCCGGTGGCCGGCGTTATCGGAGCGATTGCGGTGGTTACGATTCAGCCCATGCTGCCGTATGCATTGGCCTTTGCCGCAGGTGCTATGATCTACGTGGTCATCGAAGAGGTGATACCTGAAACGCAGCGCGACAAGTACACCGATGTGGCGAGCCTGGGCTTCATTTTGGGCTTCGTCCTTATGATGTCGTTGGACGTGGTGTTGGGTTGACCTGTGTGCTAACCCTTAGGCCTTGGAGGTCGATGCCGTCGAAACGTCCGGAGCTCATCCACAAGACGACGGTTTGCCCGTTGAAGGGCGCGAGCTTTTCAAGCCAATCCTCAATTTCGTCGCGCGAGGTGGTGACAACCAGTTCCTTCTGATTGAAGCCGTCCCGAATGTCATCGGCATCAATGGGTGGAAGGCGCTTGTGTTCGACCACCGCAGGGGAGTAGAAGACCATTGCGCAGTCTGCCGGGTCAAGTGCGTCGGCGTATTGGGGCAAGAAGGTCTTACTCAGGCTGGAAAAGGTGTGCAATTCGAAACAGGCAATCAGCCGCGCATTGGGAAACTGATTGCGAACTGAGGCGGTGGTGGCGCGGACCTTCGAGGGGGCGTGGGCAAAGTCGCGGAATACGATGTGATCGGCCGTGTCCACGAGCCTTTCAAGTCGGCCTGCCGCCCCTTCAAAGCTGGCGATGGCCGCTTCGAAATCGGCGGCGGCCAGGCCAATCGCCTCGCACACTGCTCGCGCCCCGGCGAGGTTCACCATGTTGTGGGCCCCGACAATTTTCAAGAGGCGATCGTCGCCCGCATTTTCAAGCCAGGTTTGCCCGTTCTCAACCCGGTGGGCCGGTGTGCTGTACGGCACCCAATCCAAATCTTGGCGCTCGGTTTTCATGGAGGACACCACAATTTGCACTGCAGGGTCTTCTTCGCACCAGACCACGGTGCCCCCCGGTTCCATGCGGCGAAGGAATTCGGAGAATTGGTCTGCATAATTTTCCTCGGTTGGGAAGACATTGCAATGGTCCCAAGCGATGCCTGAGAGCAGCGCCAGATGGGGGCGGTAGTGGTGGAACTTGGGGCTAAGGTCTTGGGGGGAACTGAGGTACTCGTCACCTTCGATGATGATCGTGTCGGCTTCGCTCAATTGCACCATGCAGTCAAAGCCGGCGAGTTGCGCCCCGACCATGAAGTCCGGTCGACGTTCTGGCGCAGCGTTGGCCAAGGCGTGTAGCACCATCGCAGTGATGGTCGTTTTTCCGTGGCTGCCGGCGATCACTACGCGGCGCTTGTCAGCTGCAGCTTCGTACAGGAACTCCGGGTAGGAGACAACTGCCATGTCCTGATTCTGGGCCGCAGCCAGTTCGGGGTTGTCGGCGCGTGCGTGCATGCCCAAGACGATGCGGTCAATTTCAGATGTGATGCGCCCGGGGTCCCAGCCCATTTTTTCAGGCAGCAGCCCCTCGCGCTCCAAGCGGCCTCGGCTGGGTTCGTGGATTTGATCGTCGCTTCCCGTGACAATGTGGCCTGCACGTTTTAGAGCGATGGCCAGGTTGTGCATGGCTGCTCCGCCGATGGCGATGAAGTGAATGCGTTGCTGTTCCATGTGCTCAGGTAGGGTTCAGAGTTTTCTCTGAGGTGAACGTAAAATTCGATGCTGCATGATCGATGTCCTTGTTTTTCTATGGGAAAATTCTGACATTCAGGGCGTTGATAACCCCTTTACATTGCCCCATGCCTTGTCAAATCTCCAACCGAATCGCTGTATTTCTTACAGTTTGCGTTCTATTCCTCTGTTCGTCTTCCGCTCTTTTGGCCCAGCCCGATCCCGACCCCTGTGTCGACCCTTCGATTATCGACTCGACCGCATTGTGTACGATGGAGTACAGTCCTGTATGCGGTTGCAACGGTGTCACGTATATGAACGCTTGTGAAGCGCTCAATTATGGCGGCGTGGTGTGGTGGACACCCGGCATATGCAACGACTCCGGTGCTTGTTTGGACCCCACGCTGATCGACTCAACCGTGCAGTGCCCCCAGTACTTTGTGCCGGTGTGCGGTTGCGACGGTCTGACCTACGCTGGGCCTTGCCAGGCATTGTATTACGGCGGCGTGCTCAGCTGGACGCCTGGATCTTGCGACGATCCGGTGAATTGCGTGGATCTCGGGGAGGTTGACTTCGGGCCTTGCGATATGGTGATGGGCATCGCTTTGATTGACGGTTCATGCCAGAACATCTCGGGCTGCGGATGGGACGTGGACGGGGTGGACTACAGCGTGTTCAGTTTTGAAACAATATCTGACTGCGAGCCGTGCGAGGAGGATGATCCGGGGATCGGACCTTGCACGGATTTGGCGGGGAAAACGTTCGGCCTCTGTGCCATGGTCTTGGGTGTGGCCAACGTCAATGGCAATTGCACAACAATCAGCGGCTGCTCCACAGTGGCGGCTGACGGTATTGACTACGCGGCGGCCATCCATCCGGATTTGGCTTCTTGCCAAGCCGCCTGTTGCGGAGCGGGCGAGGCCCCCGGCTGCACCTACCCCTTTGCTTGCAACTTCAACCCTGCCGCCAACCAAGACGACGGTTCCTGCACCTTTCCGCCCTTCCATTGCCCGCCAGGGGCTGACATTCCAGGCGGCGGTTGCACGTATCCGGCGGCACTCAATTTCAACGCCAATGCCGTTTGGGATGACGGCTCTTGTGGATTCCAGACGGGCACGGTCTGCCTGGGTGATCTAGACGGCGACGATTTCGTTGGGGTCAGCGATGTTCTGCTGCTGCTTGGCAGTTTCGGCGCACCGTGCCCCGTGGAGTGACACCCGTAGAAATGACCCGGGAGCTTCGATTTATGATGTGACGGTGTATGTGACGTTCCTTTCCTTGAGATACGCCATCACGAAATCGAAGCAGCCTGCTTTACTGCCGACCAATTCGGGTGGAAACACGCCTTTTTCGGTAAAGTGCCCTTGAAGGATCAGTTCAGCCGCTGCTGTGCAGGTGTACCCGGTGGTCCGGGCCATCGAGCTGACCTTGGTGATGGGGTCGTACTCATCATACAGGTGGTATACGATGCTTTCACTCCCGCTGGAAACCGTGACGCGCATCACGGTGAATTCCTCCTCGTCTGCCCCGAGCTTCCATTCATCCAGCAGGATATTTGAAGTGAATTCAAGCGGACTCACGCCGAGTCCTTCCATCTTTTCTTCTGAGAAGAATCCACTGGCTTGCAGCGCTTTGATGAGGTCAATGTGGCCCGGGTAGCGCAGGGTCTTTTCTTTCATGTTGGGGATGTGCCCCATGGTATGAATGATGGATCGGAGCCCGTCCGTGTTGAAGGACTCCAGGGTTCCAACCTTTTCAAACTCCACGAATTCCGCGTCGGTCAAGGGTGCGCGCGTGATCTCAATTCCGTTCTCAACGTAGCGCGCAGGGCGGGTGTATTCCTCAATCACATCGATGGGAGAAAACGGCGCCTTGTACGCGAAAGGCCACTTTTTCACCTTTGGAAGTCCGCCCACCAGGCATTCAAACGTGTCGATGTCCATCTTTTCGTTCAGATAGCCCAGGATCAGATTGTCCATGCCCGGGGCCACCCCGACATCTACAATCGCGGTCACTCCGTGCTCTTTTGCCAATGCGTCCAGCTCCAGGCAGTTTTCTGGAAAGAAAGAAATGTCGGCAACGTCCTTGCCCGCCTCAATGATCCATCTCAAGGTCTGAAATCCCATGAACCCGGGAACGGCACAAACCACAAGGTCAAATGGCGCGATTGCCGATTGCAGGTCCTGCTTTTTCGAGAGGTCCAACTGCACGGTGCCGATCCAGAATTCTGCATTCAGCTTGTCCAGCGCTTTTTGGCTGATGTCTGCCGAGGTCACCTCATGCATTCCGCTTAGATCGCGGGCCATGGCGCTGCCGACCATGCCGGCTCCCAGGACTATAATCTTGGCCATTTCTTAAAATTTGATTTCGGCAAATGTAATTCTGCGCAGCTTGGTTAAGCGATTGCATTGAGCTCGGCGCCTGCTGATTCTAAGTCTTCGAAGAAGTAAGGGTGGCTCTTGGCGACGCATTCGGCGCCCGTGATGGTGATGGGGGCGCCGGCGGTGGCTGTGCCAAGGATGGCGGCGGCAAGGACCATGCGGTGGTCGCCGCGGGCATTGAGGGTGGCGGACTGAACGCGGGGCGCCTTGCCCTTGTTGGGATGGATGATCAGGGCGTCGCCTTCGATTTCGACGCGGACGCCGGCTTTTGCAAACTCTTCGACGATGGCCAATGCGCGATCGGATTCTTTGTGGCGCAGGCGCTCACGACCGAGGATGCGCGAGGGGCCTTTGCAAAAGGCGGCGTAGGCTGATAGGACGGGGATCAGGTCGGGGCAGTGGCGCGCGTCGAATTCGAAGCCTTTACGTTTTTTTGCATCGACGGCGATGCCCTGCGGATGCCGCATGAGTTTAACGCCGGAGAACAGCAGGGCGCCCAAGATGGAGCGGTCGGCTTGTTCGGGCTGCTCAGCCTGCTCTTGGAGCCGGTCGATGAGGGTGGTTTCGTCGCCGGCCAATGCGGCAAGGATGAGCCAAGTGGCGCCGGCGCTCCAGTCGCCTGCGACTGTGGTTTCGGTGGGTTGGTAGGTTTGGCCTCCGGGGATGCGGAAGCGGTCGAGTGCGGGGTCGCTTTGTTCCCACTCGACAACAATGCCGGCACGGGTCAGGACGTGGAGCGTCATTTCGATGTAGGGCCGCGAGCTGAGGTTTTCGACTTCGAGGATGCTGTCGCGGGGGGCGCAGGGCAGGGCCATAAGCAGGCCGGTGGTGAACTGGCTGCTCAGGCTGCCGTCGTAGCGGACGGTGCCGCCGAGCAAAGGGCCGGAAATCTGTAGCGGGAGCCGGCCGTTTTTTGACTGGACTCGGGCGCCGAGGGCCGGGAGGATCTCAGTCCAAGCCTCCATGGGGCGGCCGAGAAGGCTCCCGTGGCCTTCGATGGTGATGGTTTGCTCTGCCTGGGCTGCTAGGGCTGCGATGGGCGCGAGCATGCGGGCGCCCAGGCCGCTTTCGCCGACGTCAAGGCTTTGTGAGCGCGGGGCGAGGCCGCCTGTGATTTCAATGCGTTCGTGGCCCGTTTCGGGGTCGGGGTCTGTTTCGGAGTTGGGGCCGATTTCGATGTCGGCGCCCAGGGCGGCGACGGCGGAGAGGACGGCGAGGCAGTCGTCGTTTTCAGCAGGGCGGTGGATGGTGGAGCGGCCCGGGCAGAGAAGGGCAGCCACCAAGAGGCGCTGCATATGGCTCTTCGAGCCGGGCGCCTCAATGCGGCCGGAGAGCGATGAGGGGCGTACGGTGATGTTCATGCGTTCGGGCCGCCTGCTTTGCGCACCTCGTAGAGCGAGGCGATGCCGCCGGTGAGCCGGTGGATGCGGCAGCTGGCGAATTCAATGCCGGCCGGCTTCCCGCACAAAATGTCGCGCATTGCCTCGCCCTCGGGGAAAGCTGCCACCGATTCTGGCAGATAGCTGTAGGCCGCACTGTCGCGGCTGACCCACCGGCCAATGGTTGGCATGATAAAGCGGAAATACAGGTGGAAGACCTGCTTGATGGGGAAGGCCGTGGGCTTGGAGAATTCAAGGATCAGCCCCAGGCCGCCGGGGGCAAGGACGCGGTGCATTTCGCGCAAACCCGCTTGGAGGTCCTGGAAGTTGCGGACGCCGAAGGCCACGGTGAGCGCGTCGAAGGAGACGTCCTTGAAGGGCATATTTTCGGCGTCGCCTTGTTGCATTTGAACGCGCTCGGAGAGGCCGAGTTTGGTCATTTTTACGCGGCCCACTTCGAGCATGCCCTCAGACAGGTCGTAGCCGGTGATGTGGGCTGTGGGGATGCGGCGGGCGGCGGTGACGGCAAAGTCGCCCGTGCCGGTGGCCACGTCGAGAAGGCGTTGGGGCGTGTTGGTTTTGGAATGGGCGAGATGTCGAGCAAGGATCTTGACAGCTTTGCGGCGCCAGAGATTGTCAATGCCCAGCGAGAACAGGTGGTTGAGGAAGTCGTAGCGGTGGGCGATGTTGTCGAACATCCGGGCCACTTGTGCCTTTTTTTCCTCGGTGTCGTTGTACGGGGTGACGGGCTTTGTCATCTCGAATGTGGGCTTAACCGACCATCGTGTGGCCCTCGGGGTATTTGTACTTGCCTCTGGCCATATCGTTGCTGATGGCAAAGACGACTGTAAGTGTGCCGACGCGACCCACGAGCATGCTGACAATGATGATCATACGCCCCAAGGAGCTCAGATTTTCTGTGACGCCCATGCTGAGTCCCACGGTGCCAAGCGCGCTGACCTGCTCAAATATGAGGTCGAGTATGCCTATTTCTCCGCTGGCGAGCATTGCCGATTCGGACAGCGTCAAAAGAAAAATGCCCAACACGTTGCCGACAATAAAAAACACCAGAACACTGTAAGCACGCGAGCGAAGGATAGGGCTGATTGTGCGGCGGAAAAGCTCCACATGGCGGCGCCCGCGGACGGTGGAGCTGATATCGGCACCTACGATAGCTAGCGTCGATGTTTTGATTCCGCCTCCTGTTGAACTAGAGCTTGCCCCTATGAACATTAAGACTATGAAAATCAACAACATCGGAACTCCTACGGAGCCAATATTGATCGTGCTGAACCCGCTGGTGCGCGTAACGCTTTGAAAGACCGATGTCGTGACCTTCCCAAAGGTCGACATCCCATCAAGCGTTCCGTGAAACTCCAGAACGAAGAAGCTGATGCTTCCGAATCCGACTAGAATTAATGAAAAATACAGAGCGATTTTTGTGGCCAACCTGATCTGCTTCCACGGCTTGCGCATACGCTCGCGGAGGTTTTTAGCGCCGAACAAATCAAACATCGCCACCATGCCTAGGGCGCCGAAAAACACCATTGCCGTTACCACCCAGTGGATCATCCAGGCGCTAGCCAGATCGGGTGAGGCCAGCCCCTGTGAGAAGAGGGTAATGCCCGCACTGTTGAAGGAAGAAACGCTCAGGAAGACGCTGTTGAACAGTTGATCGCCTGTGGTGGCAAACAGGCCTTCGGGCCAGAAGACGAACAGGGCTGCAGTGCCCATAAGTTCAATGACGATGCTCCAAATGATGACCCGACCGAGCATCCCTCCGCTGGAGAGCACCGAGCCTTTGTTCAAGAAGTCCTCGATCACGTCGTGTTGGCGGACGCCTACACCGAAACGAGCGGCCAGTGCCAGAAAACTACCGAAGGCGATGATGTTCAGGCCGCCGAGCTTGATCAGCATCATCAGCACCACATGGCCTTTGTGTGTGAAGAAACTGGACGCGTCTTGGACCATCAGACCCGTGACGCACGTGGCGCTGGTTGAGGTGAACAGTGCGTCGAGCCAGTGAAAGTGTCCTTGGACGGTCATCTCTGGCATCATCAGTAGGCCTGTTCCTGAGGCGATAATCAGTAGGAAAGAGGCGATGAAGATGGTGGCGGGGTGGAATTTGATCTTCGGAAGGATGCTGCTGCGTTTACGCAACTCAATCAAAACCACCACAAAGAAATAGGCTTGGATGAACCACGCGGTCCACGCCTCGCCCCCTTGAATGTCAAGCGGCTCCAAGGCCAGAGCCATCAAGGAGGAATCGTTGCAAATGTCGAATGCGCCCTCGAGTATCAGCAGCACCATCAGCAGCCCTTCAAAGGCGTGTCGCTGGAAAAATTTGAGGGGGTGGAAGTCAAAGAAGGCGCGCGTGGCGTAGTGGAGGATGTAGAACCCGAAAGTGCACTTGACAAAGAGCAGCACAGCCTCGGCCTCGGCCGTGGCCAGCGGCATGCCGTAGTAATACGTCAGCGCCGCAATGGCCCCCAGCGACACGGCGATGCGTACCGTGCGTAAGACGCCCAAGACCTGGTCTCGGCCGCCGTACAGCCAGAGGTTTACTCGTTCGCGTACTTTCCTGAAAGTCATGTTCTCAGGCTGATTGAAGTGCGGCTGAACCTCGCTCGATTTCTTGATGCAAAGCCGCCGGGTCGACGGGCACCACGCCCGGCTTTTCACAAACCAAACCGCCGGCCATGTTTGCAGTGGCCGCTACGAGGTTCAGCGAGACGCCTTGGGCGAGCAGCACCGTTGCCACGGCGATGACCGTATCGCCTGCGCCAGAAACGTCGACAATGTCACGGGCGTGGGCGGGCCAATGGCCACTTGTGGCGTCTTTTGCGGCGCTGCGAAAGCGCACGCCGTGCTCACTCAAAGTTAGCAGGGTGGCGGCGGGCGCGAGCTTGTCGATCAGGGCGTCCAACGCGCGGTCAATTTCAGCGGGCACGTCGCCGCGGGCGCGCAAGCCCAGGCCCTCGTTCAGTTCCAAGAGGTTCGGCTTGAATAGGTCGACGCCGCAGTAGCTGTTGAAATGCCTCAGTTTTGGGTCGACTGCTACGGGGATGCCGTGCCGGCGAGCGGCAGCAATTCCGCCTTCGATGACAGCGGGCGTGAGAACGCCTTTGTCGTAGTCCTCCAGCACCAAGGCATGGAATCCACCGCGGTCCAGTAGCGTGTTGATGCGTTCAAGTACGGCCGCACTGTCCGAAGCGCTCAAATCATCCGTGGTCTCACGGTCTACGCGCAAGAGATGCTGCCCGCCACTCATCACGCGAGTCTTGGAGGTGGTTGGGCGGCTGTCCAGGGCCACCAAGCCCGAGGCGTCGATGCCGGCCGATTCGAGCAACCCGAGCAAGTTCTCGCCCTCAGAATCGTGGCCGATTGTGCCAATCAGGGCGCATTGTGCTCCAAGCGCAACGAGGTTCAATGCCACATTTGCCGCGCCGCCCGGGCGCTGTTCACGTTTTTCAGTCCGCAGAATGGGTACGGGCGCCTCAGGAGAGATGCGTTCGACTTGGCCCAGCAAGTAGGCGTCGACCATCACGTCGCCCACCACCAAGACCTTGAGCTGCTCAGCCTTTCGCAGCGCGTCTTGCACGGTTGCCCGGTGGGCGGCGTCAACAAAAGGGGAGGGCGTGGTCGGTGTGTTCACGGGGTATGCGGGTCCAGAGTTGGCTCGAAGTTAGAACGAAGTTAGAACGAAAGTTCTTCTATGGAGACGGAGATTCGACGGACCGCTTCGCGCAGTGTGCTTTCGCCCGCCGCATACGAGATGCGGAGGCAATCGGGGCTGCCGAAGGCGTCGCCGCCCACCGTTGCCACGCCCGCATTTTTAAGCAAGTACATCGCCAAGTCTTGGCCTGAGTTGATGGTTCCGCCGGCGTGCTGGGCGCCGAACAATTCGCTCACATCAGGGAACAAGTAAAATGCGCCCGTAGGGTGGTTCACTTGAAATCCGCGCACGGCACCGAGCAGTTCGATCATGATTTCACGGCGCTTGCCGAATTCAACGCGCATGGCCTCGGCCAAGGGTGCCCCGTGCTCAACGGCGGCTTGTGCGGCCTTCTGGCTGATGCCGGAGGCGCCGCTGGTGAACTGGCCTTGGAGCTTGGAGCAGGCTGCAGCAATCCATTGGGGCGCAGCGATGTAGCCGATGCGCCAGCCGGTCATGGCGAAGCCTTTTGAAACGCCATTTACTGTAATGGTGCGATCCATCATGCCGTTGATGCCAGCAAAACTCACGTGGGGCTCGCCGAATTGGATGTATTCATAGATCTCGTCAGCGATGACCAATGCACGCTGGTGCCCGTCAATTACCGCTGCCAAAGCCTCGAGTTCTTCAAGGGAGTACACGGAGCCGGAGGGGTTGCACGGCGAGTTGAGAAAGATGAGGCGGGTCCGCGGTGTCAGTGCCGCTTTGAGCTGGGCGGGGGTCATCTTGAAGTCGGAACTGATCCCCGTTTTGATGTCCACGAGTGTGGCGCCTGACAAGTTCACCATGTCCGCATACGAAACCCAATAAGGGCTGGCCAGAATCACCTCGTCGTGCTCATCAACCAAGGAGAGCACCGTGTTCATCAGGCTCTGCTTGGCGCCGGTGGAGATGACAATTTGACTTGGAGTGTATTCCAACCCATTGTCTCGGAGTAGTTTCTTGCAGATGGCTTCACGCACTTCGAGGTAGCCCGGCACGGGCATGTAGTGGGTGTAGTTGTCGGCGATGGCTTGGCAGGCGGCCTCTTTGATGGGGTCGGGTGTGTCGAAATCCGGCTCGCCCAGCGAGAGTGAAATGATGTCGCGGCCTTCGGACTTCAGTTCGCGAGCCATCCGGCTCATAGCGAGGGTGGCTGATTCCGAAAGGCGGCCCAGCAGGCGAGAGGTTTGAACTTCCATTTTTGTGGTCAATTCCAATTTATACGTCGGTCAGATGCGTTCAGCGGCGGCAAAGTTAGCGCGCTTCAAGCCCCGTTCCGCGCCAACGTGATGCGATCCACAAACCGCACCACGTGAGCAAGCCGTTGACCGGCAGCAGCGCAAATCCAAAGTCAAATCCGTGTGCTGAGGCGGCGCTTTGAATGAAGTAGCCTGCCAGCGGTGCAGCTACTGCAATCCAAGGGGTTGCGCAGTCAAGTTTGGAACTCGAGTCTGAATCTTTTGCGCTCCACAGGGACCACGCGAACAGACCCAGAAGCGGGCCGTAGGTGTAACTGGCGACTGTGAAAAGGGTTTGGATGACGCTCTGGTCGTTCACTGCGCGGAAGATGAGGATTGCAATAGCGACGGCGGCCGTCACCAGCAGGTGGACGCGGTTGCGCCGTTTCTTGTCTATTTGATTGTCTTCGTCGTGGCCTTCGCCGTGGCCTTCGGGCGACACCCCCAAGAAGTCCACACAGACGCTTGTAGTCAGCGC
>JAQWTJ010000081.1 GCA_029242765.1 Flavobacteriales bacterium | reverse complement strand
ACGGCGGCGGTGGTGCTCCTGGCGTTGGCTCTTTTGGCGGCGGCGGCGACGGCGGCGATTACAGCTGGAATGACAACGATGGAGAGAACGGTGGCATGGGCGGCGGTGGCGGTGGCGGCTCAGAGAGTTCTTCTTGGTGGGGCGGCGCAGGAGATGGCGGCAATGCAGGGTTGTATTCAGGCGCCGGTGGCAGCTCGAGCGGCTCGAGCGGCGGCGGTGGCGGCGGCGGTGCAGGTTTGGGTGGTGCCTTGTTTTTACGTGGAGGCACGGCGTCATTGGAACATTGCACTTTAATCGGCAACGGGTGCCTGGGCGGTGACGGCGGCACTTCCTCCAACAGCGCTTTGTGGGGCGGCGACGGCACGGGCCGCGGAGCTGGCGTTTTCGTGTACAGTTGCACGCTCACTCTTGATCACACCATCATACAAGGCAACACAACCGACGGTGCGGGCGCCGAGGACATTATGATGGCTGCGGGTTCGGTCACCAGCACCTTGGGCCACAATTTGCTCGGAGATATCGGCACCACGGCCTTGAGCGGCACGACCACAGGCAACCTCTCTGGGTTGGATCCGCTGGTTTCTGCCCTTGCTGACAACGGCGGGCAGACTGATACGTTTATGCCCTTGCCTTGCGACCCGATCAGCCCACTGATTGATGCGGGCGTGGTCTCTACCGTGACCGAAGATCAGCGCGGAGAAGCCCGCGATGCCATGCCGGACATAGGCGCCGTTGAAGGCCCCACGCCTGTGGAGATTACTATCGGCGACACCACGCTGTGCCCCGGCGCCACGTGGTTGGTTGAAGTGGCCTGGCCCGATGCCGACTTCACATGGCAGGACGGTTCGACCGGTCCCACCTTCTTAGCAGCTGATGCGGGCACCTACACGGTGACCGTGGAGGCCAACGGCTGCACAGAAGACTTTTCAACCACGGTTGATCTGACCGACATCACCCCGCCGGACTTTGGCCCAGACACCACGATTTGTCCCGGCGATTTCGTAGTCCTTGACGCCGGCAACCCAGGTGCGATATACGCTTGGAGCAACGCCACTTGGAATCAAACCACGATGGTGGTCGACTCGGGCGAAGTCCATGTGCTCTTGCAAATTGAAAATTGCATCGTCTCGGACACCATCCATGTCGCGTTTAACGAGGACTACCCCTTGGATTTGGGTGTGGGTTACATCTTGTGCCCAGGCAGCTCGGTCGATCTCGATGCGACCAACCCGGATTGGCTGGCCTTGCCGCCTGACTTTGTGTGGGGCGACGGTTCGGAAGGTGCTGTGGCCACGGTGAGTGCGGCAGGCGATTACGTGGTGACGGCCACTACGGTGGACGGCTGCTCGGTCAGCGACGCAGTCAACGTGTTAATCAGTTCATTGACGACCGTGGACCTCGGGGTCGACACCACAATCTGCCCGGGATTGGCGCTCGAACTGGACGCCGGCTACCCGTCAGCTGAGGTGGTGTGGCAAGACGGCAGCACAGGCTCCACAATGGAGGTCAATTCCACGGGGATTTACACTGCAAATGTTTCCATGGACGGCTGCTTCGCCATGGATCAGATCTTCGTGCAGGTGATCACGCCTTTTGATGCCTCATTGCCTGAAGCGGCTTCCTTTTGTGACGGCGACTCGACTTTGGTGTTCGGACTGTTTGGAGCGGCTGAATACGTTTGGCAAGACGGCATCACCGGCAATCAGCGGTGGTTCAATATCCCCGGCTTGTACACCCTCGAATCGATATACAACGGCTGCTCGAACTTTGACGAGGTGATGGTTACTTCGATGCCCAACCCCGTGTTCTCACTCGGTCTGGACTTGACCTTGTGCGAGGGCGATCAGGCCGTGATTACACCAGGACTGGCGGCTTATGACAACATTGTTTTCAATGATGTGCTTGCGGTTGATTCTCTGACGGTCGACTCCGTGGGCATTTATTGGGCTGAAGCTGTATTCAACGGTTGCCGCTGGTCGGACACCATTGAAGTGGCGATTGCCGAGGTGCCGGTGTTCACTTTGCCGGCCGACACCCTGCTTTGCCCTGATGATGTTTTGGAGGTGGCTGTGGACTTGGAGGAAGGCATCCTGGTGAGTTGGTCCAATGGCGTAGTCAGCCACGATTTGACCCTGTACCAAGCTGACCAATACGTGGCGACCGCTCAAATTGGAAGCTGCGTGCATCGCGACACAATTGAGGTGGGAATCGCAGATCCGTACGCAATCAATTTGCTCAGCGATTACGATTTGTGCCAAGATGAGACTCTGGAATTGGATATGCTACAAAGTGCAGATGTATACCCTACGACGTACATCTGGAGCAACGGTCGTTTCGGCCACAAGATTGAGGTGAACCACGGGGGCGACTACTCGGTGGTGATGCGCAATGTGTGTGATACGGTCGAGCACACCGTGCATGTGGAACCCATCCTGTGCGGGTGTCAAGTCTATGTCCCCAATGCGTTTACGCCGGACAACGATGGGAAGAATGACCAATTCAAGCCCGTACTGGATTGCGAATTTGATGAATACACTTTCCACGTATTTGACCGCTGGGGCCGCCCGGTGTTCCAGACCAACGATTTGAACGAGGGGTGGTACGGTCAGGTGGAAGGCACCGCGAGCGGAAAGACGAAAGAGAGCAGACTTTATTTTGCCATCGACGGAGTGTACCTCTGGGAGGTGGTCCTCAAGCGCAGTCCGAACGGGTTTCCCAAAATCGAGCGAACCCAAGGCTACGTGCATATTCTGAGGTAATGGCCTGGCATGAGGGGGGCTAAATCGATGGCCGGACGCCGGGCCCAAGTGGAGGCGGAAAAAACGCAGTTGCTCACGCGTCGGGAATTTGCCCGCCTCGTCAAGATGCACCCGCGCAGCCCCATTGTCGGTCTGTTGCAAAGGTTTGCCGGCCTACATAAGGTGAACCGAACCTATGCCGATCTCGCCCACTTGAAAGGCGATGCCTTGGTGGAGGAGCTGCTTTCAATGCTCGGCGTACAACTCGAGGTGAGCGAGGAAGACCTCGCACGCATCCCGGCAGACGGAGGATTTGTGGCTCTTTCCAACCACCCGTTCGGGGCAATCGATGCCCTGGCCTTGCTTCGCGTTTTCCGTGCGACTCGCCCAGATTTCAAGATAGAGGCCAATGTCTTGCTCGGCCGGGTGGACCAACTTGAGGAGCTTTTCACACCGGACCTAACAGAGGCCTTTTCTCACGCGGGGTCTGGTGGGGCGATTGCCGTATTTCCTGCGGGCGAGGTCAGCACCTACCAGCCGCATGAACGCACCGTCATCGACCGCCGTTGGCACGCCGAAACGATTAAGAAGGTGCGCGAAGTGACGGCCTCCAGTGCTGGCGGTGCAAGCGCCGTAGTGTTGCCTGTTTACATCGATGGTGCCAACTCCCCTTTGTTCCAATTGCTCAGCCTGATTCATCCGGCGCTTCAGCGGCTGCGTATGCCGCGGGAGCTGCACAACAAGCAGGGCTACGTTCTGCGTTTGCGCATCGGCAAGCCGATCCGTGCGCGTGAGTTGGCGGGTTTCGATTCGGACGACCAACTGAGTCGTTATCTGCGGGCCAAGACTTACGCTCTGGGTTCTGCGCTTGAGGTCAAGCGCGAGTATTTCCGACGCTTCAAGCGCCCCAAGCGCGCGCGTGATATTGCTCCGCCCCAATCGCCAGAGCTTCTTGCCGCTGAGGTGGCCGCCCTCGAAGATGTGCGGCTATTTTCTCACGGTGAGTTCGAAGTATATGCCGCACAAGCGGCCCGCATCCCCCACCTGCTCAAGGAGCTGGGGCGCATACGTGAAATCACGTTTCGCGCTGTGGGTGAGGGCACCGGTCGGTCGGAGGACCTCGACGAGTATGACTTGTACTACGACCACCTGCTATTGTGGGACCGGGAGGCCGGTCGCCTCACCGGCGCCTACCGCATGGGCCGGGGTTGGGATATTATGGAACGTTTGGGGCCGCGAGGTTTCTACATTCAATCGTTGTTTCGCATCAAGCGCGGCTTCCATCCGGTGCTCAAGCAGTCCATTGAATTGGGGCGTTCCTTCATCGTGCCGGACTACCAACGCAAGCGCATGCCGCTTTTTCTCTTGTGGAAGGGCATTGTTTGGATTTTGATGCGCTCACCAGAAGCGCGCTATGTGATCGGCCCGGTCACAATCTCGAGTGACTATCAAAAAATCTCACGTGGACTCATCATTGAGTTTGTGAAGCGGCATTATTTTGACGAAGAATTGGCTCAATTCATCCGCCCGCGAATAGCTTTCCACGTCGGCTCAAGCAAAGTCGATGCGGAGGCGCTTCTTGAGGCCGCCGATGATGATATCAAGCAGCTCGATAAGATTCTCGCTGATATCGAACTCGGCGGATCAGTCGCGCCCGTACTGCTTAAGAAATACCTCAAGCAAAACGCGCGAATCCTCGGTTTCAATCGCGACCCTAAGTTCAATAACGCCTTGGACGGACTCATCCTGCTTGACGTGCACGATTTGCCGCCCGAAACCACACAGAATTTACAGCGCGAGTTGGAGGGGGCTTGACGGGGTGTTGTTCAGGGCATTGGCCCAGCGCAAACGACCTTTAGATCGGCACTGCGAGGGCGGCAAGGAAGCCCACGATTAGTGAGACTTTTGCCGCGAAGTCTGCGTTGCGCAATGAGGTGTTGGTCCCTTCTTCATGGGCGCGCTTTGCCCTACTCAGGAGCACGGTGGTGACCGCCATTGATAGCCCCGGAACAGCCAGTGCAACGTACTCGCTCAAAGTCAATCCTGCTCCAGTCTGCTGCGCGCCAGAAAAGGAGAGACTCCACCACAAGCCAGCCGATCCGTAAAGAAGCAGCACGACCCATTGACCAGTGAGCGTCGCACGGATGCTGCGCTTTGCTCCCCACTCAACAGCCATTGTGTGGTGACCGGCTGCCGTGTCGCCCGGGATGTCACGGATGTCTTTGATGACTTCGCGCACCCACGAAACGCCAAAGGCCATGCCCCCAAAAGCGATGGACCAACGGATCAAGTCCCATTGTTCGGAATAGGTGGCCCCAGCCAATTCTGGCAGGGCCGCCCAGAGCGGCACCAGCCCCGTCAACCCCGCGACCAGCAAATTGCCCCAAACAAAACGCCCTTTCAATGAAGAACTGTACCACCAAAGCAAGACCGCAATGAAGGTCCCCAATATTGACACGGTCCAAACCCCCGTTTGCATGGCCACCTGAGCGGCCAAGGCGAGGGCTGCGATGCTCAAGGTGGCGTGCGCCTTAATTAAGTTGCGCCGAGGCACGTCCTGACCGATGAGTTTTCGTTCGGGGTGATTGATCCGGTCTTCGCGAATGTCGAAGTAGTCGTTGATTAGATTGCCCGCAGCCATGAGCAGCACCATGACCAGCATGGATTCTGTAAAAATCAAAGGGCGGCATTGTACGCCTTCTACCAGCAAACGGTCGTGCAGACCGTAGCGCATGGCGACCATCGCCATGGCTGCGATACCCAAATTTAAGGGGCGCGCAATGCGAATCAGCCCCAACAGTTCCTTCGAGGCTTTTGTGGTTTTACTCGATAGCATGGGCGGCGTCGATCAGGTCGGTTTGCCCCGCTAGGGTTCGGGCGTAGTTGAACCCAGGGTGGATGGCGAAGGCGCCTGCATGCCCCTTGTTGTCCATGGCCAGATAGCCAACCTGCAATTGGTCGACCGGCATGCGGGCGACAATTCGATTAACGGCTTCCTCACACGCTGCTTGGGGCGAGAGCCCGCCCCGCATCAGTTCGACCACCAAAAAAGAGCCCACGGTTCGCATCACGGCCTCGCCTAATCCCGTTGCCGTGGCACCGCCCACTTCGTTGTCCACATACAGCCCCGATCCGATGATGGGGCTGTCGCCGACGCGTCCTCGCAATTTGAATGCGAGCCCGCTCGTGGTGCAAGCCCCGGACAAGCGCCCTTCCATATCTTGGGCCAGCAGACCGATTGTGTCGTGGTTCTCGATATTGATGATGGGTTTGTACTGCTGCGTTTCGAGCCATTTCTCATAGGCTGCTCGGCTCTTTGGCGTGGTTAAATCTCGCGTTTGAAAGCCCTGGGAGATGGCAAAGTCTCGGGCGCCTGAGCCGGCCAGCAGCACATGCGGCGTCTCGTCCATCACTTTCCGCGCAACAGAAATGGGGTGGACGATGTCCTCCATGAAGCACACGCCCCCCGCGTTGCCGGTGTGGTCCATAATGCAGGTATCGAGCGTCACGCGTCCCGTGCGGTCGGGCATCCCGCCGATTCCCACGCTGCCCCCTTCGGCATCCGCTTCGATCACCCGCACACCGGCCTCCACCGCGTCGATGGCGTAACCGCCTCCGGCGATGGTTTTCCAGGCCTCGGCATTGGCGACGAGCCCTCCTTCCCAAGTGGAGATGATGTGGCCGCCGGCAAACAGCGGATCATTCCGCAGCGATTCATTCTTCTGCGGTTCATCTGAAGCACGGAACAAACGGGCGGGGTCCAGGCCTAATATGGCCGCCATGGCCGCGGCCCGGCGTATGAAGTTTCGGCGGTTCTGCATGCTTCGAAAGAACGGAAATAATCACACAACTTTTCGCCCCCACCACAGCAGTAGAATTGGCAAAAGAGTGAGATCAACCAGGACGGCAACAAGCAAGACCCACGCAACCAGCCAACCGATGTGCGCCGGGCCGATGAGCTGTGACGTGGTGAGGGTCATGAAGCCAGCCACGAGAATGACGCTGGTGATGATGATAGCTTTTCCCGCGCGGTGCAGGGCCCTGCGTACGGCAAAAGCAGGCCCGTGTCCACGGCGCAGCAACAGCCGGAAATGGCTCAGCATGTGGAGGGTGTCGTCCACAGCGATGCCAAATGCTATTGTGAAGAGCACGGACGTGCCCAAGTTCAGGTCGATTCCCAGCGCACGCATCAAAGCTGCCGCGCTGAGCAAGGGAAGAATGTTCACCCACAGGGCGATTGCCACCAGCGTTGCGCTGCGGAACATCAGCCCGGCAATAAGTGCCACAACCAGAAAAGCGATGAGCAGGCCGATGATCATATCGCGGGCCAATTCACGGTTTGCTACGTCGATTAAGTGCGCTGTGCCTGTGATGCGGATTTCAAAAGGAGCACGAATGAAGTCAGCGGATAGAAGCGAATCGGTGAAGGCGTGCAGGTTGTCGCCCAACACCTTCATTTCTTGCGATCCTCGGTCGGCCACGCGGCCGGCCGCACGGGCCATCATCGCCGGGCTGTCGTCCACCCGCCGCACCATTCGCGGAAGCTGTGAAGCTGGAGGCAACCGATAGGCGGCCGGTTGGTCACGATTGCTCAGGCGGTGGGCCAACTTTATGCGTGACACGGGCGAAACAACCCCCCGCACCCCCAATTGCCGGTCCATGTGCCCCTCGATGCGTTCCATCGCGTTCCAAATTTTCGCGTTCGATTTCCAGTCTTCATCGCTCATCAAATAGGCCAATTCAAAAGGTCGAACCCCCGCAAACTCCGCTTCAAAAAACCGGAAGTCCAGCTGAACGGGGTCGCGCTCCCGAAGATCCTGCAGTAGTTTTTGATCGGCCCGCAGCCCGGCAGCACCCACGGCTGCCATCAACGTCAAAGCCAGCCCCACCCACGGCAGCACTCGCCGATGCTTCAGTGACCATCGAAACCATGCGTCCAGACCTCTGTGCCACAGCGCTTGGCTCCTTTTGCGCTTCTCAGGACGCGGCCCGGTGAGAAGCAAGATGGAAGGCAGCACCGTGAAGGCCAATACGTAGGCCAGCAGCACACCCAAGGCGCTGAACATCCCGAACCGACGGATGGGGGCGATGGGAGAGGTCCACAAGCTGAGAAATCCGATGGCCGTGGTCAACGAGGTGGTGAAGGTGGCCAGACCTACGTCTTGAAAGGTGGAGCGCAGGGCTTGAAAAGCTGGCCGACCGCTGCGCAACTCATCGAGATAGCGCGTTGAGATGTGCACAGCGTCGCTGATGCCAACGACAAAAAGGATGGTGGGCAGCACCACGGTCATCATGTCAATTCCGTAGCCGCTCGTTTCAATGGCGGCCAGCGTCCCCACGATGCTCATCAGCACCACAGCCATGGGGACGGCGACGCCCCACCACGTACGAAATGCAAGCCACAGTAGCGATGCAATCAGCAACAGGCCCAAGATGCTAAACTTGAAAATCTCGTCGCCTAAGATTTCTATGATGTGCAGTTGAGAAGTTGCCCGGCCTGAAATGTGTGAAGGGTAGGGGCAGCTGTCGAGCAGTTTTTGAACCGCCTTGGCCAGCGTATCGCACCCCTCTTTTGACAAACCCAAATCGTGTTCGAGCAACAGGGCCGCCGACCTGTGGTTTGCTGAAATTAGATGACCCAGCACGTGGGGTCGACTTTCTATCCCAATGCTGTCGGAAGCATAAGTCTCCACCTGTTGCCATCGAATAAGCTGCCGCTTGAACACGCCTCCCAAGGCCGGGTCGCCGATGGGCAGCACCACCGTTGTGGGTGAGGTGATGCCCCGCACGTGAGGTGCTGCTTTGAGCCCTTGTGTGAGTCCGTCAAAAGCGCCCCAATACGCACTGTCCCACACGCTGCGCCCCTGTTCGGCCTCCAGTGCGATGAGCAAAAAGTCGTTGTCGTGCCCGAATGCCGCGCGATGCGCCTTAAAAAAGCTTGTTTCGCTGTGGCCTGTCGGAAAGAGCTGCTCGAACTCATAGTCAAACTCGAGCCAACTCAAGCGCCAGATTCCGACCACCATAGCCATAGAAACCAGCAGGAGAACCCACCGCGCACGACGTTTCCATTGTGCAGCTTCTTTGCTTGGGCGAATTGGATCCGACATTGCTTTCAATTGCCCGGGAATTTACACCGGTCTGTCTGCAAAGGTCAGCCCTCATTTCGGCCGCACCATTTCGGCCGTCAGAACGTCTAGTCATCGAGGAGTTGCTGGATGCCTAGGGGCAATCCGCATAGTTTTCGAAAAAAAAAGAGGACCCGTTGCAACGAGTCCCCTTTTCTTGATAAGAGCTGTTGTGCAGCTTACTTCTCCTCTTCGACTTCTTCGAAGTCCACGTCAGTGACCTCGGCGTCTTCAGCTGAATCGCCGGCTCCACTGTCCTCACCTGCAGCGCCTTCTTGGCTCTGCGCGTACATCTCTTGCGAAGCGGCCTCAAAGGCGCTGTTGAGCGCGGCCATAGTGCTGTCAATCAAGTCCATGTCCTCGGCCTTGTGGGCGGCCTTCAATTCGGCAATCGCAGACTCAATCGGTGCCTTTTTGTCGTCGGATAGCTTGTCGCCAAACTCCTCGAGCTGCTTTTCCGTTTGGAAAATCAGGCCATCGGCTCCGTTGAGCTTCTCAACGCGCTCCTTGGCGGCGTTGTCCGCATCGGCGTTGGCTGCGGCCTCGTCCTTCATACGCTGGATTTCTGCATCATTCAATCCGCTGGAAGCTTCGATGGTGATCTTCTGTTCCTTGCCGGTCTTCTGGTCCTTTGCAGAAACCGAAATGATGCCATTGGCATCGATGTCGAAGGTGACCTCAATCTGGGGCTCGCCGCGCCGGGCGGGCTGAATGTCGCTCAGCTGGAAATTCTTCATCGAGCGGTTGTCCTTGGCCATCGGGCGCTCACCTTGCAGGACGTTGATGTCCACGCTGGGTTGATTGTCTGCTGCCGTTGAGAACGTCTGCGATTTTTTCGTGGGGATGGTGGTGTTGGCTTCAATCAACTTGGTCATCACACCGCCCATAGTTTCAATGCCGAGTGACAAGGGGGTGACGTCGAGTAGTAGAACGTCCTTCACGTCACCAGACAACACGCCGCCTTGTATGGCTGCACCCACGGCCACCACTTCGTCAGGATTTACACCTTTCGATGGCTCCTTTCCGAAGAAGGCCTTCACCGCATCTTGCACGGCTGGGATTCGCGTGGAGCCTCCGACCAAGATGACTTCGTCGATGTCGCTGTTATCCAAACCGGCCGCCTTCATGGCAGAGCGGCAAGGCTTGATGCTGCGCTTAATCAAGTCGCTGGTGAGCTGCTCGAACTTCGCGCGGCTCAATGAGCGCACCAAGTGCTTGGGCACTCCATCCACAGGCATGATGTAGGGGAGGTTGATTTCAGAAGAACTCGTGCTGGACAGCTCGATTTTCGCCTTCTCAGCCCCCTCTTTCAAGCGTTGCAGCGACATAGGATCCTTGCTCAAGTCCAGCCCGCCGTTTTCGTCTTTGAACTCTTGTACAAGCCAATCAATAATTTTCGCGTCGAAGTCGTCTCCACCCAAATGCGTGTCGCCGTCTGTCGCAAGGACTTCGAAGACGCCGTCGCCCAGTTCCAAAATGCTCACGTCGTGCGTTCCACCTCCGAGGTCAAACACTACGATTTTCTTGTCTTCGTCCTTCTTGTCGAGGCCATATGCAAGTGCGGCTGCAGTGGGCTCGTTGATGATGCGTTTGACTTCAAGACCTGCGATTTCGCCGGCCTCTTTGGTGGCCTGGCGCTGTGCGTCGTTGAAGTAAGCTGGCACGGTGATCACCGCCTCGCTGACTGAAGTGCCGAGGTAATCCTCCGCCGTCTTCTTCATTTTCTGCAGAATGATGGCCGAAATTTCTTGTGGGCTGTAATCGCGGTCGTCGATGCGGATGCGAGCTGTACCGCCGTCGCCCTTCACCACTTCATATGGCATGCGACCGGCTTCAGTGGATACCTCAGAGTGCATCATGCCCATGAAGCGCTTCACTGAAGAAATCGTCTTCGTCGGGTTGGTGATGGCTTGGCGCTTGGCCGGCTCTCCGACCTTCCGCTCGCCGTCGGCGACAAATGCGACCATCGATGGGGTGGTCCGCTTGCCCTCACTGTTGTTGATGACCACAGGCTCATTGCCCTCCATTACAGAGACGCAGGAGTTGGTTGTGCCCAAGTCGATTCCAATAATCTTGCTCATGTCAATTCTTTAGTGTGAGTATGTCAATCGTTATTCGCGCTCCTCTTGTCAATTCCGGTGCCAATGCACGCTCTCGCCCACCTTGGCGCCAAAAACTGACAGAATGCCGGTCGCGCGCCCTGAACCTCTGCCAAATTGGGGTTTCTGCGGAATCAGATGGCTGACATCCTGACTTGTCCCCCGTTTGTTGTGGTTTATACCGCACTTTTGCGCCGCATTATTGCATGAGAACATCAACATGGGTCAAAAGATTTCATTCGGCGTGATTGGTTTGGGTCACATTGGCAAGCGCCACGCGGAAATGGTAATGCGCCATGGGGAGTGCGAGTTGCTAGGCATGATGGACATCCGCTCAGCGGAAGTTTGTGAGGTGACCCACCATAAGGGTGTGCCGTTTTATGATAGCATTGCCGAGATGCTAGAAGCGCACCCGGAGATGGGCATCGTGAGCATTTGCACACCGAACGGTTTGCACGCGGAGCAGGCGATCGAGGTCTTGAATGCGGGCCGGCATGTGATTATTGAAAAACCTATGGCGCTGACCGTGGCTGAGGGCGAACGCGTGCTGCACGCCGCGCTCAATGCTGGTCGTCAGGTCTACTGCGTGATGCAGAACCGCTATTCACCGCCGAGTGTGTGGCTCAAGCAGCTCGTTGAATCTGGAAGGCTTGGGGAGATCTACATGGTGCAGGTGAACTGCTTTTGGAATCGCGATGACCGGTACTACGGCAAGATCCCATGGAAAGGCAAGCTCACCTTGGACGGCGGCACCTTGTTCACTCAATTTTCGCACTTCGTCGACATTCTGTATTGGCTCTTCGGGGATGTCAAAAACATCCAAGCGCGCTTCGCGGATTTTGCCCACAGCCATAATACAGACTTTGAGGACAGCGGCTTGGTGACCTTTGATTTCAATCAGGGCGGCATCGGTTCGCTGCAGTTCAGCACGGCCATTGACGACCAGAACTTCGAGAGTTCATTAACGGTTGTTGCTGAAAACGGCACGGTTAAAGTTGGGGGGCAATACATGAACGAGGTGGAGTATTGCCACGTGCGTGATTATAAAATGCCGGTCTTGCCAGAGGCCAACCCCGCCAATGATTATGGCCACTATAAGGGTTCGGCCGCCAACCACGGCTACGTCATTCAGAACGTGGTGGACACCTTAACGGGCCGTGATTCGATTACGACCAACGCGATGGAAGGGCTGAAGGTGGTCGACATCATTGAACGCATATATGCGGCTTCGGATCGCGGGCTCAAGAAGGGCTGAGCGTTACAGAGGCTGAACCTTAGCCTCAGGGTGTGATTCCGACCAGAATGACGTCGTCGACCTGTTCGTTGGCGCCTTTCCATAGGAGGAAGAACCGCTGAATGTCGGCCAACCGCTCTTGAGCCGAGCGAGGGCCAACCTCGGCAAGCAGTTCTGCCAGTCGCTTACGGCCGAGTTTTCGGTCGTGCTCGCCGCCGAATTGGTCTTTGAACCCGTCGCTCATCAAATAGAACTGGTCCCCGGGTTGCGCTTCAATTTCAAGGGTCGCATACTGCGTCGTTCCGTTGCGTCTTCGAAGGGCGCCGATGTGGCTGCCCCCCAAGCTTGCTCGATCGCCTCGCCAAATGGTCGCTTCACCGTCCCGAATCCGAATGCAGTCCATAACTGCGCCGCTGAAACGCACAAGGCGCCCGGAGTCGTGCACGGCTAAGACTGACGCGTCGAAGGACATATCGCCCAAGGCGCCTTGCGGTGCGTCGCGATGACGAGTGCGGAGCCGGCTGTTCACCTTGTCGAGCAGCTCGCCCGGCGTTTCGAAGGCGCCCTCATCGAGGGTCTGCTGAAACACCATGTTGCCGACCATCGACATCATAGCGCCAGGAATGCCGTGGCCGGTGCTGTCCACCACGCCAGCCATGCGCCAATTGCCGTGCCGCTGCGCCAAAAAAAAGTCGCCGCTGACCACGTCGCGGGGACGATCAATCAATACGGTGCCGGGGAAGAGGTCAGTCAACTTCTTCTTGCTCGGCAGGGCGATCCGTTGGATGTGTTTCGCTGATAGAATGCTCTGCGTGATTTTTACGTAGGAGTCGCGAAGCCTATAGGTCAGCTTCTTGTGGCTGTCAATTTCTTGCCTAAGCCTTTGATTTTCTGATTCCAAGGGGGGGAACTGCATGGCGCAAAAATGGCCAATGACTGTCCTTCTGTGCGTAGGGCAGCGGCGAGCAGTGATGTGGGAATTGTCCGAGCTTTAGCGGTATGCCGCCAAGGGTCATCGCGAGACGGTGGGATCGGCTCCACCGGGGGCCAAATCGTGCAGCAAGATGTACTTGACCAGGTCCGAATTGCTCTTCAAATGCATCTTGTCCAAGATGCGCGAGCGGTAGGTGCTCACCGTTTTTATGCTCAAGCTGAGTTGATTTGCTATCTCAGTCATGGTCTTGCCTTCGCCGATGTACAGCAGCACTTCGTATTCGCGGTCCGAAAGGATTTGGTGCGGCAAGACGCTATCGTCTCGCGACATTTCATCAATCATCAAGCGTGTGAGATCAGGGCTGATGTACTGCTTTCCTTCAGCCACAGAGCGCATTGCAGTTTCGAGGACGTCCGGTGCGCTGTCCTTGTGGAGATAGCCCATCGCGCCGGCCTTGATCATGCGGATGGCGAATTGGTCTTCAGGGTACATGCTTAAGGCGAGCACGGCCACGCTG
>JAQWTJ010000068.1 GCA_029242765.1 Flavobacteriales bacterium | reverse complement strand
CACCACTTGGTTTATGAGGTCATTGACAACTCCATCGACGAAGCCCTTGCCGGCCATTGCGACTTAATCAATGTGGAAATCACTGAAAGCAACGGAATTATTGTCCACGACAACGGCCGGGGCATCCCGGTGGGCAAGCACGAGAAGACGGGGTTGAGCGCCTTGGAGGTCGTCATGACAAAGATCGGCGCCGGCGGAAAATTTGACAAAGAGAACTACAAGGTGTCGGGCGGTTTGCACGGCGTGGGTGTGAGCGTCGTGAACGCGCTCTCCTCCCTGTTGACGGCTCAAGTACACCGGGACGGCAAGATTTGGGAGCAATCCTATGAGCGGGGAAAGACCATTCAAGACGTGAACGCCGTCGGCACCACCGACCGCACCGGAACGTCGGTCACGTTCCAACCCGATGAAACCATATTTGAAGTCATAGAATACAACTACGACACCTTGGCGCGTCGATTGCGCGAGTTGTCCTTTTTGAATTCGGGCATTACGCTTACGCTGAAAGACCTACGCTCCACAGATGAAGACGGCGAGCACCCGTCGGACGTGTTCCTCTCAGAAAATGGCCTGCGTGACTTTGTAAAATACATTGACGAAAACCGAGAGCAAATCATCAACGACATCATCTACTTTGAAGGTGAACGAAACGGCGTGCCGGTGGAAGTGGCCATGGTGTACAACAACACTTTCAACGAGAACCTGCACAGCTACGTGAACAACATCAACACGCACGAAGGGGGCACCCACCTTTCAGGGTTCCGTCGCGGGTTGACCAACACCTTGAAGAAGTACGCCGACGAGTCAAAACTCACCGACAAACTGAAGTTTGAAGTCAGCGGCGAGGACTTTCGCGAAGGCTTGACAGCCATTGTAAGCATCAAAGTCATGGAGCCCCAGTTTGAGGGCCAGACCAAGACCAAACTTGGCAACCGTGAAGTATCGGCGCCCGTCAGCCAAGCTGTCAGCGGCATGCTTTCAGACTACCTCGAGGAGAACCCCGAGGACGCCAAACGTATCGTGCAGAAGGTCGTCATGGCGGCAACGGCAAGGCACGCAGCACGCAAAGCACGCGAAATGGTGCAGCGCAAGTCAGTGATGATAGGCAGTGGACTGCCTGGAAAACTGGCCGACTGCTCAGAAAAGGACGCCTCGCTGTGCGAATTGTTCCTCGTCGAGGGTGACTCGGCTGGCGGCACGGCCAAGCAAGGCCGTGATCGAATGTTCCAAGCCATTTTGCCCTTGCGGGGTAAAATCTTGAACGTTGAGAAAGCGATGCATCACAAGATTTTCGAAAACGAGGAGATCAAAAACATCTACACCGCGCTTGGTGTGCGGGTCGGAACGGAAGAAGACGAACGTGCATTGGACACTTCAAGGCTCCGGTACCACAAGATTGTCATCATGTGTGACGCTGATGTGGACGGCAGTCACATTGAGACTTTGATCCTCACCTTCTTCTTTCGCCATATGCGAGAGCTGGTGGACAACGGCCACATCTATATCGCCACGCCCCCACTCTACTTGGTCAAGCGCGGAAGCAAGCAGGCTTATGCCTGGAATGACAAGGAACGCGATGAGCACGTGGCCGAGTACAAAGGCAAGACCGACGCCACAGTCAATATCCAACGCTACAAGGGTCTGGGTGAGATGAACGCCGAGCAATTGTGGGACACCACCATGAACCCCGAGCACCGGACTTTGCGTCAGGTGACCATTGAGGACGCCACAGAGACGGACCACATCTTCTCAATGCTCATGGGTGACGATGTACCGCCGCGCCGGAAATTCATCGAGGACAATGCCAAGTACGCGAACATCGACGCCTAAACAATAAGTGCGTTTTACACGTACTCGCGTCCAGCGACGTCGAGCCAATTGGTGCGCTTCTTTATCGTTCGCAACACCAAGAACAGTGGAAGTGCTACGGCGGCAGCAGTCGGCCACATAGCCTGCGTGAAGGGTGCTGCTGCGTAAGTGTCGAGGTTCATCGATGCCAAACGCAACGCGTGCACCGCATCCACCCATGCAAAACAGATGAATAGTGCTACAAAACCGTTGTACTCCCGTTTAATCACGTTGCGCATGGAAAAAGGCACCCCGGGCGAGGTCCAGCGCGTAATCTTGGGAAGGAATGCGGGCACCTTCGCGGACCACTCGAGGTAGTTTGATCCAAACTTGCCGCGCAAGAATTGCTCTTCAACAAACATGATGCGCTCGTAGTAGAGCCAGAAAACAAGGGTAAAAACAAGGGCAAACCAAGCGCTGCCCATGTACATGACGATGCCCATCCACATGAGGAAGTTGCCCAGATAAAGTGGGTGGCGGCAATGGCCATACATGCCCTTGGAATTCAGCGACTCCGCCACTTGCCCCTCCTTGGTGTTGCGGCCCGATGTTCCACGGGGCGTGAAGCCGACGCACAGCGCGCGGACCCACTGGCCTGAAAGGGCGACAGCAAGGCAGACCAATGACCACCCAAGGCCACCGGGAGCCGCATCTATGGAGCCCCACAAGATGAGTGGGACGGCACTGAATAACAGGACGACGGGTAAAAAACTACGCCAGCGGAACAGCCAATTCCCTGAGCGCCCCCACTCTTCAATCAATGCCATGGCGCAAAACTACGCAGGGATGTAACAGGTATCAGTCAAATTTTGGTTGGTTCCACTGCTTGATGGAATCACCCAAGGCAATGCCGGACAGGACCTCGACAGTCAAGCCATCTGAAAGGCCGAGTTTCACGTCCCGGCGCTCGAACTGCTGCGCCCCAGTTTGCGCCTCAACGAATGGATCACTGCCGTCGTATTGAACGAGCGACTCGCTCAGGGTGAGCACGTTGCTGCGCTCGTCGAGCACCACATCGGCATTGGCACTGAAGCCCGATCGTATGAAATCGGAGGAGTCCAGTTGGACGGCAGCGCGGATTTCAAACTGAATGGCACCGTTGTCCTCTACGCCTTTGGGGGCGATGAACTCCAGGGCCGCTTTGAATGTGCGGTTGGGCATGGCACCAAGAGTCAAGATCAGTGGAATACCCACGTGCAAGTTTTCAACCTCACTCTCGTCAATGTGTCCCTTGAAAATCAAGTCCTGCATATTCGCAACGGTTGCCACGGTGGTGCCGTCGTTGAAGGTGTTGGCCTGGATCACCGTGTTGCCAACTTGGATCGGCACATCGAGCACCATGCCCTGGACTGTTGAGCGAACCTCGGTGTTGCTCGCTTCGCCGGAGCGGGCCGCCACACCGTCACGCACGATTTGCAGATTATCCTCGGCTGCGCGGAATTCTTCACGGGCCTGCTGCAGCGACGTCTCTGATTGCTCGAAGTCCTGGGCAGAAATCACGCCGTTTTTCTTGAGCGACTCTTGGCGCTCATGGATGCGTTGCGCATCGTGCTGGCTGATGCGTGCTCGCTCCAAGCGGCTCTGGGCGCTCGACAATTGCCCCATATCTGGAACGACGCGCACAACGGCGATCAAATCACCCTGATCCACCGTATCGCCGGCTTCAACCAACACACGGCTGACGATGCCAGAAATTTGCGGCTTAATAAGGATTTCCTTGCGCGGAACGACGCTGCCAGAGGAGACCGTCTTCTTCAAGATATCGCCCATGGCGGGGGCCTCTAAAGAATAGGTGGCCTGCGGGGCCTGCTCCTTTGCGTACAGAAATTGTAGGGTGTACACAGCAGCCGCGATCACACCGACCACAAAAACCAGAAGAAAAATGATGCGTCCTTTTTTCATGTTAATTGTTTTGAAGGGCTTGTACAGGGCGAATGGCCACGGCGCGAATGGCCGGCAATACACCTGCAATCAAGGCCATGACGAGTAAAATTGTGAGCACCGTCAGCACGGTGCCAAAATCGATTTCAGGGTGACGGAAGACCCCGCCATCTCCCCCTTCGCCCACCAAGGAGTCAACGAGTTCCAGGGTCCCCACCCCAGCCACCATGCCGACCAAACCCGAAAGGGTCGTCAAAACGACCGTCTCCCCCAAGATTTGCCGAATTATACGGAGCGGTGTCGCCCCAATACTGCGCCGAATTCCGATTTCCTTCGTCCGCTCCTTGATCGAAATGAGCATGATATTCGTGATGCCAATTACCCCGGCCAGCAAGGCCAAGGCCCCAAAGATTAGCGACACAATCCGCATGCCTGAAAACAGCATTGAGGACTTCTGCCACTCCACTGCCATCGACCACGAGCCCACAGCCCGCGGGTCATCGGGATGAATGTTCTTGCGCACCTTGATCAGTGCAACGGTTGCTTCTTCGGCCTCCTCGGGGTCGACATCGTCCCGCACAAGCGCCGAAATCCAGTCCACGTATTCGCCCCGGTGGAACGCCTTGGCAAAAGTAGTCAGTGGCACATATATCGTCTCCGCCTCCTCCTTTGCATCTTCTCCGGTGGCAATAGGCGAATAAATGCCAATCACCGTAAAGCTAACCCCGACAATTTCAATCGTCGAACCGATAACCGGCTCGTCCTTGTGGTACAACACGTTGTGCACACGTGATCCGATGACACAGACCTTTTGCTTGTTCAACTGGTCGCCCTCGTTGATGAAGCGTCCCTGCACCAAGCGCATGGGCTTGAGCTCGCGGTAACGCGAAATGCAGCCTTTCACATCGAACGCCCCGCTCTTTGATCCGTGGACAATCGCATTGGACCCCTGATACCCGCCAAGTTGAACCTCGGGCGCTACGAGTTCTAGATGTTGAGAATTTTCCTCGAGCCATGCCAAGTCGCTGAAGGTGAGACGCGGGTAACGGCGTCGCTGAAAGCCCTTGTATGCCATCGAGGTCGTCATCGTCCAGGCAAACATGCTGTTGGGGGCACGCCCATCCATTTCCGACTTGATCCCATTTTCCAAGCCCCGCGCTGAGCCCACCGTAATGATGATCATGAAGAGGCCCCAGCCCACACCCAGCCCAGAAAAGGCTGCGCGCAAGGGGTTGCGCAAGATCACTTGCAGCAGTTCCAAGAGGCTATCAGAATCAGGGACTTTCAAACTCTATGTTATTCTGAGCGAAGGGCTTCCACCGGTCGAATGCGAACGGCACGTCGGGCGGGGAAAAACCCACTCATCGCCCCCGCCACAACCAACACCCCCAAGGCCACCAACGTGACGTCAAAGCTAATCGAGGGGTTAGAGAAAAATTCGTGCTGCATCATCGGGGCGCCGTATTCCAACAGGGCAACCCCCGCCAGCAGACCGCAAGAACCGCTGACCAACGTCAATGCCACGGCCTCCACAACAATCAGCTTGATGACCGATCCAGGGGTGGCGCCCAGGGCCTTTCGAACGCCGAATTCGACGGTGCGTTCCTTGACGACAATGCCCATGATATTGGCCACTCCGATCGCGCCGGCCAGCAAGGTCAACCCCCCGATTCCCCAGATGAAAAGGCGGATGCCCAGAAAAATGCGCTGAAACATGGCTGCGTCCTCATTGTTGTCATGAACGCTCAGCCCCCTTTGGTCGTCGGGGTGCACGGCCAAGTGGTTGCGCAGATCCCAGTCCACATCTTGAGCCATGGCAGCGGCATCAGTTGGCGACAAATCACCGGTGGATAGGACCATTTGATCAATCCAATCCATCCAGACTGCAGAGACTGAACCGTGGAAGAGGCGCTGAGCCGTAGAAGCGGGGATGTAGGCCGAGTTGTTTGCCCAGCGGCCTGAAGGCGAGTCAAATTGGCCTATGACGCGGAAACTCACGCCGCGAATTTCAATGTACGAACCCACCACTCCCTGGTCCTCAAACAATTGTTTCACCAGCCCGCCGCCTACGACACAAACTTTTTCGTGCCCATCGCAATCCGCTTGCGACAGGAAACGCCCGCCGGTCATTGGAATGCCGTTGAGGTTTTTGTAGTCGGGTTGAACACCATAGAGCTGGTAGTTGCCTTCCTTGTTGCCAACTTTAAAGAGTGAGCCCCAGAACCACAGCTTGATGCTCTTTTCCGGCGGGTCTGAGACTTCTTGAGTAAGACGTTCAAAGTCTTGGTTGCGCGCCCAGATCGGGGTATTGACTGCGCGTCCTCGGTACGGAAGCGAGCTCCGGTCGGTGTCGACCCAAATGGTATTGGAAGCCTGGTCGCTGAAAGTCGATTCCACCCCGTGCTGCAAGCCGAAGCCCAAACCCTGCATCACCACAAGGATAAAAATACCAAGCCCCACAGACAGTCCGGTGAGGGCTGTCCGGAGCGGGTTGGCCGTGACGGTGTGGGCAATTTCCAGCCAGAGCTCGCGGTCAAACATCGGCTGAATCCTCGGCAGGACGACCTGGTTGTGATGGATCCCTAACGATTTGGCCATCGTTCAAGCGGATGATTCGGTCGCATTGGGCCGCGATGTCCTCCTCATGTGTGACGATGACCACGGTGATCCCATCTTGGTTCACTTCGCGCAGGACTTGCATGACCTCATTGGAGGTGGTGCTGTCCAGGGCGCCAGTCGGCTCATCAGCCAGCACCACTCGCGGGTTGGCGATCAGCGCCCGGGCGATGGCCACGCGCTGGTTCTGACCACCGCTCAGTTCGTTCGGCAAGTGGTGTTGCCGGTCTTCCATTCCCATGCGACCGAGCATTTCTGACGAGCGCTTCTGTCTTTCTTTTCGTGGAACACCTTGATAAAAAAGCGGAAGCGAAACATTCTCAAGGGCGTCCTTGAATGAGATCAGGTTGAAGGATTGGAAAACAAAGCCAAGGTATTGACTGCGGTATCGAGCGGCGCGCTTTTCCGTCAGCCCGTCCATATCATCACCGCCCAGGCTGTACGTTCCTGCATCAAAATCATCCAGCAGTCCAATGACATTGAGGAGTGTGGATTTTCCCGAGCCAGAACTCCCCATAATGGCCACCATTTCGCCGGCCTCAATTTTCAGGTCAATCCCCTTGAGTACTTGAAGCGTACCTCGCCCCATGGGGTACGACTTTTCAAGGGATTGAATCTCGATCATGGCCAGCGAAGATAGGTTCAGCGCCTATGCCACCACAGGCTGTGGCAGGGCGTATTTGCCAATAAAACTAGTAGCCGCGGCCATCTTTGGAGCCATAAACACGTCAACTTGTTCCGGAGGAACCGCCGCGCGGAAGTCGGCCAACAGTGCAACTTGTTGGGGCGAGAGGCCCGCGCCCTCGTCAGCCTCATCCCTGAAGGTGAGGGCTTGCGATGCCGTCAACAGCTCGTAGGCGAGTACTTTTTCAATTTCAGGGAGCAGTTCATGGAGCTGTACGGCCGCATTGGCGCCCATGCTGACGTGGTCCTCTTGGCCGTTCGAGCTATCGATGGTGTCAGTGGAGGCCGGTACAGCCCGCTGCTTATTGTTAGATACAATCGAAGCGGCGGTGTACTGAAGAATCATGAGACCGCTGTGTAGACCAGGGCTTGCGACGAGGAAGAGAGGCAGGTCGCGTTGGCCGCCCAGCAGCTTGTAGATCCTCCGCTCTGAAATGGAAGCCAATTCAGCGGCGGCAACCTTCAAATGGTCAAGCACCAGCGCTAGGGGCTCGCCATGAAAATTGCCCGCCGAAATGACCTCCTCGCTCTCGGGCAGCAAGACGGGGTTGTCTGTGACCGCGGTGGCCTCTGCCGTGAAGATCTGCTCGCCGTAGTCGATGGCCGCTCGGACGGCGCCGTGCACCTGGGGCATGCAGCGTAAACTGTATGGATCCTGCACCCACGAGCGAGATTGGGCCGTGTACGTTGCGCCGTCAAGCCAGCCGCGCAGCTGGGCTGCCGCCGAGATCTGCCCGGCGTGACCTCGAACGGCGTGGACGTCCGGATGGAACGCGGCGTCAAGTCCAGCGTAGGCTGCATGGCTCAGCGAACCAATAGCCGCCGCCCATTGCCACAGTTTGTCCAGCTGGGCCAAGCTGTGCCCGAGCAAGGCGGACATCATTTGGGTGCCATTGATTAAAGCGAGCCCCTCCTTGGGGCCGAGTTTCAATGGCGTCCATCCCAATTCAGCGTGCGCCACAGCGGCCGACATCTGCTCGCCTCGATAGACGACCTCGCCTTCGCCCAAAAGCGGCAAGCACAGATGGGCCAAAGGCGCCAAGTCGCCACTGGCACCCAAGGAACCCTGGCGCGGGACAACGGGCAGCACTCCGTGATTGAGCAGGTCCAGAAGCCGCGCCACAGTCGCTTCCGACACGCCGCTGTGGCCGCGAATAAGTCCGTGAATTTTCAGGACAATCATCATACGCACGATGTCAGCCGGGAGCGGCTCACCTGTGCCACAGGCGTGGGATAGCAGGAGGTTGCGCTGCAACTCACACACGTCCTCGGCCGCAATCGCCTTGCTGGCCAGATCGCCAAAGCCCGTGTTCACCCCATAGACCGTGCGACCTGAATCGACCACCTCCAACAAAAAGGCATATGCCGCACGAACATTCACCCAGCCTTGATCGCTGACGTGAAGTTGCTCCGCCGAAAAGGCGGATTGGAGGTCGGCCAAATTGGCCTGACCCGGTGCTAGAACGAAAGATTCCATGGTGCGAAAATAGGCACTCAACGCGGCCTATATTGCGCACCCGCAAGAGCAAAGGAATATGCATAAGATTTTACTCACTCTGGCCCTAGCGATCGCTACGACCGCCATAGCCCAAAAGCCTCAAGTAGAATTTGAGGAATTCAACCTCGACAACGGTCTCCACGTAATATTACATCAGGACCCAACCGTCCCCATCGTCGCCGTATCCGTGATGTATCACGTCGGGTCGAAGAACGAAGAAACCCATCGCACAGGCATGGCCCACTTCTTTGAGCACCTGCTTTTCGAAGGTTCAGACAACATCGAACGCGGCACGTTCTTTCGCTACATTGAAAACGCGGGCGGCACAAACAACGCGAACACTTCGAACGACCGCACTTTTTATTACGAAGTCTTGCCCTCGAACCAAGTGGAACTGGGATTGTGGCTCGAAAGCGAGCGTATGATGCACGCAAGGGTGGACAGCAAGGGCATTGAAACCCAGCGCGAAGTAGTGAAGGAGGAGCGCCGCCAACGCATGGACAACGCGCCATATGGCAACCTCATTGAACAAACCATGGTGCGCGCTTATACGGAGCACCCTTACAATTGGTCTGTCATCGGCTCAATGGACCACTTGAACGCGGCCACTGACCAGGAGTTCACTGACTTTTACAACACGTTCTACGTGCCAAACAATGCCGTGTTGTCTATTGCGGGCGACATCGACCCCGACGCGTTGAAACCCTTAATCAAGGCCTATTTCGGAGAAATCCCGCGCGGCACAGTTGATATCCCAAGGCCTGACATCATCGAGCCGATGAAAACCACCGAAGTGCGCGACACGATTTGGGGCGACGACCCGTTGCCCTTGGTGATGATGGCCTACCCTATCCCCGCTGAAGGGACGCCCGATTATTACGCTGTGGACATGCTCAACACCGTATTGAGCGACGGTGAGTCCAGCCGCTTGAACCGCGCAGTGGTGGACGAAAAGGAGCTCGCCGTTTTCTGTGGAGCTTTCAGCTTCGGTTTGGAAGACCCCGGCCAAGCCATCGCGTTTTCAGTTGCGAACATGGGCGTCACCCCTGACCAAGTGGAGACCGCCATGATGGCAGAGATCAACCGCGTGAAAGCCTTCGGAATCACTCCGCGAGAGCTCGACAAATTGAAGAACCAGGTCGAGAATGACTTCGTCCGTTCCAATGCTTCCGTGCAGGGCATTGCCGAGTCTTTAGCGAATTACCATATGTACTTCGGAGACGCGGGCTTGATCAACAATGAAATTGACCGCTACTTGGCTGTTACCGCCGAACAAATCCAAGAAGCCGCTGTCGAATATTATAATCACGACCGCCGCGTCGTGTTGTACTTCATGAACGAAAACGAAAAATGAACCGTCTAATACTCACCTTGTTGTCCGTGGCCCTCACCGGGTCCTTGATGGGACAAATCGACCGTTCTCAAGCCCCCGAACCAGGGCCTGCCCCGGAAATTCGCGTTGGAGAGTTCACCCAGTTTGAACTGGAAAACGGGCTGACTGTAATTGTGGTTGAGAACCACAAATTGCCCCGCATTTCTTACCGCTTAACGGTGGACCGCGACCCCATTTTCGAGGGTGGACACGCCGGGTATGTCAGCATGGCGGGTTCGCTCTTGCGCAAGGGCACAACCTCTGCAAGTAAAAGTGAAATCGACGAGCAGATCGACCAGATTGGCGCGAGCTTAAACACGTATTCCACTGGAATCTCTGGCGGGTGCTTGACGCGTCACGCTTCGACCTTGCTAACGATTATGAGTGACGTATTGCTGCATCCTACTTTCCCGCAAGAAGAGCTTGACAAGGAGCGCAAACAGACCTTGAGCGGGCTGGAAAATGTGGTGACCAACGCCGACGCCATTTCTGGCAATTTGTCTGGGGCTATTACCTACGGCTTGAAACACCCCTACGGCGAGCCGCAGACGCCGACAACTGTAGAGGCCATCGTGCGTGAAGACGTAGTGGATTACTACGAAACATACTTCCGACCCGAGGTGTCCTACTTGGTCATTGTGGGCGACGTGGATGAGGCGACAGCGCGCGAGCAAGCCCAAACTTATTTTGGGGCTTGGGAGCGCGGCGACGTGCCCGAACACCGCTACGCTCGGCCGAAGCTCGCCACTGGAAATCGTGTGTGTTTTGCACCCGTAACGGGTGCCGTCCAGAGCGTGATCAAAGTGACGTGGCCCCTATTCTTGAAGCCCGGACACCCTGATGCAGTTGCTGTAAGCGTAATGAGCTCGATGCTCGGCGGATTTTTTGGAAGCCGATTGAATCAGAACCTCCGCGAGGAGCACGCGTACACCTACGGCGCTCGTGCGTCGATTCAAACCGACCCTTGGGTGGGTAGTTTCACGGCTTCGACCAAGGTGCGCAACGATGTGACCGACAGCTCCATGGTGCAAATCATGATGGAGATTGAGCGCATGGCTAGTGAAGCGGTTAGTGACAGCGAATTGACATTCGTCAAGAACTATCTCAACGGGAAATTTGCCCGCAGCTTAGAGCGGCCCGAGACGGTGGCGCGTTTTGCCCTCAACACCGAGCGCTACGACTTGCCTGCCAAGTACTACGACAATTACCTCGCGACCTTGGACGCCGTGACAACAGAAGATGTGGAGCGAACAGCGCGGCAATATTTAAAGCCCGAAAACGCCAATATCACCATTGCAGGCGCGCAAGAAGTGGCCGAGCTGCTCACCGATTTTGCCGCCAGCAATGAAGTGGAATTTTTCGGCCCATTCGGATCACCCCTCCTCGATTTGGATCCCGCACCCGAAGGCCTAACCTCCAACGATGTCTTTGATGCCTATTACGATGCGCTTGGTGGAGCAGGGAAATTGGCAAAAGTCAAATCCTACATTTTATACAGCACGATGGATATGGGACCAATGAAAATTGAACTGACCCAAGGCGTAACCGATAGAGGCTCATACAACCTTGTTGAAGGCATGGGTATGGTGCTGCAAGAAACCCGCGTGGAAGGCGATCGCGGAGTGGAGATTTCGCAAGGGCAACCTTCGCTTATGGACGAAGAGGCCGTGCTTGATGCACAGCGCGGTGGGGACTTGCTCGGCCTGCTGCACTTGGACCGGTACGGCATCACCGCCGAATTGCTCGGAATGGAGACGGTTGATGAAAAGGCTTGTTACGTCGTGAAATTGAGTCGAGACGGGGGTGAAATTTCGCGCCATTGGTTTGACAGCGCCACGGGTTTGGAATCTCAACAATTGAGGATGGAGGAAGGGCCCCAGGGGTCCCAGGTGATTTCCTCTAAAATCTTGGCCTACACGGAAGTGAAAGGATTGAAATTTCCTTCACACAACGTGGTCAGCGCGGGTGGACAGACGATGGAGATTCATCTGATTGAGGTGGGACTGAATAAAAAGGTGAAACTTGAGAAGTACAGCGTCGACTGACCTTTCACCGGACGACCCGGTTATCTCGCTGGCGGATTGCAACTTGATGCACGAAGAGCAGGTGGTCCTGTCCGAGGTGACTGTGCAGGCCCGGGCCGGAGAATTGGTCTATTTGATCGGGGCAACGGGCAGCGGCAAGAGCAGCTTGCTCAAAACGCTCTACGGCGAATTGGCCTTGACATCGGGAACGGGGACGGTGTGCGGTGTTGATTTGGCAAGCCTGAAGCGATCGAAAGTCCACGAACTTAGGCGGAAGTTGGGCATCGTATTTCAAGACTTCGAACTACTGATGGATCGCACAGTGGACTCCAATTTGGAGTTCGTACTGAAAGTAACGGGCTGGACCGATCGAGGAGAAAAGGAACGCCGCAAAGCCGAAGTGCTCGAGCAGGTGGGGTTGGGCAACAAGGGCTACAAGAAACCGCACGAGCTCAGCGGCGGGGAAAGGCAGCGCGTGGCCATCGCCCGGGCACTTCTCAACGGGCCGGACCTGATTTTGGCCGACGAACCCACAGGCAACCTCGACCCCGACACGAGCGCTGAAATTCTAGCGCTGTTTGACGGCCTGGCCCGCGCTGGACGCTGCGTTTTGATGGCCACCCACGACCACGCAGCCATCACGAACTTTCCCGGACGCGTACTCAAATGCGAGGGCGGCCGCTTGATTGAAGCCGCGCGATGAACGCTGTACTGTCCATCGGAATTGCCGTGCTCAACGCGCGCGAGGCCCTGGAATTGTCACTGGCCTCCATCGCCGAGCATCTGCCTGCAGATCGCGTTGAAGTCATCATCGCCGATGGAGGATCCACCGACGGAACAGAGCAGTGGCTGCTCGAAAAACAGCCCGCTGAACATCTTATTTTCGGGCCGGACCGAGGGGTGTATGACGCCATGAACGCCATGGTTGATCGCAGCTCAACGCCATACATTTTGTTTTTGGGAGCCGGCGACCGGGTGCTAGAAGGCCTTGCTGAAGTGCTGTCGGCATTGCCGGGGTTGAATGAGAAGAACAAAGGCGCTGCGGGCCTGCACATCGCAGGTGTTCAGCTCGACTCGGACCGCGCCGATGGCGTGCCTGCGCATTACCCGGCACGTTGGAACCGCGGCTTGTGGTGGCGGCATATCACCCACCACCAAGGGGTGATGTACCCCACAGACTTACTGCGGACCCACCCGTACGACCCCGACTTGAAAGTGCTGGGCGACTACGCTGTGGACTTGCAATTGTTTCAAGAAGGCGTGGCAGCTAAACTCCACAAACAAACTGCAGTGCGGGCCAAAGGCGGCGGACTGTCTCAACGATTCACACGTGAACTCTATTGTGAAGAGTGGCGCATCAAGCGCAGCACCGTGCCACCTATGGTACGGGCGGTCACACCGCTGTGGCTGATCGCCAAATTTCTGTTCAAGCGGTTGTTTGCGTGGCGATCGCGTCGCTGATCAAACCATCGATTTCGTCTGCGTATGCATCCCAATGGTGCGCTGCAGCCACCGCCTCTAGATGGTCGGTCTCAATCGCCGCAGAACGCACCGCGCGCACGGCCCGGGCGATATCAACGGAGTCCGCTGAAGCGGTCACTGCCCCCACGCCTTGATCGCGCACCCAGGCTCCGGCCACAGGCAAATCGCTGACCACTACAGGCAGGCCGGCGTGGATATAATCGAAGAGCTTGTTCGGCAAGCTGTACTTGTAATTGTCAGCTGTGGGGCGATCCAAGCTCAAGCCCACATCAGCGGCCCGTGTCAAGGAGCGCAAAGACGCAAAGTCCATCCGCGCGTGATGCAGCAGACGGTCGGCCACGCCCAGCTCCCGCGCCAAGTCCGGAGCCTGCTCCCACTCCGGCCCGGCGCCCACCAGCGCTAAATACCAATCGCCCAACTCCAACAAAGCCCGCACCGCATCGAGCGCCCCCCGATCGCGGTCCATGAACGCCCCTTGCAACAACATAACAGGCGCGTCTGCGGGCCAGCCCAAAGCCGCCCGCCCTTTCGCCTCAGCCGGCGGCTTCAACACGGGCACATTGGGCAGCACCCGCACTCTCAATCCGTACTGCTTGCCATAGACCGCAGCAATGTGCGCATTCACAGTCATCATCGACGCAAGCCGGGGCAGCAACCGCCCCTCGATGCGCGCCCAAATGCGCCGCACAACAGGACGCCCAACCAGCCCCTCAGCCCGGGTGAACCACTCGTGGCTGTCATAGCACACCGGTACGCCGGCCAAGCGCCCCACAAGCGAGGCGGGCCACAGGGTGTCCAGGTCATTGGCCCAAATCAAATCCAAACGTTTTCTGCGACGCCAAAGCCAGCATGTCAGTCGCACGTTCAAGGCCGCATAAAACAAGGCGCCGCCTCGAAATCCTAGGAACAAACGCGTCGTGCCGTAGGGCCGGTCAATTGAGGGGCTATCGCTCCGGCGCATTCGGCGACCAACAAGGTCTGGCGTCCATCCGAGCTTAACCAGCGAGGCACACGTTTTGCGTACGCGCTGATCGTACACCAAGTCGTTCGACACCAAGACGGCCACACATTTCAAGCGGTCTTACTTTTTCTGCTTGTGCTGATCAACCACCTCGCGAATCAAGCGCTTGGTGGACTCCGCAAAATCGCGACCGAGCATCCACTCGGCATAGCCCATATTTTCTCTAAGAAGCTTGCCCTTGTGCTGGCCGAAATTGAAGACAACCTCGCCGCTTTCGTCGTAGCCGAACTTACCGGCAGCGTCCGCCATTGGCCGATGCTGTGCAAATGCGGCAATATCCACCACTTCTTGAGGCAAGGG
>JAQWTJ010000062.1 GCA_029242765.1 Flavobacteriales bacterium | reverse complement strand
TTCTTTGAAAATAATCTCCTTGTGTTGCCGTTGCCTTACTGCTCAACCGCCTGATTTCCCCTTTTACATGTCAAAATTCAAGAATTATTCTGTCCTCGCTGCTGCGTTCATTGTCTCAGTAGTCATATTCTCAACGGCTGTTTTACTCAGTACAAATGGCCGTTATTTTTTTAGCAGCCAAAACAGTGACATATCCGTTACCGGGTCGGCCTCAATGGATTTTACTTCTGATTTGGTCGTGTGGGAGGGGGAATTCAAAAAACACGAGATGGACTTGAAGGAGGCGTACGGCCTGATTAAAAATGACAAGAAGGTGATTCGGGAGTTTTTGATTTCAAAGGGTGTGAGCGAGGGTGATTTTTCATTTTTGGCCATAGGGATTCAACAGAAATTCCGCACTGAAAATCACTTCAACAGCGAAGGGGACTTGGTCGATCGAGAGAGCATCCCCGATGGATATGAACTCAGCCAGAGGATCAAAATCAATTCCACCGAGATTGATTTGGTTGAGCGGATATCGAACGAGGTCACGGAGCTGATTGAGCAAGACGTGTTCATCAGCTCGTTCTCACCGAAATACTTCTATACACGGCTCGGAGAGTTGAAAATCGAAATGATTCGCCGGGCAGCTGAGGACGGTGTCCTGCGCGCTACAACTGCGGTGGAAGGAGGGCGCGCGAGCCTGGGAGGGCTTTTAGAGACCAGCATAGGGGTCTTCCAAATCCTGGGCGCCAATTCCAACGATAGTTTTTCTTGGGGAGGGACTTTGAACACCCACCATAAGCACAAAACCGCTTTTGTGAATGTGAAGCAGCGGTACGAGGTTGAATAGCGTTATCCGACGCTGATCGGAGAAGTGATGCTCAGGCTTTGGTTCCCTTTTTGTAAAAAGGAAGGTGCTCTGCAGCCAATGGGGTGTTTCCCAGAATAATATCAGCCGCCTTTTCAGCGACCATCATTACAGGCGAATAGATGTTCCCATTGGTGACATAAGGAAATACAGAGGCATCCACGACCCAGAGGTTTTTAACTCCGTGCACTCTCAAGCTTGCATCAGTTACGGCCATGGGGTCGACGCCCATCTTGCAAGTGGAGCTGGGATGATATGCACTTTCTCCCTCTTTGGCAATAAAGTCCAAGATCTCTTCATCGGTTTGCACTTCCAGACCTGGGGAAAGTTCTTTTCCCATCAACTCGCTCATCGCTTCGGTTTCAATGATTTTCCTGGATAAGCGCACGGCTTCACACCACTCTTTGCGTTCGTTGGGGGTGGAGAGATAATTGAATAAAATACTGGGGTATTCCAAAGGATCGGCCGATTTGATCTTGACGCGCCCTCGGACATCCGTGCCCATGGGGCCGACGTGCAATTGAAAACCATGCCCCTCGCTGGGTGCGGTGCCATCATATCGGATAGCTAAAGGGAGGAAGTGAAACTGAAGGTTGGGATACTCCACCGTTTCATTGCTTCGTATAAATCCACCCGCTTCAAAATGATTGGTCGCACCAATCCCCTTTTTTCTGAACAACCAGTCAAACCCGATTTTTGGTGCGCGCCACGGACTCAGCGCAGAATAGAGGCTGACCGGCTTTTTACAGGCCCATTGCACATACACTTCCAAGTGATCTTGCAAATTCTCCCCAACCCCAGGAAGATCCTGCACCACATCAATATCCAAACTATTCAAGTGGGCTGCATCTCCAATGCCGGACACCTGCAACAGCTGCGGTGAGTTAATTGCACCGCCGCAGCAAATGATTTCCTTCGCAAAAACCTGCTCTACTTTCTTGCCCCTTTTGTATTCAACACCCACTGCTTTGTTCCCTTCAAACAAAATGCGCAGCACCATGGCCTGCGTAACAACGTTCAGGTTCCTTCGATGCTTAATGGGGTGGATGTACGCACGTGCAGCGTTCAGCCTTCTGGAGTTGTAAATGGTTTGATCAAACTTGCCAAAGCCCTCTTGCTGATAGCCATTGACATCGTCAGTCAACGGATAGCCGGCCTCTTGCACGGAATCAAAAAAGGCATCAAACAACGGGTTCTCACAAGCGGGTGTGGTCAGTTTTAAGTTGCCCTTATCCCCTCTATAATCATTTCCGCCGCTCAGCCTTGTCTCCACCTTTTTGAAATAGGGCAGGCAGTGAGCATAGTCCCAGTTTTCGAGACCTTCATCAGCTGCCCACTTTTCATAGTCCAAAGGGTTGCCACGGATCCAGATCATACCATTGATTGCGCTGGAACCGCCCAGAACTTTCCCTCGGGGCTGAGCAATCCTTCTGTCATACATAAATGGCTCTGGGTCAGAAGTGTAACCCCAGTTGTAGTTCGTCCCAGTCAGCAAGTAGGCAAGTGCTGCGGGCATATGTATTCTAAAATCCCACTTATAGTCGGGTCGGCCTGCTTCCAGCACCAATACCCTATTGGAAGGGTCTTCACTCAAACGGTTGGTGAGCACAGACCCGGCTGATCCTCCTCCTATAATGATGAAGTCGTATGCCATTTAAAAGCTAGGTTTCCTCCCCCGGCGCCCCTTTTTGTGGGTCCTCTGACACTCGATTGTGAGTGCATGCGCGGGTTGTAGCCGCACATTTTCGACCTCGTTCAACCAGAAATTATGGGCAATTCCACGGACGAAAAAAGCCTGTCGGAGACAGGCTTTCAAAGGGAAAAAAATCCAAAGGGTTGTTAGACAAGCTTGACATTTGTCGCGTTCAATCCTTTTGGACTTTCGGCAACGTCGTACTCGACTTTGTCTCCTTCATTAATTTCATCGTTCAGTGCATTTGCGTGCACAAAAACATCTTTACTTCCATCATCTGGTGTAATAAAACCAAATCCTTTCGATTGGTTAAAAAACTTTACTGTTCCGCTACTCATAACTGGTATTTTGTGAATGGCCGCAAAGGTAATCGACCCAATCTATATTTAGCACAATTAAATGAGATGATTTGACGTGTATTCTCCTAGCCCTAGCATCAGTTTGCACCTGATGCCGTCCATCATCCGGCCAAGAGCCGCAGCGCTGCTGCAAAACAAAGCGCCTAGCTCCACGGCAGCGCCCAGTGACCTCAGGCACAGAACATTCGACGCAGCCACCGCGTTTTGGCCATCCTCACAACCAATCTGACCCCACTTTTTGCGTTCACCTGCCTATGAAGCTTATGACTCGACTCTTTCTTGCGGCGTTTTTTACCTTGTTTTGGATGGACTGGACCGGTGCGCAAGACGAGCGGCCCATCCAATGGGAGGTGGGAGCGGTTGGAGCCTTCCCCGGCTTTGGGATGGAGGACATGGTCAAGTTTGGAGCTGGCGTGCAAGTCGGTGCTGGCTTTGCGATAAACAGTCGTTTGAAGGGCTGGCTGGATGCGGCCTGCCTCGGGTTTGACCCCGAGGAACCCCTGCTTGGGGGAAAGGAGCTTGTCCGATACAACCTCCTTCCAATCCAATTTGGAGTCGATCGCCCTTTGGCTGAGGGCAATAGCGCGCCGACGCTGGGTTTGCAGGTGGGCCTGTGTGTTCTGGATTGGGAAGTGTTGCCGGCGGTCACGGGAGCCTGGGGCGCTGCTGGGGGCGGGCGATTCGTCGATGTGTCGGGCACCGTTGGCGTTTCAGCAAGTCAGCGCATCTCCTCTTCTTGGACACTCAGGGCCAAATACACGATGGCCACCCGCCGTGTTCCTTCGTTGGGTTTTGGGACCGCCTATTCCTCCCTCGGGCTGCATTATCAGATTCGCTGACCACTTAATCAAGCGGCGGCCGATAAATTGGGGGCATTGGAATTATATTTGGTTTAAAGCCCAACGCCATGCCCTTTACAACCATCCGCGTTATTGAAGACGTATTTACCCAAGACCAAAAGAAGTTGATGTTGGAAAAAGTCACTGAAGCCTTGATCGAAGTCTGTGGTGAAAAAACCCGTCCAGGACAATGGGTTGTTATTGAAGAAGTGAAGAAAGGAGATTGGTCAATAGGAGGGCAGATTGCAAACCCGAAGTGACGCCGCCTCCGCCTGGAGTTTTGCGAGACAGGATGTGATGCAACCTTACTGATCCCAAGGGGGTCTTGGTGTCAGAAAATCACCAATCAACCGACAGATTCAATTTTATATGTTACGATTTATTCCTTCTATTCTTGGGGTGCTCCTGTTGTCCCTCCCTCTGACGTTGCTGTCCCAGACTTCCTGTATCACGGTGGAGTTTTTACCGGACTTTTTTCTGAATGAGGAACTTGAAGTCTTCGTGGTTGCAGAGCCCGCCTTCATCGAAGGGCCCAGTTCGGTTATGGTGTCGCCCAATACGCCAACAGCGGCCACGTTCTGTATCCCTTATGGAAGCACAGACTGCATGATGAGTTTCACATGGCTATGTGGTGTGGACAGTGTGCTCATTGCGACGACTGTCAGCGGTGGACCCGCAGGGGCCTTGTTGGAGGATGTCGAAATCACAATGATTGTCACCTGCAGTGATATCGTTGAATGGGACTGTCCAAATTTGATGGGTGATGTTGGCATGCCTTGCCAAGACGGTTGGGGTGTAATCACTGAAGATTGTGAATGTGTAGAAGACACCACCGGTGGAGGTGGAGGGAATCTCAATTGTTTGGATGGCCTTGACCTTGGTGCCCTGATGATGTACCTGATGGAAGCCTGTGGGAACCAAGACAATCCTGACTCGTGGTGGTACTGTGGACTCATGGAAACCATGAATGCTGCCATGGCAGGCGACCAGGAGGCCTGTGATGAGGTCTGGGCTTGGATTGACACCGGTGAGTGGGGTGGAGAGGTGCCCTGCGGCATCAATTTTGAAGTCATGCAGGCTTGGGAAGCCAATGGTGAATTGATTCCAAATGAGCTCTGGGTTTGGATTTACGATTACGACTCGGAATACACGTACACCTGGGATTTTGGTGACGAGTCTCCGGCGACCTCGGATCCGTTCCCCACGTACACTTATGGCACGGATGGCCCGTATGAGTTGTGCGTCACGGTGAGCAGTGTAGAGGACAGCTGCAGTTCCGTGTATTGCGAAACCGTTGAGGTGGACAGTGACGGTATGATTGTGGGCATGATGAGCGGCTTTACCATTAACGTGATGGGTGCAGGTGAACCTCTATCAGTGGGTTCAGTTTCACAGGAGATTCAACACCTTGAAGTGTATCCCAACCCAGTCGAAGGGTCTGAGCTCCAGATTAATTGGAGCGGGCTTCAGTCCGGTGTCAACAAGATTGAACTGATGACTTTGGACGGTGTTGTGGTGCGGCGCTTGGATGTCCATCGCGATGCCGGCGGGCACAGCCTCCTGATGAATGTCGATGATTTGTCTGCGGGCATGTATTTCCTTCGCATGACTCAAGGCATCGAGTTGCGCACCAAAAAAGTGGTGATACGCTAAGCTTAAACGGAGCTCTTTATTGCCCCTGGACAGCGTTCAATTCAATTGTTTCCTGTGTTCTATTTGGAGGGCTTGGCTTGCCGACTCAATAGAGCATTAGAAAGATCAGGATGTCTTGCACGCCCACAATGCCATCTCCATCGAGGTCGCCACTGGGGCACTCGGTGCAGCCGAATTGCTGGAGTAGAGTTAGGAGGTCTTCAATGGTGGTTTCACCGTCTTGATTGAAGTCCCCTTGAAAGAAGCAGAGGCCAAACTGAATTGTTGCTGCGGGGTTGTAGTTGGTGGCGTCCGGATCTGTGCATCCCAGTACATCGAGGTTGTCACTTGAGAAGGTGAGACCTTCCCCAGTTTCAATCCCTTGTCCGTCTTCCATTTCGGTTTTTGCCAGCAGATTGAGGGTGCCTTCCAGTGTCGATCCGTCCATAATGGTGAATTGACCGAGAAACACCAAGCCGGATTGTTGTGAGGGAATTTGTTGGTCGGCGTTGAACCATGCCCCGCCTGTGGTGTCGGCCAAGACCATGTCCCCGTCATCATCCAAATCTTCTAGTTGTGCTTGCCAGCCGGATACGTACATCGTGGTGAGGAATAGATCGTTGTCTTCAGGAAGGCGGCCGCAACTGAGCATGGTACTGTACGAATAGGCCGGAAACACACTGCCCAAAATGGAGCTGTAGTTATCGACGACGATGGTTCCAGATTCCCCTCCAAATCCGTAGAATGTTCCGTCGGATGAAACATTCAAGGGGGCTTCATCATCACCATACACAGCTAAGATGATGTCTTCTTCGTGGGACATTTCGGCGTAGAGTCGATACGTGATGGAACCAGCGGGAAGATTGCCAGTGATGCCTGCAAGCTCTGTTTCATGCACTTCCCACTCGGTGAGGATTAGCCCTTCGATGTGATCGGTGGTGGTTTCGTGCCAGTCTGCCGGACAGTTACTTCCAAAAAATGGAATGAAGGCGAGTAAATCCCGCAAGTCCACCCAACCGGAGCTGTCCACGTCCATGGGCCCCGCAGTGTCGTATTGCCCTAGCACATAGACCCAGGTGTTGCCTCCAATAAACCCATCACCATTGTGGTCAAAATACTCGCATTGCGCGAACGCAGACGAGGCCGACGCTCCAATGAGAGCAAGTGTACTGATCCAAGAAATTATGAAAATCCAAGCCCTGTTCTGCATAGAATAAAGTTAACTCAGTAATTCCTAAACGGACAGTAATTCCTATACGGAATTTCTGCTCGCATTGATGATGCCGTACATCGAGCGCACCACCAAGCGCCGCAACGTCTCCTCGCTGAAGCGAGTGGATTCTTCGTGGCTTTGTTTTTTCAATTGCCCCAAGGCAAAATGCTGAATAACGAGCAACGGGCGAATGATACCATCGCGAAGGGCAATGGACTCTTTTATATGCGGGTTGAGCTCCATCAAACTCTTTTGCCCTGATACGGCCAGCAGCAATCGTTTCGTTCGATCGAATTCCTCTTTGATCTTATGCCAAATCGACCCGAATTCCGGATCATTCGATAAGTGAGCCGTTAGCCGAAAATCACTCTTGACCATGCTCTGCATGCTGTTCTCTACCAGTGCTTTAAAAAACAGATTGGAAGCATATAAATTGCTGACTTCATCCAGTCGGTCTTCCGATTCCATCCATTCCAGGGCTTTGCCCAAACCATAAAAACCTGGAACATTTTGTTTCAACTGAGTCCAAGACCCTACGAACGGAATGGCCCGCAAATCATCAAAATTCAGCTCTCCTTTTGTCTGACGGCTCGTAGGCCGACTCCCCACATTCGTTTCGCCGAAATAGAGCAAAGTGCCCCAGGTCTTCAAATACGCCATGAACTGCGGGTCAGATTTCAGCGATGAATAATGGGCATAGCTCAACTCGCCCAATTCAGACATCAATGACGCTTGAGCGGGTGACATTTCACTGCTCGGGTCTTCAAACAATCGATTTTGTACACCCGCCGTAAGAAGCAATTCCAAATTGAACCCAGCCGATTGGGGGGTCCCGAAATTTGAACTGATGGTTTGACCTTGAATGGTGGTCTGAATTTCGACATTCTCTATGTCGTTGCCCAGTGAGGCGTAAAAGCGGTGGGTGTTGCCACCGCCACGAGCTGGCGGCCCTCCTCGTCCATCAAAGAACAAAACGGTGATTCCTGCATCTCGTGAGACCTTTGAAAGCGCTTGTTTCGTTTGGTAAATCGACCAGTTCGCTCTCAAGTAGCCGCCGTCCTTGGTTCCATCAGAAAAGCCCAGCATCACCGTTTGCTTTTGACCGCGCCCCTTCAAGTGCTTGCTGTACTGAGGCTGGGCATACAAGCGCTGCATTTCATCATTCGCGCTATCCAAGTCGGCAATGGTTTCGAACAACGGAACAATATCCAAGGCGGGCCCCTCTCCAGAACCCAAAGCTTGAGAAAGAGCAAAAACAGCAGCTATATCTATGGTCCCTCTGCAGTTGCTGATGATGAAACGATGGCACGCCCTTTCACCATTTTGAGCTTGGACTTTTCGCATAACGCGCAAGGATTCCAAAACATCGTGGTGCCTTTCATTTTTCAAAACGCCACACGATCGTTCCAAAGGCCACGAAAAGAGGATGTCAATTTGTTCTTGCAGAGGTTTAGAGCGAAAGAGAGCCACATCTTCCCCCATGGATTTCAAAGCGTCGTCCAGTGCCGATTGGATGACCCGGCTATCCTGCCGAATATCCATGCTGGCAAAATGCAATCCGAACAGGCGGATTTTGAACAAAAATTCCCTGACCCGCTCGATGTATAGCCCATTGGAATGTTGCTGCACCAGCTCCGCCACCTCTTCCAATTGCTTGGTCATATCAGAAACAGACAAACGTCCATCATCCGGGTGCAGCATTGCAAATTCTATTTGATCCTGCAGTTGATCCAACAGGCCCGAAACATGCTTGAATGTGATTCTACGCCTCAAGTCTCGAACCTCTCTGCGATAACAGCGCAACAATGTGGCCCTTAAGCGCTCGGCAACATTCCAAGTCGTATTGGCATCAACGAAAGGGTTGCCATCCCGATCACCTCCAGGCCAAAATCCGACCCCAATCAAGGCAGGATTCAAAGTCGTTCCAGCAGGGTCATCCAATGCTTGAGCCACTCGGGCGTACAGATCTGGAGCCGCGTGATAAAAGACATTTTCCAAATACCACGATTGGCGGACCGCTTCATCGTACGGGGTTGGCGGCTCAGATTGGAAGAAGGGCGTCAACCCCAGTTGGTGCAGTAATTTTCTGATGTTCACCAAATCATTGTCCTTCATGGCCTTGGCCAAATCGGTAATGATTCCTAATGCAATTCCCGGATAGAACTGTGTTGGGTGGGCTGTTAGCACCACACGCACGGCATATTCTGCCAACACATCCCGGAGATCATCCTCTTTCCCGTGCCGACGAACGCGCTGCATTAAACTCTCAAGGGATTCAGCACCGCTTAAATCGTTCAGCTGGGCGTAACGCGCGTCTTCCAAGGCATCGACCAGCACAACCTGCCGTTCCACATATTGAATGGTGTGGAAAAGCAAGTCGGCACCTTCGTTGGCATCCGATAGGCCTTGCTTTTCAATGAAACTCTCGATAATCTCAATGGGGGCAACCGAGCGTGACAAGCCCTCATCACAAGCTTCTTGCAGCAGCGGAACGCGCAAACCTGTTTGCCGAATTCCGTCCAAAGGCAAAGTCAAGAAAAGGCCATTGAAAACATGAAACGGATGACTGACAACCGCACTGTATTCCTCTTTGTCCCTCTTCTTTTGTCTTGTTTTCATGCTTATCAAATATACAGTTTACTGAGCTGTAAATAGTGAATGAGGGCTCTTCTCGGACCCCATGTGTTCCTGGGGCGGTGGTTGAATTTGACCTTGAAAAGTTGGATTTCGAAATTGAGTTTTGCGGTGGGTCGGCTCAGCCGGTGATGTGGTACCCGCCGTCAATGTGGCGGATCTCACCGGTAATTCGGAGTTCGGGTTGCATCAAGTGGACGATTTCCAGAGCCAGGTCGCGGGGCCGCGCATTGCCCAGGGGGCTCATCATATCGGCTTTCTCGACATCTTCAATGTCGAGGGTGGCCGTGCCGGCCTTGCTGCCGAGATAGGGCGAGAACCGCAAGGCGTTGACTCGGATCCCAAGGCTTCGCCCGAGTTCATCGGCGAGTTCGATTGTGATGCGCTCCAGAGCGGCCTTGGCCACGCTCATATTGCGGTAAGGGTGGAATGTCACCTTCTCGGCCGCGATATAGCTGAGCGAACAAATGGATGCCCCGGGCAGGAGGACGTTTCGCCCAATAAGATGATGGGTGATGCGCACCAAGGAAAAGGCTGATATCCCAATGGTGTCGCAAAATTCTTCTTGCGTGACATCCAGCAGAGGCTTGACCTTTTTGTTCCGAATGGTGCGGTCCATGGCGATCGAATGGAGAAACCCATCAATTTCGAGTCCGTCTTCCTCCAGCGACGAGGCCAGGTCCGCGATGCTGTTTTCTTGTGTCGCATCGAGAATGTAGAGGGGGGTCTCCGGACCGAACTCGCGCTGGACGGTCTCCCGGAAGGCCGTTTCGTTGGCACTTAGATAGGCTTTGGCCTTGTCCGAAAGGCCGACGTGATGTGGAGTCAATCCGAGTCCGGCGCAGATGATTTGGCCTCCGTGTTCAATGATGGCCTTCGCCGCGTGAAGGGCGAGAGACCCTTCGTCGGAAATACCCGTGATGAGAAATCGTCTGTTCTTCAGCATGTTCAGCATTTGTAAAGGGCCGCCCCCCAAGTCCAGCCCGCGCCCACCGCGGCAAAGAGAAGGTGGTCACCCGGGTTGAAGGTCTCCGATCGCCAGGTCTCATCCAGTACGATGGGGATGGTTCCACCCGAAGTGTTGGCGTATCGGTCCATGTTTGTCTTCACCTTCTCCCAAGGGAGGCCGACCTGCCGCGCAATTTCCTGGAGTATCCGGATGCTCGGTTGATGGGGAAGGAGGTACCGGATGTCCTCGACTCCGACACCTGTTGATTGCAGGATAGAGAGAATGGTCTCTGGAACCACCTTGATGGCGGTCTCAAATACTGCGCGACCGTCCATTTGGAAGCAGTGCAACTTTTGCTTTATGGTTTCGGGGCTTGTCGGATTTTCACATCCTCCGGCTGGAACCGTGAACCCCTCTTTTCCGGCGCCGTCACTGTGCAATTCGAATTTCAAGAACCCTCGGTCTTCCTCGGTGGCTGATAAAACGATGGCCCCGGCACCGTCACCGAAGAACACCGCGTCCCGCCGTTCCCAGTCGGTGATGTTGGAAAAGGTGTCCGCCCCGATAACGAGGACACGGCGGTACATACCCGATTCGATGTATTGGCAAGCGGTAGACACGGCGAAAAGGGCGCCTGAGCAAACCGCGGAGATGTCGAATGCCACGGCTCGGGTCGCTCCTATATTTTCCTGTATGGTGCAGGCCGTGGCCGGTGCAGGTCGGTCAGGTGTTGCGGTCGCCAGAACGATGAGATCCAGGTCCAGTGGTGATAAATCTGCCGCTTCCAGGGCGTTCCGCGCAGCCTCCGTGGCGAGGTCGCTGGTCATTTCCCCCTGCACCACCCTGCGTTCCTTGATGCCGAGGTTTTCTTGGATCCAAGTGTCAGTGGACCCCAAGCGTTCGAAGTGGTGATTCGACAAGACTTTTTTTGGAACGTATGATCCTGTTCCGATGATAATGGCGTTAGGCATGGCGCAATGGTGGACACAATGATAAGCGCAATGTGCCTCCTAAGTGTTGAGAAGACACTATCTTTATCGGCGATGTTTTTTTGAGGCACCGGACTTCTTGCATTTAGTTGCCTTTTTGTGCTTCAGACCGTAGCCCAACCCACGAGTACCTCTTTGGGCAATGCAGCTCTTTTGGGCAACGATTGCTACCAAATCACTCCTAACCTCCCGTGGCAGTTGGGGGCGGTGTGGTTCAACCAGACTTTAGACCTCACAGATCCCTTTACTATTGACCTCGACCTCACCTTGGGCAATGCCGATGCTACAGGGGCCGATGGGGTGGTTTTTGTGCTGCAATCTGTGGGCCCTTTCGCTTTGGGAGAATCTGGCGGTGGTTTGGGCTTCGAGGGGTTCAATCCCAGTTTTGGAGTGGAGGTGGACACCTGGCAAAATGCAGACTTGTCGGACGTTGCTGCGGACCATGTGGCGATGCTTCGGGATGGATTCAACAACCACAATCTTCCTTACAATAACTTGGCTGGACCGGTGTCGGCGCGAGCAGATGGAGGAAATATTGAGGACGGACAAGCGCACAGATTCCGGGTGGAGTGGAACCCAGAGGATGAGGAGGTGAAGCTCTATTTCGACTGCGAATTGAGGTTGTCGCTCAACATTGATTTGATCACGGAAATTTTTTCGGGCAATACCCAGGTTTGGTGGGGTTTCACAGGCTCTACTGGGGGTTCTAGCAACAACCAAGAGGTGTGCATCCCTTACTCGGCGATAAGTCTGCCTCCAGAGCAATCCATTTGCGATGGCCAAGGCGTGCTGCTTCCGTTGCAAGTTCAACCCGGCGGAACGGTGAGCTGGGACCCGGTGGAAGGCCTTTCCGATCCAACGAGTGCATCGCCGACGGCCAGCCCTGAGGTGACAACCATCTACACAGCGACGTACACAGATTTCTGCGGGGAGGCCACCTCGGCGGTTACGGAGGTGGAGGTGCTTCCATTGCCGAACCCGGGTTTGCCCGATTCTGTGGCGATTTGTCCAGGGGAGCAGGCCACCCTGGTGCCCAACTCTCCCCCCGGTGCGCCAACTCCCGTGTGGAGTGATGGAACCATCGACGAGATTTGGATGGGAGCCACACCGGGTTGGCAGGCGGTAACAGTTCTTGATGCAGACGCGCTTTGCGCTGGGGTGGACAGCACGTATGTTGAGGCTCTAGTTCCCACAGGATTGTCCATTGAGGACCTGGACCCTTTGTGTGCAGGAGAAGAGGTGGAAGTGCCATGGCCTTCCGGTGGAGTGGGGTGGACGGTTGATGGCATCCCGGTGCCAGGACCTTGGACCATTGCGGCTTCTGGGACGTTTCTCGTGGAGTATGTCGAAGGGACCACTGGATGTCCAATGGAACTAGAGGTCACGGTTTCTCCGCTGGTCCCAGCACTTTCTGTGCTCGTTTCAACATTGGATGTTTGTGCGGGGGATGGGGTCCAGCTCCCGTTGGAAATGGAGCCTTCAGCCGAGGTGGTTTGGACGCCCACTTCGGGCTTGGACGACCCCTGGGTCAGTCAGCCTACAGCCAACCCTACGGTGACCACCATCTACACTGCAAGCGTGACCAATGCCTGTGATGAGACTGAATTGCTGGACGTGTTGGTGACCGTCCACCCGTTGCCCCAGCCGGTCCTTCCCGATTCTGCGGCCCTTTGCCCCGGAGATCAATTGACCTTGTCCTTGACAGAAGAGTTTGGGGCTCCAGCGCCAATTTGGGGTGATGGAAGCAGCGGGTGGGAATGGACGGGCAGCGCAACGGGATGGATGACCGTGCTTCAAGAGCTGCTGGTGGGGTGCACGGGTGCAGACAGCACCTATGTCAGTCAAGTTGAGATCGCTTTGCCTTCATTGGATGTGCCCACCCTTTGTCCTGGAGAATTCAACTTTTTTTCGTGGCCGGATGGATGGACCGATTGGGCCGTTGATGGCCTCCCCTCAGAGGATGGATGGACGGTTGTGGAGTCGGGATGGTTTGGAATTTCCTTTGTGGAATCCTTTTCGGGTTGTGCCGGGACTCTGTCGGCCCAGGTCCCTTCGGGAGCCCTTCCCACAATGGGACTGCCGGATTACTTGGAGCGGTGCGAGGACGCGTCGTTGACCCTGGTAACCGGAGTGCCCGAACCCGTTTTTTGGTCAGATGGAGCAACGGGCTCTACTCGTCAAGTGCAGGAAGCCGGGACCTACATTGCCACCTACACATCGGAGTGCGGAACGGTTTCTGACACCGTCGAAGTGGTGGATGTACAATGCGGATGCGCGGTTTTTGCCCCAGGAGCTTTTACGCCCGATGGGGACTTACTCAATGACGCCTGGCGCCCATTTTTTGAGTGCTCTCCAGAGGAATACGTCGCCCAGATTTTCAATCGCTGGGGCGTATTGATTTGGCAAAGCAACAATCCAGAAGAATTCTGGAATGGAGAGGTCGAC
>JAQWTJ010000037.1 GCA_029242765.1 Flavobacteriales bacterium | reverse complement strand
GGCAAATAATTACAATGCGCTTGCAAACACCAACGACGGAACTTGCGAGTATGAATCACCGTGCCCAGGTGACATCAACGGCGACGGCGAAATCAATATCAACGATTTGCTTGACTTCTTCCAGCTTTACGGCTCGGATTGTCCGGAGTAATCCGGTGATATCAGGGCTTTAATAGCCGGATTGAACCAAGTAATACAGTGAGCAATGGGGCGCCTTATGGGCGCTCTTTTGCGTGGGCACCGGTGCGATTAAAGTCCTGTATGAACAACTATCTTCGCTGAATGAACGAAGGCATGAGCGACGACAAATTGGCAAAAGTCCGTGCGTCTTTGAACGCGAGGCATGATTGGCCTTGTTCGTACATGTTCAAATTCATCGCCCCGAACGACCCCGCAGTGGTGGCTGAAATTCTCACCCACTTCCCTGGGCACACGGATTGCAAGAACCGCTTGTCCAGCGGTGGAAAGTACATTTCACTCACCATCCATGAGGTGGTGCAAGGGCCGGACTGCATCTTCACGCGCTACTCGTGCGCAAGCAACATCAAGGGCGTATTGGCCCTCTGACCAGCCCCCACAATAGTTTCAAAATCATGGAGATTCTGTCCCAAGTGCTGCTCGTTTCGATGTCGGCCATCCTGCTGTTCATTCTGTACAAACGAGCGTTGCGCCTTTTGACACGAGATCGCATCAATGCCAGCTACGCCCACGTCACCACCATTTCACGGCTGCAGTCCGGCGCTTTATCTGTGGAAGTCGATATGCCGGAAGCGGGCCGTGGAGAGTTTAGCTTTGAACTGGACGGTAAGCCGGTGGGCGCGCCCTGTGAAATGGAATTTGTCGCAGGCGCAAGCAACTACGAGCTGGCGGTGCCCAAGGCCGTTCTAGACCATGGTTTTATGCTTGTACTGAAACTCGAAAACCAGACAATCCGCCGAGGGGTCAGCCCTCTCTAATCTGGTCTACGCTCGCAGAGTGTGGATCACATCCGCTCGGGCATCTCAATGCCAAGCATGTGGAAGCCTTTCTTGATTGCCTCAGTAAAACGCGCGGTGAGCATCAAGCGCAGGGCGCGCTCCGGTGCCGTGTCGGCCCCCAAAATTTGGTGCTCTTGGTAATAGGAACTGAACGATTTTGTCAGGTCATAACACCAATTGGCAACCAGACCGGGGTTGTACGAGGCAGCCGCTTCGCTTATCACATCAGGCATGGTGTACAAGAGGTGCACCAACTCCATCTCGTCGTCGCCCGGCTGCGCACACGTTGCGGAATCAGCAGCAGCGAGTTTCTCGGCCTCGGCTTTGCGTAAGATGCTTCGTCCACGAACGTAGTTGAACTGAATAAACGGTGCGGTGTTTCCGATGAAGTCGATTGATGCTTTTGGATCGAACAGCATTCCTTTTGCAGGATCGACCTTAAGTAGGAAGTACTTCAATGCGCCCAGCCCCACCTTGTGGAAAACGTCTTGGCGTTCTTGCGCATCGAGCTCTGAGAGCTTCCCAGATTCTGTGGCAATGCGCTCAGCAACATCGAACATTTCGGCCATCAAATCGTCGGCGTCCACCACTTTGCCTTCGCGCGATTTCATCTTGCCTTCGGGCAATTCCACCATGCCGTAGCTCAAGTGATGGTTCTTGCCCGCTGCGTCAAAGCCCAGTTTCTTCAGCACAAAAAACAGCGCCTTGAAATGGTACTCTTGCTCATTGCCCACGGTGTATACCTGGCGGTCCAACGCGGGGTAGTCCTCAAAACGCAAGATGGCCGTTCCGATGTCTTGTGTCATGTACACGGTTGTTCCATTGCTGCGCAACAGCAATTTTTCGTCGAGCCCATTGTCCGAAAGGTCCACCCATATGGAGCCGTCCTGACGCCGGGTGAACACGCCGTTTTCTACGCCCTTGAGCACCTTGTCACGCCCCACCAGATAGGTGTCGCTCTCGTAGTACAGCTTGTCAAAGTCTACACCCATCGCCTTGTAGGTCTGCTCGAACCCCTCATACACCCAGCCGTTCATCTTCTTCCACAGCGCCACAGTGTCTTTGTCGCCGGCTTCCCAGCGCTTCAAAGAGTCTTGGGCAGCTATCTGGATGGGCGCCAATTTTTCGGCCTCTTCTTTCGGCATGCCGCCTTCGACCAACTCGGCCACTTCTGCACGAAAAGCTTTGTCGAAGGCCACGTAATAGCGCCCGACGAAGTGATCCCCTTTTTCACCCGTGCTTTGCGGGGTTTCACCACCGCCCATAACACTCCAAGCCACCATGGATTTGCAGATGTGGATGCCGCGATCGTTTATGATCTGGACTTTCACGACATCGTGGCCGGCGGCTTCTAAAATGCGTGATACCGAGTGTCCCAAAAAATTGTTCCGCAAATGCCCCAAGTGCAGGGGTTTGTTTGTGTTGGGGGAGGAGTACTCCACCATGATTTGCGGAGCCGATCCAGCGGGAGCAATCCCATAATCTGCTTTTGCGGCATCTCCGGCAAGCCAATCTGCCCAAACTCCGCGCTCCACCTCTAAGTTCAGAAAGCCCTTCACCACGTTGAATCCAACCAGCCAATCCGTGCCGCCCACCATTGCCGCACCCAAGGCTTCGCCTGTGGCTTCCGGCGCAAGTTTCGAATGGCGTGTCAACGGGAAGCACACCACCGTACGGTCACCAGCAAATTCCTTACGCGTCTTTTGAACTGAGATCTCATCGGAGGCGAGGTCTGCTCCGAAAATTTCATCGAGGTAGCGTGCAGTCAGCTTTTGAATTCGGGTGTCAATGCGTTCAGTCATACGTTCCAGCAGGTTCAAGCTTTGGGGAGGAACACCTCGGCGAGCATGCAACGCACACTTCCGCCTCCAAGGCGCTCAATGGTGGGGATGGGGGCGTGCAAAATGTGGCCAAATGTAGAGAGTGTTTTGCGCTGATTCGGTGTGAAGGTCGCGTAGGCCGTACTGCTCATCGCGATGTTCACCGTGCCATCGGTGCTGCGCACTTCTAAAACGTTGCCGGCGAATCCGCCAACTTGGTCCGCGCTAATGTGGATGATTTCGTGGCCGCTTTGCTCAAGCGACTTCACGACTTCACTTCGTTCCTCCTCATCGGTGATGCACTCGGCGCATAAAATCGCCCAGTCCGTGCCGATGGCCATCATCACGTTCGTGTGGTAAATGGGCGCTTCGTCTTTCGGGTGTTGAAAGGCGGTGAAAGTCATCACATCCATGTCAAAGGCTTCACTAAAATGTACGGTCGCCTCGCGATCGGTGCGCGGACTGATGGCTGCGTAGGCGACACCAGCAACTCGATCGAGAACCAATGATCCGGTGCCCTCCAAGTAGCGGTCGTGTTTTTCAAATTCCGTGAAGTCCACTATTTTCTCCAAGACCAATCCATGTCCATCGCGTAGGTCAAACAACATCGATTCGCGTCGCTCTGGTCTACGATTCTCAGCGAACATAGGGTAGAGGCCCACACGCCCGTCGTGATGGAATGAAACCCAATTGTTCGGAAACAAGGCGTCGGGTGTATCAGCCGAGGGTGGGTCTTCAAAGACGGCCACCTCCACGCCGGCTCCGCGCAGCATGGTGACCAAGCCGTCAAATTCAGCGCGCGCAAGCTCTAAGGCGTCCAAGCCTTCTTCGGCCGGTTTCTGGTATAAGTTGTTTACGGCGGTTTGCTCGTTCATCCGAAACGAACCCGGACGCACCATCATCATCAATGATGTGCTTTGATTGATACGCTGGTTCATGATCGCAAAAGTGGGAAAGTGGTGCAGCGCAGCAGTCCGCCCATACGGCCTACATGCTCCATCTTGGTGGTGAGCACCTGGTATCCCCAATTGCGCAATGCGCTGTTGACATGCTCAAAACGAGCGTCGCTCAAAACGGTCGTGGGGCCGAGGTTGAAAAGGTTGGTTTGCAGGAGCATGGCCTGTTGAGCGTCCACATCTAGTACGCCGGCGCTGCCGTGTATTTCCAGCAATGCTTCGAGTTCATCCGGCCTTAAAAATGCGCCGCTGTTGACAATCGCGTGTCCACCGCCCAGCGGCATGAAAGCGCAGTCCAGATGCAAGGTGCAGGCACGCGGGTCGATATCGTCCTTGGACAATGCGATGGGCAGCACTTCGCGCGAAGGGAAGCGCTCCTTGAGAAATGCTACAGCTGATGCGTTGCTTCGCGCCGTTTTTAGCCCACTGAGCTGATTGTCGGGGGTCACGCCCACAGCGAGGGCCCCGTCCAAGACGAGCAAATCACCGCCCTCGAGCCTTACGCCTTCGGGTAAATTTTCTGGATGCAGCCCTGCCAGCGCATCGGCCAGCCCATCCCATTCGTCCGCACGCTCGCTGATAGTGCGCGCCCGAAGAAGGACGTCGTCCACCACCATGCCAATGTCGCGTGCAAACACTTGAATCAGTCCTTCAATAACCTGTGGTCGAATCACTTCGGCACCCACTTCCTGTAACATTTGAGCCAATCCATCAAGCTCACGCTGCACATCGGCCTCTACGGGATAACTGCTGGCCGCAATATGGTGCCGCGAAGTGGGGTCATAGCAATCCTCAAGCGCCGGTGCTGCACCCATTGATTCAGCTGTGCCTACCACCACGCGCTGGATTGCGCCCCATTCATTTGCTATGCCCTTGCCGGCCATCACTCAATCGGTCGTGCAGCAGGTGAGTGCATTTGGCGGTGGGCCATCAGGCTGTCGAGTTGCAAGGTGTCCATCACTTCCCACACCCCTGGCTGGTATTCGCTGCCGGGGATCATCCAAAAAAACTGCCCGGCATTGAATAGCTCAGACGATGCTGGGCGGCGCGCCCCGTACATGGTGCTGTTCACCGTCACGGCAAGCGCCCGACGCCGGATTGAATCGCCGTGGTTGTTCACCCACACCGAGTCGATGTCGTCCACCTCAGTCCCGGGGTAACGCCGCTGCAATACCCGCACACTGTTGCGGTGGTTTCCGGTCCAATGATTGGCAAAAAGAATGGTCTGTGTCATGGAAAAATCGACCAGTGTCATATCGTAATGCGTGCCGGGCAACAAGGGTGCGATGTAGTTCACTGTGATGTCATCCGTGCGGTTGCTGATGCCCAAAGAATCCCAGCGGTAGGAAAGCGTGATGGCTAAATCGCGCAGGGAGTCATTTCCAAAGCTTTCGGGCAGGATCATGTTGCCGATGTAATTCTCGTACACCCCTGCATTCATCGTCTCAAAAAAGTTGCGCAGGCCGCCGACAACGTTCGATTCCTCCATTGGGGCAAGATGAATTTTCGCAGTGTCGCTTACCTCGAAGGAGGTGCTCCCCTGCATGTAGCCGTCGTAGCCCAATGAATCCGGGCAGTGCCAGGTGATATCCCAGCGCTCAGCACTCCAGTCTTTTGCACCCTTGGTCGAGTCGGAATCTGCACATGAGGGGAAACTCAGGAGCAGAGCAATGAATAATAGGGGGGTGAATGCCGTTTTCATGGGCTGCGAATTTAACGCAGCCGGAGTTCAGTTGAGGAAAATGCCGTTCTTGATTTCCACTTCTTGGCGCAGCACCGTATGGGCCCATTTGAGGATGGCATACAAGTGTCCCCGGCGTTTCTCTCCCCGACAAATCAACAGCTGGTGTTTTTGTTCAGCCGGCATCCCCAACCAAGTCATAATCTCTGCGGCCGTGTCAAAACTTGCATCGTCCACTTCTTTCCCGTGACCACGCAGCAGCGCCACCACATCTTCCGCAAGTTTGCGTAAACCGCGATCAATCGGGCGGTCCAAGTGGGCGTTCACCTCTTGAATTTCTCCTCCCGCATAAGGCTTGGGGCCGATGTTTTTCGCGTATGAAGTGGCTTCAAAGTGGCCGATGCATTGAACGAATATGCGGTCCTTCTTCTGAGCAATTAATTCGACCAAGCTTCCATTGGCACTGAGAATTTGCCCGTTGGAAAAAGGAATGCCGAAGATCTTTGGCAGTCCGCTGCTAGTCAATTCGTCAAAAAGCTGGATGTACTCCTCCTTTTCAACGCTCATTTCGCGAATCTCACCTAGTGTCATGACGACAGCTGCGGGCATCATCGGGATGGTGGATTTAGAGTAATTCATCTGTTATCTATTATAACATCAAAGTTGCTCTCAAGTTGCCTTTGCACAGGTGAAATCATCCCGGGAATTTGTCAGCGAAGGCGGCGACATTTGTCATAGCCAAGGCCTCGTCGGGACAGGATTAAGGTAATTTGTCTGCTGCCCAGCCGTATGTCAACGCGCCGAGCAATGTGCCAAACAGTGCGATGCCAATGGGAAAGAAGCCCGCGCCCAGCCCGATGAAAAGCGGCCCGGGGCACGCTCAAGTCAGGCCAATTTCTTTCAGCCTGTGGTCTAAGTATTCTTGAGCTGTCCAATCCCGGTAACTTTGCGATCCCATAATGGGGGCAAGGGCCATTTCACCGATGGGGTGCAAAAAGAAGGGGACTGAATAACGAGGGGTGTGCCACAGGCTACGTTCCGGTAAGACCACCCGGTGCGTGGTCGACTTCAACAGCCCGCCTGTCAGGTTCTGCAGCATATCGCCAACATTGACCGTGATGTGTTCGGTGTGGGCGCCCACAGCCAGCCACTTTCCATCCGCGTCCAAGACTTCGAGTCCCCCGGCACTGCTGCCCACCAGCAAGGTGATCAAATTGATGTCCTCGTGTTCACCGGCACGGATTGAACCATCAGGCTCGGCAGTTATTGGCGGGTAATGGATGGGGCGGAGCACACTGTGCCCGCCGGCCACTTTCTCATCAAAGTAATGCTCGTCGAGCTCCAGACCCATAGCCACGGCTCGCAAAAGTTCCGTCCCCACCTCTTCAAGTGCGCTATACAAGGCCCGTCCAGCGGGAGCGAAGTCTTCAACCTCCGGGACGTCAGGGTTGTTCATGTGGGTTTGGGTGAAATGCCAGAACTCTTTTAAATCTGGCTGCGGCCGCTCAGCGGCGTGCTCCACTCCGAACGGCGTGTATCCGATTTGCCCGCCGATCCCGGCAATAGAGTACTTCATTTTCGTCTCCTCACCCAGTGCGAAGAAATCGGCCATTGTCCGGTAAGTGTTCTCAATCAGTGCATTAGAGACGCTGTGGCCGCCGATGTTTGCAAAGCCGTACTCTTCAAAGGCGTGGCGAATTTCCTTCGAAAATTCAGCGCGTTGCTCGGCATTTCCGCTCTTAAATTTCTGGAAGTCAAGGCAGGGGATAGCTCTTTTAGACATGGTGTTTACGGATTTTAGCGGTGTTCAATATCGAGGCCAATTTAAGCGTTGCCGCTTCCCAACTACATGCTTCCCGCACATGTCGTCGCCCGGCTTCGCCTAGATCGCGTCTAATTTCGGGATTCTTGAGCAAGTTTTCAAATGTTGAAGCAAACTGTTGCGTTGTGTCGCAGACTTGAACCTCGCGCCCTCTATCGGCTTGCATAGCGTTGAACGACATGGAAGTGGTGACGCAGGGGATGCCCAAGGCCATCGCCTCTAAGAGCTTGTTTTGAAGCCCGGTGTTGATCACCATCGGTGCGGCAAAAATCTTAGCGTCCAGATAGGCTGTGCGAATATCATCAACCCACCCTCGCACCTCGATGTGAGAGGTGCTCAGGGCTCGCACCGCCGCCGTCGGGCTCGCTCCACACAACAGAACTTTCAATGGGCGTCCGGTCAACTCGGCAAAGGCCGGTGCAATTTCACGGGCCAGAAAACGGCACGCTGCCACGTTCGGGGCGTACTGCAAATTCCCGCAAAAGGCCACGTCAAAACGGGGCTTTTGCTCGGGCAGTGCGTCGCGGTCGAAATAGTCGGTCCGCACCCCATTGGCAATCACGTGCACCTTTTGGCGGTCGGGGTGAGGAAGCAGGTCCCTGTCTTGCTCAGAAATGATGCAGCATGCGTCGAAATACTCGATCATGCGGTGCTCATATAGTCTTAGACGGCGTGCTTCTGATTTGAGGAGGCCGCGCTTCCACCATGCCGCCCTTTCCGCTTCACGGGCCATACCCACGGAAAGCGTGTCCATAATGTCCAGTGTTTTCGGCACGGCATACAAGTCTTTCACGTATTCGCTCGTCCGAATCATTTGGCAATACACCCCATCGGGCTGCAGCTCGGCTATACGCCGACGAATTCTGCGCATCACCCAGCGATCCGTGTACAGCAATACTTGATAGGGCCTCTTTGCAAAGGGGGCAAGTGCGAGCCGTAGTGCGGCCCTGGTCAGCGGCAGTTTCTCGACATGCAGAGTGTGTACAAGCGACCGAACCACGTCAAAACTCTCATCTGCCGTGCGTCCGAAGGCCAAACACGTCAGATGCACTTCGAACAACTGGGTCAGCTCTTGAAGTTGTTCCCGCATCCGCAGTTTGTCACCCTTTTCCGTGGGATGCGGCACGCGCGGTGCTAGGACAAAGAGCTTCGGCTTGCCTTCCGCCTGGCCATCAACATTGGGCTCACAGGCCGCAGCAGGGTCCTCATTCATGATCGACTCGAAATAAGCCCGTGTTTCCATGCCAATTCGATCGCGGTCAAACAAGTTCACGGCCTTGGCTCTCGCCGCCGCTCCCCAACGCCGTGTCACCTCAGGGTGGGCGATGGCCTCTATTGCAGCTTGCGCGAACTCCCCAGGTTCCACCACCGCCCCCTCGACACCGTTTTCAATGTCAATCCCCTCAGCCCCTGTTCGTGTGGCCAACACAGCGCCGCCGCGCATCATGTGCTCTACAATTTTGATTCGGATGCCACCGCCGCTCAGCAGTGGGACCACCAGCAGGTCCAAGCTTCTGCAAAAGACCTCGCCGTCCTTCACCTCGCCGTGTAGGACCACGCCGGGCACACCGTCGGTCAACTTTTTTGGAATGTGCCGCCCAGCAAGGTGGAACGTAGCTCGGGGGTGAGCACGGTGTATCTCGGGCCACACCTGGCGAAGGAACCATTCCACGCCTTGGCGGTTTGGCCCCCAGTTCAATGCGCCGAGATGCCCAAGTTTGAAGTCCGTCCCTGCTGCTGGGTTGGCTTGATTTTCCTTGCTCAAACCGGGTTCCATCCCGAAGCCGGCCACGTGCAGATTGCCTCGCCAGCCGTCCTCTCGCCAGCTCTGCGCTTCGACTTTAGAAAGCGGCATGATGGCATCGATCTGGGCCGTGAAGTGGGCCTCTGCTTTTTTTAAGTTGGCGGCCACCCGAAGGAATGCGGCGCGCTTGAATAGGCCTGGCGCATGTTCGGCTAGTCGCTCCCAAATCAAGTGTTCACGGTTGTGGCTGCGCAGTACCAGCTTCGTAGTGGGCTGCCTTCGGGCGTGCTGCGCGGCGATGATGTCGGGCAGATAAACTCCGACAAACAGCCCTTCAAGCAATACGATGTCAGGATTGAAGTCGCGGACGGCTGCACGGATTTCGTGGGCGAGGCCGGCGTTATAGAAACGATCTACCGAAGGGCGGCCCCAGCCCAAGAACAGTTGCACTTTGCCCCACAGGCCGAGCCGCGTCGAAATGTGATGCCCAATAGCCGGGCCTTCAAGCCCGGGGAAGGCGGCCCCCATGGCCTCGCTAGAGAAGGGGTGCTTGTCCGTTCCAGCACAGACAACTTGAACCAGGCAGCCCGCCTCGAGCAGCCCGTTTGTCATAGCGGATGAGGCCAAGCAGCCACCGTCAACGGCCGGTACAGGGGGCTTGCTTAGCAGCTGCAATACGCGCATCACGAGTCGCTTGAAAGTGAAGGTCTGAACCGGCGTAAAAGCCGCAGCCAATAAGCCCCCGTTGGGCGCGCCTCACGAGCGGCCCATGCGGTGAGCCCCACGGCGGCGGGCAGCATAACGACGGTGCCCAGCCACATGCCAACAGCCGGTTCCAAGGCGCCGCTGCGCACCATACGTTCACCCACGATGGTGATTACGTAATAGGTCACGAAGAGCAATATGGCTGCTACGGTAGGCAGTCCCAGGCCGCCCCTCCTGATAATCGCCCCCAGCGGTGCGCCGATGAAAAAAAGCAAGATGCAGCTCGTGGCCAGGAAGATCTTGCGGTGCCATTCGATGGCGTGGCGGTTGATCAAGGTTTGACGTGAGGCTTGTTCGGCGCGCTGGTTGGCTGCATTTTGCTGGGCGCTGCGAAGCATCTCGCGGGCTCCATCAAAGACGCGCCTTTCGGCGGAGGCGCCCAAGCGAATCATCCAGTCGCCACGAGCGGTGACTGCATTTGCAGGCCGGCTGTTCAGTTCAGCAACATCGGCCACAACAGTGCTCGCACCGGGCAAGCCTTCATTCAGCGGGTTGCGTCGCTTTTGGACTAGCCCGTCGGGCGAGACGACCAAGGACCGGTTGCCGTAGTTGACCAAGGTGCGGGCGGCATTTTCGCGTTGCAACGTAAGCGAGTCGATGGCGTAGGTCAATTGGCCTAAACTCATCATCTCGTAGGCTCGCTTAAAGAGCTGTTCGTCAGCCTTGGCGAAATTCAAACTGCTCAAATCAATCCACACGCGCTGCCGTTCGAAATGCGTGGTCATGTGTGGCAAAGTGCGCTGCTCCATGCGCATGGCGTCTTCGGCGACCTCTTCGTAAGACAGGCCCTTTTTTAAGTCCAGCAGCAAAAAGCGCCCGCCGTCTGACTCGCTCATACGGCCTTGTTCGGCGCGAATCACCATTGTGGCCCCTTCACGCCCTTGCCCGTGGCGGTAGACCCAGACATCTTCCAGCTCGCCCGTGGTGTCGTCCACACGGGCAGCACGGATTGAATGACCGTCGATGCCGTTGTAGAACACCCCGTCGGTGAGGTTCATCGTGGGTTTTTTGCGTGTGACCGAGTAGAGAAGCGTTCGGAACTTGAGATTGGCCACGGGCCAAGCGAAATTGGCAAAAAGAAAAGCCCCCAAGGCGACGCCCACCATCGTCACTGCGAGCGGTCGCAAGACACGATGCAGACCCATCCCCGAGGACTTCATGGCCGTTAATTCGTGGTGTTCAGCAAGCGAACCCAAGGTCATAATCGAGCTCATCAAGATCGCCAGGGGCAGGGCCAGGTTCACCAGCCGCGCCGAAGCATATAACATCAATTCGCCCACCACCCAGAACGACAGCCCTTTGCCTATCAGTTCGTCGGCGTACACCCACAGGAACTGCATGTCTAAAAACAGCAGTGACACCATAAAAGTGATGGCAAACGGCCCAAGAAATGAGCGCAGAAGAAGTTGTGTTAATCGAGACACCTTAATAAGATGGCGTTTTGAGGCGCATAGATGAGTTCTGAGTGCAATATTGACTAATTTCCCGCTCCCAATTCAAACGAAGATGCAACGGTTGCTTTTTAATAATATTTCAGCGACGCTTTCGGCGGCGTTTTTCGCAGTTCTACTCCTCTCTTCCTGCGGGACTATAGGCGGTGATTCGGCCAATTCAAACCTTGAGGAGGACTTTCAAGCCTTGACCAACTCTGATCCTGTAAAGGAAGTGCTCGACAGCGATGGCTTTGCGTGGCAAACCGAGCAGTTTGCTGACTTGAAGATCGTGCGCTACCAAGTGCCGGGCTGGGAGCAGCTCACCCCGCGCCAGCGTATGCTTGTGTATTGCTTAAATATGGCCGGCCTCAGCGGGCGCGACATGATGTACGACCAGAACAACCGCTACAATTTGCGCGTTCGTCATATGCTCGACCAGGTGCACAACGAGTTTGAAGGTGACCGCGGCACAATCGGCTGGGACCGTTTTCACACCTTCGCCAAGCGCGTATGGTTTTCCAACGGCATTCATCACCATTACTCCAACATGAAGATTACGCCGGAGTGCTCTCGAGCGTACATGGAACACGTGATGAACTCGTGTGATTTGGCGACCGGCGGCGATTTTTCTGACGTCCTCGATATGATGTACGACCCGACCCGAGAGGCCAAGAAGGTCGAGCAGGATGCTGAGAAGGGCTTGGTCGAGGGTTCGGCCATCAATTTCTACGCGCCCGATGTCACCACCGAAGAGGCGAAGGCTTACTACGCTTCTTACGTGACGGACCGTTCTCATCCGGTGAGCATGGCTTTGAATTCTCGCCTTGTGAAAAATGCTGCGGGTGAAATCGAGGAAGAAGTCTACCACGTGGGCGGCTTGTACGGCACGGCACTCGAGGAAGTCGTCAAATGGATCGAGCGAGCTATTCCCTACGCGGAGAACGAAAAACAAGCGGTCGCATTCGGCCACTTGATCGAGTACTACAGGACAGGTGATTTGGCCAAATGGGACCTTTACAACATCAATTGGGTTAAAGACACCGAGGGTGATATCGACTACATCAACGGTTTTGTCGAAGTGTACAACGACCCCTTGGGCAAAACCGGGTCGTACGAGACGATTGTGGAAATCAAAGATTTCGTCGCTTCAGCGCGCATGGCTGTGATGATGGAAAATGCCCAATGGTTTGAGGATAATATGCCCTTTATGGAAGAGCATAAAAAGAAGGAAGTTGTAGGCATTACGTACAACGTAGTGAACGTGGCCGGTGAGTCAGGGGACGCCTCCCCCAGCACCCCGATTGGGGTGAATCTCCCCAATGCCAATTGGATTCGCACCATACATGGATCCAAGAGCGTGTCGCTGGGGAACATTATCGATGCTTATGACAAGGCGGGTGGCACCGGTATCCTTGATGAGTTTGCCAATGACGACCAGGAGAAGGCCCGTGCGAAGACACACGGAACCCTTGCTGGGAAGTTGCACACAGCCTTTCACGAGGTGATCGGTCACGCTAGCGGCCGCCTCGAGGAGGGAGTGCTGGAACCTTCAAGCACGATTCAAGAGTACGCCTCCACCCTTGAAGAAGGCCGCGCCGACTTGGTGGCTTTGTACTTCATGCTCGATGAGAAGATGTTAGAGCTCGGGTTGATGAAGACCTTGGAGACGGGCCGAAGTGAGTACGATTCGTACATCCGCAACGGCATGATGGTGCAATTGCGCCGTCTGGACATGGGGGCAGACATTCAGGAAGCGCACATGCGCAACCGCGCATGGATTGCCCATTGGGTTGTAGAGGCAGGTACTGCAGACAACGTGGTTTCAAAAGTTCAACGCGACGGAAAGCTCTACTACAACGTGAATGACTACGATGCTTTGCGCGGCTTGTTTGCCGATCTTCTTCGTGAGGTGCAGCGCATCAAGTCGCAAGGCGATTACGATGCGGCCAAGGCACTGGTCGAAGGGTACGGCGTGAAGGTGAACCCGGTCGTTCACCAAGAAGTGTTGGATCGTTCTGAGAAATTGGGCGTCGCCCCTTATGGTGGCTTCATCAATCCTCGCATGACGGCTGTGATGAATGACGCTGGCGAGATGATCGATGCCGAAATCACCTACCCGGATGATTTCACCGGTCAGATGTTGGATTACGCAGCACGATTCACTTTTCTCCCTCAGGTGAATTGAGGCTTTCACAACGTATAACTTTCAATATCCCTGCAACTATTAGGGTGATGTTGATGTTGAGTAAACGCCTGTAAAACGAGCTCTTTGTCGACAGAAGAAACGAAAATAGCCATCATCCGTGCAGTTTGTGAGGAACAGGATGCGCGTGTGTTGTCGAAGCTGAATGCGGAGCTTTGCTCTGCGGCAGATCGACGGCGAAGTGATGCGCTGATTATCGGTTACCGCCCGAGTGGAAACCCTGTAATCAAAGCCGATTTCTTGGAGCGACTTCTGGCGACATTGAATGATTTGAAACACCATGAATATATTGGAATCAACGAATTGGAGTCTATTGCAGACACTTGGTGAGCGCGTTTTGCGCTTGGTGATGGTCGGTGCGGCCTGTGCTATAGGTGCCGCACTTTCAGCCCAGACTCTGTGTGAGGCCGGCTATGCAGGGGACTACCCTTGCGACGGGATCGACTTGATGAGTGTCACGCCGCTTGTCGAACTGGGAAGTCCGGGTGGTTTCGGCAATGGAAACGACTGTTGGGGCTGGGTGAAAGACGATCGTGAGTTCGTGCTTTATGGGCGATCAAACGGTTTGTCTGTTGTGGAAGTGACCGACCCTGTGAACCCTGTTTTTTTGGCCAATCTGCCCACACACACTACACCTAGCCTCTGGCGTGACGTCAAGGTGTACGGCGATTACGCCTTCATAGTAAGCGAGGCCGGCGACCACGGTATGCAAGTGCTTGATTTGAACGCTGCAGTTTCGGGAGGTGGAGTCGGTGGACCGTTGCAGATGCTGACCACGGCGCACTTTGACGGCTTCGGAAACGCGCACAACATTGCTTTAAATGAGTCCACGGGTTATGCGTACCCTGTTGGCACGAATATGGCCTCCGGTGGATTGCTGATGATCGACATTTCTGATCCGCTCAACCCCGAGCTCGAAGGCACGTGGAACGGCAGCTACGTCCACGACGCCCAGGTGGTGGTGTTCAACGGGGCCGACGAAGATTACATTGGTCGCGAAGTGGCCTTTGCTTGCGGAGGATGGAACGGCATGTACATCGTAGATGTTACGGACAAGAGCGACCCGCAGACCATCAGCTCTTTTTCGGGCAATGAGTTCGTGTACACGCACCAATCTTGGCTGACAGAAGACCACCGTTTCATGTTGATTTGTGACGAACTTGATGAAAATGGGACCTTCAACACGCGCACTTATGTGGTGGACTTGCTTGATTTGGATAATCCGGTGCTGGTGGGTTTCCACTCTGGCACGCTTGAGGTGACCGACCACAATGTGTACACGCATAAGGGCCTCGCCTTTGAGAGCAACTACAACGCGGGGCTGCAAGTGCTGCGCCCTTTGAATTTGATGGCTGCAGAAATGGAGCAGGTTGCCTCGTTTGATACAGAGCCGACAACGGACGAAGTGGGCACCGATGGAGCATGGAGCGTCTTTCCGTACTTCCCTTCAGGCACCATCGCCATCAGCACGTTCACTCATTTGTTTGTGGTGCGCCCTTCGGAGGACAGTGTGCTCGATGTGGAGTTGAATTCCCCTGCGGTGAGCGCCTTGACAGCGTTGGCCGGCGTGGACGTCTTGCATTTGAATTGGGCGGGTGCTCAGGCGCAGGTGCAGGTTTTCGATGCAGTTGGAACGCTGGTGTACGCCGGTGTGATTTCCGAGGGTGAGAACACCGTGTCGACGTCGGGTTGGTCACCGGGCTTGTATTTGGTGAGTTGTGAAAAGTCGCCGCAAGCTGAGCGGGTGGTGATCCGCTAAGCTCTCGCAAAATTCTCAGCCGGGGTTGAGCAACCTGTCGACGTGATCGATGAGTTGCTCGCGATTCAAGTCCCGGTGAAGTTCTCCTTCAACAGCGAGCGAAATCGCTTGGTTTTCTTCGCTGACAACAACGGCCAATGCGTCGGATTGCTCGCTGATTCCTAAAGCTGCACGGTGACGTGTGCCCAAGCCCGATGGCAGGTCGAGCCGACCGGAGACGGGGAGGATGCCCGCTGACCAGACGGCACGCTCTCCGTGGAGCAGCACCGCTCCGTCGTGCATGGGGCTCGCTCTTTCAAAGACAGCCACCAGTAGAGGTTTAGACCAGCTTGCATCCAAAGGGGTGGCCCCGGTGGCCAGGTGTGAAGGGTCGCTTCCAGCCCGGATGACAATCAAGGCTCCTAATTTTCGTCGGCTCAATTCTTCGCACGTTGCAGCCAGCATCTGGCTGTCAAAGCCATCCTTCGGGGCGTCACCGCCGAGGAGATTGCGCAGCCACCGAGGGGCCTTGCTCAACAGGTCACGGTGGCCGATGAGAAGGAGAAATTGGCGAAGCTCCTGCTGGAACACGATAATCAAGGCGATGACGCCGACGCCAATGAATTGGCCCAACAATTGGGAAAGCAAGTCCATTTGCAGCGCTTCAGTGACCTGGTAAACGACGTACACAGCCGTAATGCCGCCGAAAATTCGGATGGCCACTGTACCCCGCGACAGACGGTAGAGCTGGTAGAGGATGACCGCCACTAAGATGATGTCCAGCAGTTGCCAAATTCCGAAGTCTAAGATGTGTCCGTCGCTCATGGTGAAACCTTCATGTGTGCCAATTCGGTATGAAGCCGGGCGCAATCTACGGCCTGCGCCACATCGTGGACACGCAAAATATGCGCGCCGTTTTGAAGGGCGACGGCGTGAAGGGCGGTGGTGCCGATTAATGCTCGGTCGTCCTCAGGTGCACAGCCCAGGGTCTGATGTATGAGCCGCTTTCGGGACAGGCCGACCAGGACGGGAGGACCTATCTCTGCGATGTGTTGCAGTTCGGCGAGGAGCTGGAAGTTTTCGGCGGTCGTCTTTCCAAAGCCCAGCCCTGGGTCGAGCCAGAGGTCGCTGGCGCTTAGCTCGGGGTGACGGTCGATTGTGCGGGCGAAGAAGTCGGCGACTTCGGCCGTGACGTCTTGGTAGTTGCCAGGGGTGGCAGCCGACCAAGGGTCGTGGGCGTGCATGAGAATGTAGGGTGCTTGGTGGGCGATCACCACTTCAAGAAGTTCAGGATCGCGGCGACCGGCGCTTACGTCGTTGATGCGGTCGGCTCCAGCATCCAAGGCCGCCGCCGCCACGGCGCCATAAAACGTGTCGATCGAGATTTCAAAGTCCGCATTCGCTTTGAGCGCGGCGACGGCCTCCACCACGGGCCGCACTCGCTCAAGTTCAACGGCAGCATCAATAGGTTCGGCACCGGGTCGCGTGCTCTGGCCACCGATGTCGATGACGTCCGCACCTTCACGGATGTGCCGCTCGGCTAGGGCCACGGCTTCTGCAACTTCGGCGACTCTGGAACCCGAAAAAAACGAGTCAGGCGTTGCATTGACAATGCCCATAATCCTAAAATTTGCAACCATGGTTCAAATATGGGCGTTGCCTCCGAAATTAGCCGCAATGACTGCAACCGATTCGTCTGCCATTGAGCGGACCCTTCTTCAGTACGATGCGCAAGCGGCCAAGTGCAAGGCGCTGTTCCTTGACAAAATGCACGACTACGGCACGGCATGGCGCGTGATGCGGCCGAGTTCGTTGACCGACCAGATTTATATCAAGGCGAACCGCATTCGCACCATTCAACAGACCGCCGAGCGCAAAGTGGACGAGGGGGTTGAGCCGGAATTCGTTGGCATTGTCAACTATTGTTTAATGGCGATTGTTCAATTGGCCTTGCCGGAAAACGCACCGTTAGAAATGCCGGCTGCACAGGCGCAGAAGTCGTATGAAGAAGCTCTGAAGGCGACCCGTGATTTGATGTTTGCAAAGAACCATGATTACGGCGAGGCGTGGCGGGATATGAGAGTGAGCAGTCTCGATGATTTGATCTTGATGAAGTTGCTGCGCGTTAAACAAATCGAGGATTTGCAGGGGCAGACGAAAGTCTCAGAGGGCATTGAAGCGAACTACATGGATATGGCGAACTACGCTCTTTTCGCCCTGATACACCTGGCGAACGACACCGATTCCGAATCGGCTGACACGTCCGATTCAAGCCACGTCTGATGCGCAGTATTTTGTTGACACTTGTTCATTTTTGCCGCATGGTCGTCGGCTCCTTGCTGGTGATTTCAGGGCTGATCAAGTCCAATGACGCCCGCGGTTTTATGTACAAGCTCGAGGAATACTTTGAGCCGGGCGCCCTCAACCTTGAGGCATGGGCACCGTACGCCCTGGAGCTGGGCATCACAGCAAGCGTGGGTGAAATATTGCTCGGAGTGGCTTTGCTGGTGGGGGCTTTGCCACGGCTGACCACGGCTTTGACCACCGTATTGCTGCTGTTTTTCGGGTGGCTCACATTTTATACGCACAGCTGTGATCCATTCGGCATGAAGACGATAGTGGTCGACGGTGTGGCGACTGAAATTGCAAACCAATGCGTGTTGGCTTGCGGCTGCTTCGGAAACGCCATTCCGCTTACGCCGTGGGAGAGTTTTCTCAAGGATGTCTTCCTTTTGGTGTTGACCTTGCCCATTTTGTGGGCTGCGTGGACCGGTGGTTTCGGTCTGAACGACCGCCGCCGGGCTACGGTATTGTACACGGGGGCTTTGCTTTCAACGTGGCTATTTGGTGATCAGATGCTTGAATGGGGCTTTCCTGTCCTGTTTCTTGCCGGCGCGTTGTTGATTGCGGAGATGATTCGGCGCCGGGTTGGCGGCCGCTGGCGCGAATACGCCATGGCCGGCGGGGTGCTGCTCTTGGCCGTTGGTTTTCAAAGCGCCACACTGCGCCATTTACCATTGAAAGATTACCGGCCGTATGCGGCGGGGCAGAGCATCGTTGATAACCGCAAGACCGCCGATGAGCTTGGCGTTGCTGGGCCGGTGTATGCCACTGAGTACGCCTATCGCAATGTGATTTCTGGGGCGGACACAATTGTATTGTCGAGCGATTACATTAAGATTTACAATGAGCCGTGGTTTAAGAGCGGCTACGAGTTGGTGAGCTTTGATGGAGCTGAGGTGAAGGTGTCTGACGGCTATGAACCGCTGATCTCTGATTTGGATATGATGGATGCCCAGGGCTTTTCTCATCTTGAGTCGTTCTTGGGCGAGGGCGTTTCGCTTTGGCATATCAGCAAGGACTTGGGCGAGGCCCACACGTGTGCCCAACCGGCTATCACCGGATTGTGTGCTGAGGCGGAGAAGCTCGGTTGGCGTGTGGCGGGGTTGACCGCCTCCATGGCCGAAGAGGTCGAGGAGTACCGATTTGACTACCAGGCCGCCTATCCATTTTACACCACTGATCCGACCGAGTTGAAGATTGTGATTCGGAGCAATCCCGGCGTGGTGCTGATCCAAAATGGCGTGGTCCTTGGCAAATGGGGCTGGCGTGATGTGCCAACTATCGTGGATTTACGGGCCTTGGTCTCACCCTGAAATAGCGGGAGAGATGATCAAGGGGTTGCTGAAAGCGGGATTGGTGTTGTGGGGAAGCTTCACGCTGGTCTTTCTTATTTTTTCTGCCGTCCCTGACCCCGCGCGTGCGCTCGCCGGTCAACAAGCATCGCCCGAAACCGTTCAAGCCATTCGCGTCAAACACGGCCTGGATAAATCCTTGGGCTTGCAATATGCAAGTGCATTGGCAGCGTTGAGCCCGGTGGGCGCGCTGCCCGATGATGGGAACCGCAGTGGAAGCTGGGGGCTGCGGGCGCCTTCCCTTGGTCGATCTTGGATCAGTGAGCGCCCGGTGGTGGACGTTCTGATGGAGGCCCTGCCGGGCACTGCTATTCTCGCCGGGGTGGCCATGTTTTTGGCACTGTTGCTTGGCCTTCCTACGGGCCTGCTTGCAGCGATGCGTCCTGGCAGTTTGTGGGATCGTTTGGTGGTGGGCGGCAGTGTACTGGGCATGAGTGCGCCTTCCTTTTTCGCGGCATTGGCCGTGGGCTATGTGGGGGCTGTGTTGTGGTATGACCGAACGGGCTTGCCCCTGACAGGCAGTTGGATCGAGGTCGATCCGCACCTAGGCCCGCGCATTGCTTGGAGCCATTTGATTCTGCCCGCCATTACTTTGGGGATGCGACCGTGGGCCGTCCTCGCTCAGCTCATGCGCGGGGCTGCCACTGACGTGCTCGGCCAGCCGCACATCAAAACGGCGCTGGCTTTCGGTGCTTCGCGTCGTGAAATTGTGCTCAAACATGTGGTGCGCAATGCCTTGAATCCTGTGCTGACTTCGGCTTCGGGCTGGATGGCGTCAATGCTCGCAGGGGCTGTATTTGTAGAGTTTGTCTTCGGTTGGCGAGGCTTGGGATACACGTTGTTTGACGCTTTGGAGCAAAGCGATCTGCCGGTGGTTATGGGCGGCGTGCTCTTCATTTCCGCCATTTTCATTGCCATCCAATCTTTGACCGATATGGCGTACAAGCGCCTCGACCCGAGGGCTCGTTAAGTTTTGGCCAGCAGTTGAGCTTCGGCTCCTGCCGACACATGCTCGAGAAGCCTTGTCGCCGTGGTGTTGTAGTAGCGTTTGCTGCGATAGCCCACAACCCAACGGATTCCGGTGATTGCATTGGTAAGAAAAACCTCATCAGCGGCCATCATATTCTGGTTTGAGATACGGCATTCGTACACCCGCAATCCCAGCTCAATGGCTGTGTTGATCACCACCGTGCGCATGACCCCGGCCGTGGCGCCTGTATCGAGGCCAGGGGTGTAGAGCACCCCGCCGGCCACTAAAAATATATTGCTCGAGGTGGACTCAATGAAATGCAGGTTGTCGTTCTGGATAAGCGCCTCGTCGAGCCCCTGTGCCTTCGCATAGAGTCCGCTTTGCACAAAGAGCGTCGATGCCAAGTTTTTGAAGCCCGAGAGTTTGTCGGGCGTGAGGTTCATGTGCGGGAATACGTCCACATTTAGACCGGCTTCATTCAGCTTGAATAGCCTGCGCACTAGAGGTCTCGCCTCCATGACCACGTCCAATCCATTCTCCGCTGGGGTGTAGTATCCCGGACTTCTGCGTGTTGCAGTGAGACGGACGCGGGCGCCGTCAAGCAGCTGATTGGCCCGCAAAAGCGCTTTAATATCTTCGTGAATTTTCGACTCTGTCCAGGCCTCGGGCATCTCAATCTTGTACGCCTTCAGTCCGAGGGTGAGTCGCTGGTAATGCAAGTGCAAATGAAGCGCTTGGCCGTCGAGGCAGCGGATGGTTTCAAACAAGCCGTCGGCATACAAAAACCCACGATGGGTGGCAGGAATAGCTGGGACTCCGCCTGCCACAGTCTCCACCAATCTCCCGTTGTAATGCCAGTAAGCCACGTTGCAAAGTAATCAGTGCAAAGCAATTACAATTGAGGCAAGTCCACCCAATGTGCAAGGTCGGCATTGACGGGAATAAGCACCCCTTGGTGAACGCCTCCACCGGAAGCGCAACGGATGTCACGGGCTTTGTCGCCGAACATCCAGGAGCGCTCAGGGTCCAACCCATGCTGGGCCAGAGCACGCTCAATCATCAGTGGACCGGGCTTTCGTGAAAGTGAAGCGCCGAAATCTGGATGGTGGGGGCTGTAATAGATTGCCGTAAGAGGCGCCCCAGATTCCGCGCATTTTGAGCTTAGAAACCCGTGAATTTGTTCCACATCCTCGTGGGTGTACAATCCTTTGGCCAATCCGCCTTGGTTGG
>JAQWTJ010000014.1 GCA_029242765.1 Flavobacteriales bacterium | reverse complement strand
CACCATCGCAAGCGGAGGACTCTCTGAGCGCAACCTCGAGACCGAGTTCTTGCAAGCCCAAGCCATTTGGAAGCAGGCCCAGGCCGAATACGAACGGAAACAGGCCCTGTTCAAGGCCCAAGCGGTGGCCCAAGCCGAGCTGGAAGAATCTGAGCTACGTTTCGAATTGGCCCGAAGCGAGTTTGAAAATATTTCACGCAATTATGGGGCGCAGGGCAAGCGCGTCACCGCCCCGGCCACCGGGTACTTGAAAGACGTCTTGGTGAGCGCCGGCGAATTTGTCGAGCCCGGTGACGCTATGGCCGTGCTCGCCCAAAACAAGAAGCTCACCCTGCAAGCCGACGTGCCGCAGAGCTTCTACCCCCAGTTGCGCCATATTTCCACGGCCCACTTCAGCATCGATAAAGGGCCGGCCCGAGCCATATCTGACGTGGGTGGAAAGCTGCTATCCTATGGCAAGAGCGTGAGCCGAGCCGAGCCGTTCATCCCCGTTCGATTCGAGATTGACAACCGGGGTGACGTGCTGCCCGGAGCCTTCTTGGAGATGTTCATCTCAATCGAAGAAAGCGTGGGCGAGGTGCTCAGCGTTCCCAACTCAGCGCTGCTCGAATCCTATGGCCAGTACCTGGTGTTCGTTCAGGTGGGGGGCGAGAAGTTTGAGCGCCGCGAGGTGGAAATCGGGGTGACCAATGGGGTGCGAACAGAAATTCGACAGGGTCTTGCTGAGGGCGAGCGCATCGTCAGCCGGGGTGCCTTTCAGGTGAAAATGGCGGGAATGTCCGCCAGTGTGCCGGCCCACGGGCACGTGCACTGACGCCAAAACCGCCTCTGCGATGCTGAACAGAATCCTCAACACCTCCCTGAACAACAGGCTGCTCGTCCTGCTTGCATCGGCGGCTCTGCTTTTTGGCGGCGGGGTCTTGGTGCGGACCATGGACGTGGATGTCTTTCCGGATTTGACGGCGCCGACGGTGGCCGTCTTGACTGAGGCACACGGGATGGAGGCCCTCGACGTGGAACAGCTCATCACCTTTCAAGTGGAGACCGGGCTGAACGGGTCGCCGCACGTGCGACGGATTCGGTCGTCCTCGGCCGCTGGAATTTCCATCGTGTGGGTTGAATTTGAGTGGGGTACGGACATCTACCGGGCCCGGCAAATTGTCAGCGAGAAGCTCTCCGTAATCCAAGAAAAACTGCCCCGAGATGTTGGAGATCCTTCCTTGGCGCCCGTTTCCTCCATTATGGGCGAGGTGATGCTGCTGTCCATTACGGCGACTGAGGTTGCCAAAGAGAGCCCAGAAGAAGGTGCGCCGGTCAACCCGATGGACCTCCGAACCGTGGCGGATTGGGATATTATGCCGCGCTTGAAAGCGGTGCAGGGGATTGCCAACGTGGTGGTTCTCGGGGGCGAATTCAAACAATACCAAGTGCTGGCAGACCCCTTGAAAATGAAGTATTACGGGGTGAGTTGGGCGGAATTACTCATTGCCACGGAGTCCTCCAACGAAAACGCTTCGGGCGGGTTTTTCTCCCAACACGGCAACCAATTCGTAATCAAGGGCGAGGGCCGCATTCACAATGTGGAGCAAATTGGCGAGGCCTTCGTCAAAACGGTGGACGGTGCAGCGGTGGTGATCGCAGATGTGGCGCAGGTTAAAATTGGGGCTTCTGATAAAATTGGAGATGGGGCGGCCAATACGCGGCCGGCCGTGATTATGACGCTTTCCAAGCAGCCGCAGACCAACACCCTGGCGCTCACCGAGGAACTCGACCGCGTCATTGCCGACATCCGCGCGGGGCTGCCCCCAGGGATTGAAATCGACAACCACGTTTTCCGCCAGGCCGACTTCATCAAAACCTCCATCAAGAACTTAAAATCCACCCTGTACGAGGGCGCCTTCTTCGTGGTTTTGGTGCTTTTGATTTTCCTGATGAACTGGCGCACAACGGCCATCTCCTTGCTTGCCATTCCGCTGTCGCTGCTCACCACTGTTATCGCACTGAAACTGATGGGCCACACCATCAACACGATGAGCCTCGGCGGGATGGCCATCGCCATCGGAGCCCTGGTCGACGACGCAATCATTGACGTTGAAAATGTCTATAAAAGGCTGCGCGAAAATGCCGCTTTGCCGCTGGATGCAAGGCGCCCCACCCTGCGCGTGGTTTTCGATGGTTCGATGGAAGTGCGAAGCTCCATCATCATCGCCACAATGATCGTCATCGTGGCCTTCGTCCCCCTGTTCTTCCTCAGCGGCATGGAAGGGCGGCTTTTGCAACCGCTGGGAATCGCATTCATTATCTCGGTGCTGACCTCGCTGCTTGTGGCGGTTACAGTGACCCCGGTGCTGTGCAGCTTTCTACTGACAGACCAAGGAACTTTGTCCAAAAAGGCTGGCGGCACCTTCCTAGAACGCGCTTTACAGCGGCAGTACGGAGTGCTTCTTCGGCGGGTGCTTCGGCGCCCGATGATGACCATCGGCGTGGCTGCCCTCGCCCTGCTGGGCAGCGCCGCCGTATTCACGGGGCTCGGCCGCAGTTTCTTGCCCGCCTTCAATGAAGGGTCGCTGGTGATCAGCGTGGTGGGACCGCCGGGGATGTCCATCGAAGAAAGCAATGCCGTGGGCTTGCTGGCCGAACAATTGCTGCTGGAAGTGGAGGAGATCAGCGTGGTGACGCGCCGGACCGGGCGGGCCGAACTCGACGAGCACGCCCAGGGCATTCACGCCACCGAAATCGACGTGCCCTTTGTTCTCGTGGAACGCTCTAAAGAGGCCTTGCTCGAGGAAGTGCGAGCAAAATTGGGCTTGATCGGCGGGGTCAACACCACCATCGGTCAACCCATCGAACACCGCATCGATCATATGCTCTCGGGGACCCGTGCGAACATCGCGCTGAAGATCTTCGGTGACGACCTGGGCGAAATGTTCCGAATCGGTGGGGCGGTCGAACGCGCAATCGGCGGAACGCCCGGCTTGGTGGACGTCGCGGTGGAGCAGCAAATCGAAGTGCCGCAAATCCGCGTTTCGCCGCGGCGCCAAATGCTCGCTCGGCACGGCCTCACAGCGGCTGATCTGACCCGCTTTGTCGATGTCGCCTTCGCAGGAGAAACCGTCTCGCAGGTCTACGAAGGCCAGCGGCAATTTGACATGATCGTAAGGCTGGAGACCGGCAGCCGGGGAACACTCGAGCGCATGCGTGCCGCCCTGATCGACACCCCCGGCGGCACCCCCGTCCCGCTCGAGCAAGTCGCAGACATTCGCTCGGTCAGCACCCCCAGTATGATCTCCCGAGAAAACGTCCAGCGAAAAGTCGTCGTCTCTGCCAACGTAGCGGGTCGCGACCTTCGTGGCGTCGTCGATGACATCCGCAAAGCCATCGACACGAAGGTCGCCTTGCCCGAGGGCTACCGCATCGAATTCGGCGGCCAATTCGAATCCGAGCAGCGCGCCTCGCGCCTCCTCCTGTACGCCTCCCTCCTCGCCCTGCTGCTCATCTTCATTCTACTGCACTACGAATTCAAAGACGTCGGACTTGCCGGAATTGTCTTGCTGAACTTGCCTCTCGCTCTCATCGGTGGCGTGCTGAGCGTCCACTTCACCTCGGGCATTATTTCGATCGCCTCAACCATCGGCTTCATTTCCCTTTTTGGAATCGCAACAAGAAATGGCATCCTGCTCATCTCCCGCTACCAATCCCTTGAGCGCACGGGCATCCCTGCGGAGCAAGTCGTCTTGAAAGGCTCCATCGATAGGCTCAACCCCATCCTGATGACAGCGCTGACCACGGCCTTGGCCCTCATCCCGCTTGCTCTCAAGGGCGGCGAATCCGGCAATGAAATCCAAAGCCCCATGGCCATCGTCATCTTGGGTGGTCTGCTCACGGCCACCGTTCTCAACCTACTGGTTATCCCTTGCGTGTATCGACTTAGAAAGAACCGGCCCGCCGCATCATTTTAGCTGTCCGCTTGACGCGTCCAATGTGACGGGCCGTGATTAATTTTCTAGGCGTCTTTCAAACCAATCCCATTGCAGTTACATACTCCACAAGCCATTGATGAAGCCTGCGAACAGGCTGCAAACGACCCCAGTGCTTTCTGGGCAGAGGTAGCCCATCACTACGAATGGATGCAACCTTGGAATGAAGTCTGTTCATCCGATTTTCAGTGTGCAGACATCAAATGGTTCGATGGGGCAAAGCTCAACATCACTGCAAATTGCCTCGACCGGCATCTGGCTCTCGATGCGGACAAAACAGCGTTCACCTGGGAACCAAACAACCCCGATGACCCTGTACAGCGTTACACCTATGCACAGCTGCACGAAGAAGTTTGCCGCTGGGGGCACGCCTTAAAATCTCAGGGCATTGAAAAGGGAGACCGCGTCATCCTCTATCTGCCCATGATTCCAGAACTGGCCATCGCCGTGCTGGCCTGTGCCAGAATAGGTGCTGTTCACAGTGTGGTTTTTGCTGGATTTTCAGCCCAAAGCGTTGCCGACCGCATCAAAGATGCTGGAGCCAAATGTGTCATCACCTCCGATGGCATGCGCCGAGGAGCAAAATCCATCGAATTAAAAAGCGTAATCGATCAGGCCATTGCAACGGACGTCACCGTCGATCGAGTCCTGGTCGTTGCCCACACCCAGTGCAAGGTGGATTGGCATAAAGATCGAGACCGGTGGATGCATGAAATCACCCCCGACGCGCCGTGCCCGCTGCCCCCAGAACCCATGGCGGCCGAAGACCCTTTGTTCATTTTGTACACCTCAGGAAGCACCGGCAAGCCGAAAGGCGTGGTGCACACCTGCGGGGGGTATATGGTCTATGCCGGGTACAGCTTCGTCAACGTTTTCCAATACCAACCGGGCGACGTGTTCTGGTGCACCGCTGATATCGGCTGGATTACAGGTCACACCTACATCGTGTACGGCCCACTGCTTGCCGGTGCGACCTCCGTGATGTTTGAAGGGGTGCCAACCTGGCCTACGCCGGCTCGATTCTGGGAGGTGTGCGAGAAGCATCGGGTCAACCAATTTTACACAGCCCCCACCGCTATTCGAGCGCTGATGGCTTGTGATAAATCCTACAGCCAAGGCCATGACTTGTCGAGCCTCAAGGTGCTGGGGTCGGTTGGTGAGCCGATCAATGAAGAGGCCTGGAGATGGTATCATGACCACATCGGCGGCGGGCGATGCGCCGTGGTCGACACCTGGTGGCAAACAGAAACAGGCGGCATTCTTATCAGCGGGTTGGGCGGGCTCTCTCCAATGAAGGCGACCTACGCCGGGCGTCCGCTGCCCGGCATCCACCCCGTATTGGTCGACCCGAAAGGGAATGTCATTGAAGAAAATGAAGTGGAGGGGCACCTCTGTATCGAGCGCCCTTGGCCCTCCATGATTCGCAGCATCTATGGCGATCACCAGCGGTGCATAGACGTCTATTTCTCCACCTATGAAG
>JAQWTJ010000105.1 GCA_029242765.1 Flavobacteriales bacterium | reverse complement strand
GGAAACAGTTCGAACATCACGGATCATGAGACACGGATTGCTGACCTGGAAAGTGCCGAGACAATCGTTCTTTCTGGACGTATTGATGACGTCGAGACAGCCCTTGCCACAGAGACGGCAGCTACGAATGCGGATGTTACGGACTTGCAAACGCAGATTAATAATATCTCTTCGAGCCCAGCAGCTATTGCTGCTGCGGTGGAGAGCAACGATGCCTTTGATTTGACAGGCACCGAGCTGAGTACGGAATCCGGGATTACTGGATTGACTGTCAATGGTGACTTAACTGCTTCCAATTTGGTCTCGAGCAACGGAACATTCACTGGCTACGTTGTAGCCTCCGCTGATCCTACGTCTGATGATCATCTAGCAAACAAGTCTTATGTGGACGCTGGCGAAACTGCTTCGGCTACTGCTCGGGGTGTGATTCAATCTGATGTTGACACCAACGAATCTGATGGCGACACGGACCGCGCTGCTATTCGCACCGAGTTCGCTGCTGCTGATGCTACACTCCAGGGTGATGTTGACACCAACGAAGCTGATGGCGACACGGACCGCGCTTTAATTCGCACCGAGTTCGCTGCTGCCGATGCTACACTCCAGGGTGACGTGAACCAGAACGAGGCGGATGCTGACGCTGGCATCGCCACGAATGTGACGGATATCGCAGCCAACGTTGCGGCCATCGCCGCGGAGACAGCCTCACGTACTGCAGCTGACAACGGCAGCTTAGTCTTTATCGTGTCAAACCAATTGGCCATTGCGGAGATTAATGCCCAATTGGTTCTGATACTCGCCCGCCTTGACGCTCTTGAGGCTGAGTAATAGACGACGTCAAGACACGCAAAGTCTGGGTGACTTGCTTTAATCGGCAGCTAATTCTGATGAATTGAGTGACAACCATTTGAACGAAAACATGAAAAAAGTACTACTCATAGCTTTGCTTTTTGGAGCCATCGGGCTTTGCAGCTCAGAGGCCCAAGCTCAGGCCGTTTTGGATCGACACGCTATCACGGCGGGTTTCCACAACGGTGAGAGCGGCGCAGCTACGGTTGCAGCAAACGGCTCAATCGGCCAAGCGTTCTCCGGAACTATTGCTGTGCCTGCGGGCTATATCCAAACGGTGGGATTCCACCAGCCGGATCGCGCTCACTTGAACTGCCCGGGTGATGTCAACGGAGACGGCCACGTTTCCACACTTGACATCCTTGATATTCTCGGATGGTACGGTTGTATGTCGGGCTGCGGCGACTACGACCAGAATGATGACAACGTCGTAGGTGCTCCGGACTTGCTCACGGTCCTTGGCTATTACGGCCAATCCTGCGGATAATTCGATCCCTTTCACTTGGACCGAATTACAAAGACAGAAGACTTCGGGGCTTAACCTCGCCCTGTAAGTCATCTGTACTAAACCAATCCTTTGCTTACTAAAAAGGGCCGCTCGAAAGGGCGGCCCTTTTGCATGCTTAGAACCCGCTTTTGCGATTGTGGTAGGCGTGTCGCAAATTGTCGACCGATGACCAAAACTGTTCCGCACACTCTTGAGCCGAAAGGCTCATCCAATCAAGTTTTTGATGCCGCGTACGTGGCCCTAGCGCTCGCTTTGTTTGCTGCGATGTCCTTGGGCCGTCGTGTAGATTTGACAGGCGATGTTGCAGTTGTCACGTGGGACCCGGCGACTTGGCATTTTGTTCACGACGCCGCCAAGGCCTTTTTAATGCCGATTTTGTTGATGCGCACTTGTGTGGGCACGGGCGCTTGCAGAGTGAAGGGCTTGAGCACGCACGGCGTGGGCTTTTGGGTGGCGTGGGCGATGATGTTGTGCTGGGTTGGAGACATCGCCTTGACTCGCGATGGTTCGCTGGCGTTTCTAATCGGACTCTCCGCATTTCTCCTCGGTCATTTCGGCTACATCATGGCTTTCCGACGCATTGTTCAGGCGGTGAATTTGGGCGTGACGTCTCTGCGCAGCCGCGTTGTGGTGGCTTCATTGCTGGGCTCGGTTGTGTTGGGGCTCAACATTTTGTTGTTGGAGGGCGCTGGAGATATGGCTCCTGCTTTGCTTGTCTACAGCTTGGTCATTGGCACGATGGCCTTCACCGCTTGGTCGATGGATGCCGGTTCTGGTGGTGTGGAGTTTAGAAAAGCTGTTCGCTTGCTATCGTTGGGCGCATTGGTCTTTATGGCCAGTGACATCTTAATCGCAATTGACAAATTCTACGAGCCCCTTTCTTGGTCACATCACGCCGTTATGCTCACCTATATCATTGCGCAATGGATGATTGCGCAGGGGATTTACCTGCTGATCAAGCGGGACTGAAAACGTTGAGGCGGTCGAGGCTTATTCGGCCAACTCGTCTCCGCGCAAGGTGCGGAACCGCTTGCGGGCCTCCACAACGAACAAACTACCGGGGTATTCTACGAGCAATCGCTCGTACAACACTTGAGCTTCGGCGGGTTGATCGAGCGCGTGGTGAGTCAAATCTGCCCAGAGGAACAAGGCGTTGTCGGCGTGGATGTCGTCAAAGTGTGTGTCCAATACCTGTTCATAGTGATCGGCTGCCGTTTGATGATCCCCGAAGCGTGTGGCAATTTCAGCGCGTATCATCAGTATTTCGTCTTCGAGAACGTGGCCTGGCCAATGACTTTGCAGTGAGTCAAGTGTGGTGAGGCAGTCGCTGAGCTTGTTGCGGTAACGCAGCAGGTCGGCACGGGCAAACTGCTCCATGGGTGCGGTGACCGTGTCCATGTTGAAGTTGTCTGTGATCAGGAGACTCAGTTCAATGGCATCGTTGGAAATGAGCTTGGAGGTGCTGGCCTTGAGGATGTCAAGCTGCGCCTGTGCCCAATGAAAATCCCCTGTGAAGTACGATATCCGGGCGTTGCGAAACTTGGCCTTCTGACCGAGAATGCCCTCTTTGTGATCGAGATCGATTTGGGAAAACAAGAGCGAGGCGCTCCAGACGTCGTCGAGGAAGACGAGGACGTCGCCCTGCTCGAGTTTGATTTCTGAGCGGGCCTCTTTTGCAACGCCGGGGAAGGCAATGGCCTCGTCGAGCAGCTCGAGTGCTTGTTGGGGCTGGTCGAGGTAGAAGGCGAGCAGTCGAGCTCGGTCGCGCATAAGCAGCGCGGCCTCGGGGTTGCGGTTGAACTCGGCTACGGCCGTTTCGTATTGGCCGCTCAGCTGTGTGGCTGCGGCCGTATCCAGCGGGAGGGTTTCGGTGATGTCTTCGAGTTGGACTTCAAGCACGGCTCTACGGGCAGCGTGGTAGTAACGGCCCGAGCGGCCCATTTTCACGACGGCCGCATAGCCTTTGCCTGCGGCCTTGAGGGCCTTGTTCTTTCGGGCTGTGGCCGCGAGTGTCATGATGCGTTTGCCGTCTTCATTTCTTCTACGGTCCAATGCGATGGCTTGGGTCATGGCCGCGTTGAAATTGCGGGCTTGGCTGAAGTACCAAATCAACAGCTCAGTGAACACGACATCTTCTGGGTAGCGTTGGGCTGCGCCGAGGACTTTTTTGCGCACATTTTCAGCCTGCACAGGATCGCTGCTCACGCGGAGGTTGCGGTTGAAGCTGTTTTGAACCGTGCGCAGGTAACTTGGCTTGATGTGCAGCAACTCGATGTAGGCGTCGATCATCCCGTTGTGATCTCCTCTGAGCCCCTGCAAATTGGCCAATTCATAATGGTAGCCATATTTATTCGGGTCGGTCTTCGCGCCCTTTTCGTACACGATTAGCGCGCGGTCGAGTTGATTCAGCTTGATGAAGGCCTCGGCAATGCGCTTGGTTGCAGCTCGTCCCGGCGCGAGTTGATCAAGCGCCTTATCGAAGGCGTTTTCGGCCTTTGCGTGCTCGCCGATTCGCAAGTACAAATCACCGAGATCGACTTGGGCCATCGCCTGATCCTTGCGGCTTCTGAGCCGGGCTTTGACGATTTTCTCTGCTGTGTCGTATGCCTCGAGTTCCAGCAAAGTGTTGATGTACATCTCGTAGGTCGCCGCAGATTTGTCGCGCTTCCACAACTTGTCGAAGTACAACTTGGCCTGTTCATACGATCCGCTGTTGTAGTAGTAGGTCGCCAATTCCATATCGGTCTGCGCACTGCATGTTCCACTCAAGCCACTGATAGCGCTGAAAATTTGCAGCGCGGCGGCGGCCGATGAGGTGAGTAGGAACGAGCGGAGCGAAGTATTCATGGGGCGTTGCGGGGGACGGGGTTGGGGCGTTGGACGGTGTTGGTCGAATCGAGCCAAGAAGTTACGGCAACTTCCACCGCGTCGAATTCCACCAGGCCGCGATGGAGCAAATCGCTTGTGGCCGCCATTTCGGCGATGAGATGCTCGGCTATGCGCGACTCATCGCTCTGGGCTCGCTTGAGATAGTCGGCATCAATGGGCGTGCCCTGAGCATCGTGGCGCGCTCGGGTACGGATGGCTTCAGAGAGGAGGGTGACCTGCGACCGGGTGCGGCTGAGTTCTTGGGCGATACGCCGCTGCCGAATGCCTTGGTCTTTGAGCAGTCGACGACAGGTGCTGAGGCCGTTGAAAGGCTCGGCTGTCGAGCGGGTGACTTCGCGTCCGAGCAGGGCCATATCGACCGCCTGCAGCAAACTGTCGCACGCCCTTTTTACAAGGATCCCTCGTTCCAAAGGCTTGTCATTGTAGGCGAGTTCCGCACTGTCGAGTCTAGAAAGTAGCGCCTCGAGCTGACCCAGTTGCTGGGTTCGCTCCGGCGCGGAGCATGAACCGAGCGTTGCGGCAAGACCTATCATGAAGGCGAGGACGGCGATCAGTGGGCGCATGGCGATCAGTTGATAATGCTGAAGCCTGTGTAGGGGCGCAGCGCTTCCGGGACGGTGATGCCGTCGGAGGTCTGGTTGTTTTCCAGGAGGGCGGCCACAATGCGAGGCAGAGCCAAGGCGCTGCCGTTGAGGGTGTGGACCAGCTGATTTTTCCCATCTGCCCCACGGTATCGACAACTGAGGCGATTGGCTTGAAAGGTCTCGAAATTGGAAATGCTCGAGACCTCAAGCCAGCGCCCTTGGGCCGCTGACCATACCTCGAGGTCGAATGTCAGACTGCTGGCAAAACTCAGGTCGCCCCCGCACAACCGCAAAGTGCGGAACGGCAGCTCGAGCGCTCGCAGCAAGTCCCGCACATGCTCCACCATGGCGTCAAGTGTCGCGTAGGAACGGTCAGGGTGCTCAATCTGTACAATCTCCACTTTGTCAAATTGGTGCAAGCGGTTGAGCCCGCGCACGTCTTTTCCATAGGAACCCGCCTCGCGCCGGAAGCAAGGGGTGTAGCCGCAAAGTTTGATCGGTAGATCATCAGATTTGTGCACGACATCACGGTGGATGTTCGTCAGCGGCACCTCAGCAGTGGGGATTAAATACAGGTCGTCCTCAGCACAATGGTACATTTGGCCCTCCTTGTCTGGCAATTGCCCAGTCCCTTGTCCAGAAGCAGAATTGACAAGCAAAGGCGGAATGAATTCCTCGTACCCAGCCTCCACGGCGCGGTCCAGGAAAAAGGCAATCAGCGCGCGCTGCAATCGCGCCCCCTTCCCACGGTACACTGGAAAGCCGGCCCCCGTAATCTTGGTTCCGAGTTCAAAATCAATCAAGCCATAGCGTTCGCACAACTCCCAATGCGGCAGCGCACCTTCCCCCATTTCAGGCAAAGTGCCTTCTTCGCTGAGCACGACATTGTCCTTGTCGCTGGTCCCAACGGGCACCGAAGGGTGAGGGCGGTTGGGCAATTCTAACAACCCCTCAAGTTGCTGCTCCTCCAGAGTACGCATGGCTTGCTCCAGGGTGTGAATGCGCTCCTTGATGTCGCCCATTGCAGCTTTCTTTTCTTCAGCCACCTCGCGCTGTCCGCTCTTGAAAAGCTCCCCAATTTCCCGTGAAGCCACATTTTGTGATTGCTTCAAATCGTCGAGGGCTTTCTGCGTTTGGCGACGGTCCTGATCGATGGCTAGGATCCGGTCCACAGTTTCTGTCACGTCGAGGTTGCGTGATTTGAATGCTTTGATCAGCGAGTCGCGATCATTGCGGAGGGTGTGTAGCGTGAGCATATTGCAAGTGCAAGGTGTCAAAAAAAAACTCCCCGACCTGTGAGGCGCGGGGAGCTTTCCAAATTCGTGTGGTTAGCAATCAGGCCTCTGCGTTCGGTACGACCGAAACAAAGCTCTTATTGCCACGACGGCGGCGGAATTCAACCGTGCCGTCAACGAGTGCAAACAAGGTGTGATCCTTGCCAATGCCCACGTTTTCACCGGGGTTGTGTGGCGTACCGCGCTGGCGAACAAGGATGTTGCCCGCGATGCACTTCTGGCCACCGTAAATCTTGACCCCCAGTCGTTTACTTTCTGATTCGCGTCCGTTCTTGGACGACGAGGCTGCTTTTTTGTGTGCCATGACTTAGTCCTTGTTTTCAGTTTTGTCAGCGGCCTTCTTAGCTGCTGGCTTCTTAGCTGCTGGCTTCTTGGCTGCTGGCTTCTTAGCTGCTGGCTTCTTAGCTGCTGGCTTCTTAGCTGCTGGCTTTTTAGCTGCTGGCTTTTTAGCTGCTGGCTTCTTAGCTGCGGGCTTATCGCCGTCGGCTTTGGCTGTTTCGGCCTTCTTGGCAGCAACTTTAGGGGCTGCACCTCCGACCTTGATGCCTTTGATCGAAATCTCGGTCAATGACGGGCGGAAGCCGTTCTTTTTCACGTGACCTTTACGGCGCTTCTTTTTGAAGACAAGCACCTTGTCACCCTTGAGGTGGCGTTCAATGACGGCATAGACCGTCGCGCCTTTGACTGCTGGGGCGCCAACGTCGATCTGCTTACCATTGTCCACCAAAAGCACGCGGTCAAAGCTGACCTTCGCGCCTTCATCCTGTGGAAGACGGTTCACATACACGCGCTGGTCTTGCTGTACCTTATACTGGTGCCCTGCAATTTCTACGATAGCGTACATAAGAGTTCCCCTTTTTTTGAGGGGTGCAAACTTACGCAGGATTTTCCGTCTTTGCAATCATGCGCACCCCCGATAGAATGACAAGTCCGTAGGCGATCTTTTCGACCCCAATTCCTTCCCCGTCCAAATGACCCCAAGCAATCGCCACCAGAGGAATAATGTATGTGACGGAGCTCGCAAATATGGCGCTGCTCCGAGCAATTATTGTATAGAATAGGACCAGGGCCCACCCTGTGCCCACAAGCCCGAGCACCACCACGGCGGCTCCCGCCTTTACAGCCTCCGCGGTATGACTATGTGCCATTAAATCTGGCACCGTTCCCAGTGCCAACGTAAAGACCCACCCGATGACCCCGGCTGCAAATAATGAAAGCCCAGCAATCCACACGGGTTGCTGATGGCTTAGCTTGTTCTTAATCACATTGATACTCAACCCGTAGAGCATCGTTGCCAGCACGATTTTAGAGGCAGCCCAGAACTGAACCTCGCCCCCGATGTCGCGCAAGGTCATCAAACCGAACGCGCCAGCAAATCCGATCAGCAAGCCCACAACCTGACGCCAACTGGCACGCGTATTGAATAAGAACACGGCAATAATCAGTGTGAAAAGTGGCGAGAGCGTGTTGAGCATCCCCGCCATAGCGCTTGGGATTTCGCGCTGCGCATCGGCAAAAAGCCAAGCGGGCACCACACTCCCCCCCAACCCCACCAGCAGCAACCACCCCACATCGTCTTTTTTCAGCAAGCGCCATCCGCGCATCACCACGGGTAGCAAGGCCGTTCCCGCACAGGCCATACGTAACATGGCCAGTTGCGTCGCCCCCAAAACCACCAGTCCAATCTTCATCAAGATGAATGAGCTGCCCCATATGATGGCCAGCAATCCCAACAACATATAAGTTCGCACGCTGCCGCTGCTTGAATCCAACTTCATTCACGCGAAACTCGGTAACTTCGCGCTATGTCCCGCACGTATTCTCATCGCCTTTCATCTTTTGTGGCTTTCGCTATCCTTGCGGTCCTTTCAAGCTGCACCCCATCGGTTGAGATCGACCACCAGAACATTGAAGGATTCACTGAACGCACCGAGGCACGCCTGGCCATTGAGGGCATGATGTGTGAAATTGCCTGCGTTGCAAAGGTCAAGAAGGAGTTGCTCGAGCTTCACGGCGTGGCGGAAACCCGCGTTGACTTCAAGATAAATAGCCCGGTGGATACAGCCTATATCAGCTTCGATCCGTCCAAGGTGGACGCAGCGGACATGGTCAGAAAAGTCGAGGCAATCGGCAACGGCTTGTATCAAGTACTCAGCGTCAAAGTGGTGCATTACGCGCCTTCGGTGGAATGAAACGCTGGGCCACCATCGCCTTTGTCTCGGCTTATGTGGTGGTGCTTGCAGGCAGCATCGTCCGTATGAGTGGCGCAGGAATGGGCTGCCCAGACTGGCCGCGCTGCTTTGGCCTCACCATCCCGCCCACTTCTGAAGACCAGATTCGCTGGCAACACTCCACCGTCTACGGCCAGGACCGCATGCTCATCGAGCGCGACACACTTTGGGTTGCCCAACGCTCGCACACCTCAGGCACCACCTTCGCCGCCGACCGCATCTCAGGACTTTGGGCGCCTAACCCCACACACAATTACGCCAAGTTCAACGCCACCCACACGTGGATCGAGTTCATCAATCGCCTCTCCGGCGCATGGGCTGGTATCCCGGCCACCGTACTTTTCATCTGGTCGCTCTTCCGGGCCATCCGAGGCCGCGGCGACCGGCGATGGAAAATCGCAGCATGGTCAACCCTCGCATGGGTCCTCTTACTTGTTGTGGCTTGGCTTGGCAAGCTCGTGGTGGAGGGCCACCTCATCCCGGGCTCCATTACAATCCATATGCTGGGTGCTTTAGGCATCCTCATCGCCCTGATTTTTGCCCGCCAGGACATATCGATTGCCCTATCCGGTCGCCCTTCTCAGGCCAATTTCCCAAGTCAAGTGCGTCTCTGGCTCGGTCTCTCCACACTACTAGCCCTATTCCAACTTGTTATGGGCACCCAAGTGCGCGAGGGCGTTGATCTTTTGGTGCAGGCGGGTGTGGCTCGAACGGACTGGCTCGCAGAGCTTCCGTCCTCTTGGAAGCTACACCGCAGCTTTTCGTGGCTCTTGTTGGTCACCAACTTTGCATGGATTTGGCCTGTCTGGCGGGGCAAGCCCAGCGGGTCCTTCTGGCATCGCGGCGCCAATGCCATGTCCATTCTCCTCTGTGCCCAAATTATTACGGGCCTTCTCTTTGTCTGGTTCGCCGTTCCCGCTTGGTCTCAACCCTTGCACCTTGTTATGGCCATGGGCCTTGTCCTGCTCGGTTTTTCACTCTGGCGCTCCGGTTATCTCGCCCGCTAAGGGCTCGCACATTCGAGTTCAGAATGTGTTCAATAGCGGGGCTTAGCCAGAACACATTTGACAATCCTCCGGACCATTTTCAATGGAACATGCTGCCGCTTGTTGCTCAGGCGTCATGGCAGCCACTTCTTCAACGGTAACGGCAGTGACAGTTGTAGTGGCGGAGTTAGCGGGATTTGACTTGTACTTCTTATCAACGGTGAATTTGATTGCATCTGTCGCTGCTTTCGTGCGCAAGTAGTACATACCGGTCTTTAAGCCGCTACGCCACGCGTGGAAGTGCATTGAAGTGAGCTTGGCGTTGGTGACGTTTTCCATGAAAACGTTGAGCGATTGCGATTGGCAAATGTAGGCGCCGCGATCGGCGGCCATGTCCAGGAGGGAGCGCTGAGAAATCTCCCACGAGGTGCGGTAGATCAGTTTGAGGTTTTCTGGAATTTCCGCAATGTTCTGAACCGAACCGTTGCCGGCAATGAGGCGGTTCTTCATGTCCTCGTCCCACAGCCCGAGCTTGGTCAAATCACGAAGCAGATGCTTGTTGACGATGATAAACTCTCCGCTGAGAGTACGGCGTGTGTAGATGTTTGAGGTGTACGGTTCGAAGCACTCGTTGTTGCCTAGAATTTGCGCTGTTGAAGCGGTTGGCATTGGAGCCACGAGCAGGCTGTTGCGCATGCCGTGCTTGCTAATCTCCTCTTTCAACACGTCCCATTCCCAACGGTCTGAAGGCGTCACGCCCCACAGGTCGAACTGGAGCTGACCCTTTGAAGCAGGGGAGCCCTCCCACGTTTCGTAGGCCCCGTCCTCGGCGGCCATATCTTTTGAAGCGGTGCACGCCGCGTAGTAGATCGTCTCGAAGATGTCTTTGTTCAACTGGCGAGCCTCTGGCGAGTCGAAGGCGTGGCGCATCAAAATGAAGGCGTCGGCCAGCCCCTGCACGCCCAATCCGATGGGTCGATGGCGCATATTTGAGTTTCGCGCCTCGACAATCGGATAGAAGTTCCGGTCGATTACACGATTCAAATTCCGCGTCACTTGGTAGGTCACTTTGAAAAGCTTGTCGTGGTCGAAAGTGCCGTCTTCGGTCACAAACTTGGGCAAGGCGACTGAAGCGAGGTTGCACACGGCAACTTCATCCTCGGAGGTGTACTCCATAATCTCGGTGCAGAGATTAGACGAACGGATTGTGCCGAGATTTTGCTGGTTGCTCTTTGCATTGGCCGCATCCTTGTATAGCATGTACGGCACCCCGGTTTCAATTTGACTCTCGAGAATCTTGAACCACAGGTCCTGGGCCTTGATCGTCTTGCGACCCTTGCCAGCTTTTTCGTACGCGATGTACTTCGCCTCAAAGTCGGCGCTGTGTGAGTCGGACAATCCCGGGCATTCGTTGGGACACATCAGCGTCCAATCCCCGCCTTCTTCGACGCGATTCATAAACAGGTCAGGAATCCACAAGGCGTAAAAGAGGTCACGTGCGCGGTTTTCCTCCTTGCCGTGGTTCTTCTTCAAATCGAGGAAGTCGAATACGTCAGCATGCCAAGGCTCGATGTAAACGGCGAACGATCCTTTCCGCTTTCCGCCTCCTTGGTCCACATAGCGGGCTGTGTCGTTGAACACGCGCAGCATCGGAACGATGCCGTTCGATGTGCCATTGGTTCCGCGAATGTATGATCCTGTTGCGCGGATGTCGTGAATGGCCAGCCCTATGCCTCCCGCATTTTGTGAAATCTTAGCGCACTGCTGGAGCGTGTCATAGATGCCCGTGATGCTGTCGGATTTCATCGTTAAAAGGAAGCAGCTCGACATCTGCGGCTTGGGTGTTCCTGCGTTGAAAAGCGTCGGTGTGGCGTGGGTGAACCAGCCCTCAGACATCATGTTGTATGTGTCGATGGCGCTTTGAACGTCGTCTTTATGAATCCCAATTGAAACCCGCATCAACATCTGTTGCGGCCGTTCGGCAATCTCACCGTCGACTTTTAAGAGGTACGAACGCTCGAGTGTTTTGAAGCCGAAGAAATCGTAGTTGAAGTCCCGGTCGTAGATGATGCTCGAGTCGAGCACTTCGGTGTGCTCTTCGATGATGGCCATCACATCGTCGGCAATCAAAGCCGCCGGCTGCTCCGTCACAGGATCGGTGTACTGATGCAAATCACGCATCACCTCAGTGAAGGATTTCTTGGTCGACTTGTGCAAGTTTGAAACGGCAATCCGCGAAGCGAGCAAGGCGTAGTCCGGGTGATTTACGGCATTGGTCGCCGCCACTTCTGCTGCTAAGTTGTCAAGCTCGGTCGTGGTCACACCATCGTATACGCCCTCAATGACGCGCATGGTCACCTGCTGGGGGTCCACTTTAGCGTGCAACCCATAGCATAGCTTTTTGATGCGTGCCGTGATTTTGTCGAATTGCACCAATTCTCGGCGACCGTCTCTCTTGTATACAAACATGGCAGGGTGTGGTGAGGGCGTTAGGTGATTGAGAGGGTGAATCGGTACAGCATATTGCTGGGTCTTAAAATTGGGATGAATGAAGCCGTATTCGACAAGCAAGCGAGAGGCGTTATGAACGCTGGACCGTGAATGCCCATGAACCAACAGCTCTTCTAGGGGCTCGCTTTAGAAGTCGGCGTCGAGGTTGAAGGACTTGGATGAAGCGTCCTCCTTGCCGCCGGTCACACCGGCTTTCTGATATTCAGCCACGCGTTTCTCGAAGAAATTGGTCTTGCCTTGAAGCGAGATCATCTCCATGAAATCGAAAGGATTCGAGGAGCCGAAGACCTTTTCATTGCCGAGTTCGACCAAGAGACGATCGGCAACAAACTCGATGTACTGGCTCATTAAATCAGAGTTCATGCCGATCAATCGAACGGGCAAGGATTCGCAGATGAACTCTTTCTCGATTTCGACGGCATTGACAATGATATTCTCAACCTGCTTCTTGGGCAGCTTGTTCACCAAATGGTTGTTGTAGAGCAAGCAGGCGAAGTCACAGTGCAAGCCTTCGTCGCGCGAGATTAACTCATTGGAGAAGGTCAACCCCGGCATGAGGCCGCGCTTCTTCAGCCAGAAAATTGAGCAAAAGGCGCCCGAAAAGAAGATGCCCTCGACGGCGGCGAAAGCGATGAGGCGTTCGGCGTACGAACCATTGTCAATCCACTCCAGAGCCCACGCGGCTTTCTTTTTTACAGGCTCAAGCGTTTCGATGGCGTTGAACAAGTGGTCTTTTTCAGCACTGTCCTTGATGTAGGAATCAATCAACAAGGAGTACGTCTCCGAGTGGATGTTCTCCATCATAATCTGAAATCCGTAGAAGAATTTTGCTTCGGTGTACTGGACTTCTGAAAGGAAATTCTCGGCGATGTTTTCATTGACGATGCCGTCGCTCGCCGCAAAGAAGGCGAGGATGTTCTTGATGAAGTAGCGCTCGTTGTCGTTCAGTTTTGATTCCCAATCCACAAGATCTGCGCCTAAGTCAATCTCCTCTGCCGTCCAAAAACTCGCTTCGGATTTCTTGTAAAAGCTCCAAATGTCATCGTGTTCAATAGGGAACAAAACGAAGCGTCCAGGGTTGTCCTCAAGAATCGGTTCGAGGGCCATGGTGTGTTCGGGGAGCATCGCATCAATCGACAACTGTGAGGCGTCAACGGATTTGATTTTGTTGGAGTCAGGCGCTTTTTCTTCCATGGATGCGAGGTCTTCTAGGTTCTTAGGTGAGGCTTATCCCAGTGGAAACTTCGGAAGTTCCTGAACCTTAAGGAGGTACAAAAACGAAGCAAAATTGCCGCCGGGGGGCTTCAAATATTGCGCTTGAATTCGGCCTTCACAATGGCAAACAATCCACAACTTGACCGACTTGTTAACACACGCCATGTAGGCCTTAATTTTGCTAAGATTCTGACGAAGTCCGCAACTTCTGACTGAAATTCGCACCCCGTTCGAAATGAACTCCGAGCGGAAGATGAGCACAATATGATTGGAGCATTTAACAAATTGGTCAAGCGTTTGGTTGGCGACAAGTCGGCGACGGACCAGGCTGCAGTTCAGCCCATGGTGGACGCCACGCTGGCCCTTGGGGGGGAGTTTGCGGCGCTCGATTCAGACGGCCTTCGCGCCCGCGGCGGGCAACTTCGCGAGCGCATCGCCTCACATATTCTTCCACTGCAACAAGAAATTGAAAAGTTGCAGACTCAGGCTTCCAACGATGATGTGAACCGCGAGACGCTCTCCTTTGAGCAGAAAGAGGCCCTGTATGAGCAGATTGACTTGACTGAGAAAAAGGTGGACGAAGAGCTCGAGGTGGTGCTCGAGGAAGTTCTACCCGAGGCCTTCGCGCTTATGAAAGAAACGGCCGTCCGGTTTACGGCTGAGGAAGACATCGTTGTCACGGCCACCGAGATGGATCGTGAAATTGCCGCGCGCAGACACGGTGTAACTATCGAGGGCGACCGTGCCTTGTGGTCCAAGCAATGGAAGGCTGCCGGAACCGATGTCGAGTGGAATATGGTGCATTACGATGTGCAGCTGATCGGCGGTGTGGCGCTGCACCGAGGACAGGTGGCAGAAATGCAAACGGGTGAAGGAAAAACCCTTGTAGCGACCTTGCCGGTGTTCCTCAATGCATTGGCAGGACGAGGTGTACACTTGGTGACTGTGAACGACTACCTCGCCCGACGCGACTCGGAGTGGATGGGGCCGATTTACGAATTTCATGGGCTCACCGTGGATTGCATCGACAAGCATCAGCCCGGGAGCGAATCGCGTCGAGAGGCGTACCGGAGCGATATTGTATTCGGCACGAACAACGAATTCGGCTTCGACTACTTGCGCGACAATATGGCCATGCGCACCGAACAGCTCGTGCAGCGCAGCCACAACTACGCGATCGTTGATGAGGTGGACTCGGTATTGATTGACGAGGCGCGTACGCCGCTGATCATCTCGGGCCCGACCCCTAAAGGCGACGAGCACGAGTTCGCCGAGCTGAAGGTCAAAGTCGAGCAGCTCCTCAGCATTCAGCGCAAAGCCGTCACGGGTTTCCTCACCGAAGCCAAGCGCATTCTCTCAGACGAGAACGCCGACAAGAACGCGGTTAAAGAGGGCGGCCTCGCTCTGTACCGTGCATTCCGCGGCTTGCCAAAAAGCAAGGCTCTCATCAAGTTCTTGAGTCTCGACGGCATGCGCCAGCAGCTGCTCAAAACGGAGGGATTCTACCTGCAGGACAACCAGCGGAATATGCCCGAAGCGGATGAGGAGCTCTACTTCGTCATCAATGAGAAGCAAAATCAAATCGAGCTGACTGAAAAGGGCATTGCCCTGATTACTCAGCATATGGAGGATGACAATTTCTTCACCATGCCCGATGTCCCAACCCGCCTTGTCGAGATCGACATCAGCTCGGTGGACGATGCGCAGAAGCAAGAGCAACGCGAGGTTTTGTTTCGCGATCAAGGTGTGAAAAGTGCGCGAATTCACACGATGAATCAGTTGCTCAAGGCCTATGCATTGTTTGAGAAGGACATCGACTATGTCTTGATGGACAACAAGGTGAAGATTGTTGACGAGCAGACGGGTCGGATTATGGAGGGGCGCCGGTATTCAGACGGGTTGCACCAGGCGATCGAGGCGAAGGAAAGCGTCACGATTGAGGCGGCGACGCAGACCTATGCGACGGTGACCTTGCAGAATTACTTCCGCATGTACCACAAGCTGTCGGGCATGACAGGTACGGCGGAGACCGAGGCGCAGGAGTTGTGGGACATCTACGAGTTGGATGTGATGAGCATTCCGACCAATCGTCCACTGGCCCGCAAGGACGAGGATGACTTGGTGTTCAAAACGAAACGAGAAAAGCTCAATGCCGTGATCGATGACGTGGTGAAATTGCGCGAGGCGGGGCGGCCTGTGCTCGTGGGAACAACCACAGTTGAGGTCAGCGAGTTGTTGAGTCGGATGCTCGACATGCGCCACGTGCGCCATCAGGTGTTGAATGCCAAGCGTCACCAAGCAGAAGCTGAAGTGGTGGCCCGTGCGGGTGAACCGGGGGCAGTGACCATTGCTACAAACATGGCCGGCCGGGGAACGGACATCAAACTGACCGAGGAGGTGAAGGCCGCCGGGGGGTTAGCAATCATTGGAACAGAGCGTCATGATTCACGAAGGGTGGACCGCCAATTGCGCGGACGTTCTGGTCGTCAAGGCGATCCGGGCAGCTCGCAATTTTACGTGTCACTTGAGGACGACTTGATGCGGATGTTCCAAAGCGACCGTGTGTCGAAGCTGATGGATCGGATGGGCCACCAGGAGGGCGAGGTTATTCAGCATTCGATGATCACCAAGTCCATCGAGCGGGCCCAGCGGAAGGTCGAGGAAAACAACTTCGGAGTCCGGAAGCGCTTGCTCGAGTATGACGATGTCATGAACTCGCAACGCGAGGTGGTCTACCGCCGCCGCCGCAATGCTCTGTTCGGGGATCGCCTCAAATTCGACATCGAGAACATGTTCTACGAGCTCTCTGCAGGGCTGATTGACGAATTCCACGCGGGCAAGAATTTTGACGGATTGCGTATCCGGTCGTTTGCCGACCTGGGTGTGGAGCCGCCCTTTGATGCGGCCCAGTACGGTGTTGGCGGCTCGGACGACTTGACTTATCAGTTGCACGAGACGGCAGACAAGCACTATGGAGAGCGCATGGCCAGATTGGCGGAACAAGCTCACCCGGTGATCGAGAGAATATTGCTGGACGACAGCAATCAGTTCGTCAACATTGCCGTGCCCTTCACCGATGGTCGGAAGAACATCCAGGTCTCAACAGATATCGAACGCTCGGTCGAAACACGAGGTCGCTCGGTGATGGATGAATTGGAGAAAACGGTGTCATTGGCCGTGCTGGATCAGATGTGGAAGGAGCACCTTCGGAACATGGACGATTTGCGCAACAATGTGCAGCATGCGCGCCATGAACAGAAGGACCCCCTGCTGATTTACAAATTTGAGAGCTACGAACTGTTCAAGGCCATGGTGCATAAAATAAACGGCGACGTTGCTTCATTTCTACTCAAGTGTGAGCTGCCCTCTCGCTCCGACGAAATGAAGCAAGCTCCAATGCAACGCAAGGCCCCTGCTCAGCGCGTTCAGACGAGCAAGGCCGGTGTTGAGAATTTGAGTCAGCAGCGCATGCGTGCCGATGGCGGCCAGGTGCCTGGGGTGGAACCTCCGAAGAAGACGGAGCCTATTCGCGTTGAAAAGAAAGTCTTGCCGAACGAGCCGTGCCCGTGCGGGTCGGGCAAGAAGTTCAAGAAGTGCCACGGTTAAGCTGGCGAGGCAAACTTTTTTTTGAAGGCCGCACAAGTTTGCGGCGTGAATACGCTATCGGGCTGGTGCACTAAAAAATCGAGCCGATCGAGCCCTTCAGAGTTCCAATGTTTGATGCGCCGCCCCCAATCTTCCAGCCGTCGTTCATCTGAAGGGTGGCCTGCGTAACCGCCAAATCGCACCATGGTATGGGCTGCGGACAAGCGCATATGCAAGGCGTCTCGTCGAAGGGCTGTGTCGGTTAGTACCGAGCCGATACCGCACGCCTCCATCAGCGCCCACACCCGCTCTGCCTCTGCTCCACCGGTGAACCAATCGGGGTGTCGAAACTCCACGCAAAGCGGCAACTCGCGTGGCCACGCCTCGAGATAGGGGCGCAATTTTTCAGCGTGCTTCGGCGCGTATTGAGGGGTGAGCTGGATGAATGAAGTGCCCAGCTTATTGCCGAGTGCCAACAAACCTTCGATGAAGTCGTCGGTCGGCCCTTCGCAGTTGTTGAAGCGCCGGTATCGTGAGATAATGGCCGGAATTTTTGGGCAAAACTTAAAGCCTTCGGGGACCGCTTCAGCCCACTCTGCCATTTTTTCTGGACTGTAAATTCGGTAATGCGTGGCGTTGAATTCGATGCTGGTGAAGGTTCGCCCGTAATGCTCAGGCCACAGACGCTTTGGCGTTTTTTCGGGATAGACGGATCCTCGCCACGCCCGCACATTCCAAGTCGTGCCGCCCCAGCCCAATTCACCGCCCCCGCGCCCGCCCGCCTTCAATATTTTGGCCGTTTGCGCGTGGTCATCGGGCAACGCGAAACCGCCACTTGCTTCGCACCGGTCCACTTCTGTAGGCCAATTTTCCTCAGGAATCTTTCCAAAATTCACATCCGCAAAGTACGCGGGGGCGCTGACAAAAACCCTCCCCTTAGGACGTGGGATATGCGGGTGAAGCGCTGAGTTTTGTGGCAATGATTCGCCATTTGAAAAATTTCGTGTTCCCCCTTCGATGTATGCTGTGTGGCGGATCCTTGCTTGATGATGAGGTGGCATGGTGTGCGGTGTGTGATGGGGCCTTGCCTCGCTATCTGGGCGAGAGTGCCACGCGTTTTGATGGTCGATTGTCATGGGATGTGTCTTGGGTTTTGCTTCGCCATCGGGGCGCCCCAGGGGTGGACCGATTGCTCAAGGCGTTTAAATATGGGGGGGAGGCACAGGTTGCCGTTGAAGTGGGTCGAGCCATGGCCCGGGCGATGGCCCCCGGGTCGACCTCATCGGGCGTACTCGCCTCGCCCGCTCTGGTTCCAGTGCCCTTGCACACGGAGAAGCTCAAGTCGCGGGGCTACAATCAAGCTGAACGCATTGCCCAAGGGTGCTCTGATATCACGGGCTGGCCGGTTTTGGAACTCCTCGTGCGCGAGCGCCATGGGGAGGCTTTAGCGAAAGAAGACCGGAGGGGCCGCATGGCGAGCCGCGGTCTGGAATACCGGCCCGCCCCGAAGGCCCAAAACGTGTTGCAGATATCGTCCTCTGGCGCAGGCCCACCGACCATACTGTTGTTGATTGACGACGTGCTGACCAGCGGCGCCACGATGGAATCGGCGTGGTCCGCATCGCGTGAATTTTGGCACGGTCCACTTGGCTATGCATGCGCTGCCTCCCCGTAAGTTTGTCCACATGACCCATTCAGATTTCAGCGACCGTGCCAAGACCTACGCTCAATTGAAACATAGCATTGTGGGACTCATTTGTGATCGAGATCCCATTGCCAATCAAGCCAATTTTGCCGCAGCGATTTTCGCCGCCACGGGCTGGCATTGGGTGGGCTTCTATCGTGTGGAGGGCGATGAGTTGGTGCTGGGGCCGTTTCAAGGGCCCGTGGCATGCACCCGTTTGCATCGTGATCAGGGTGTGTGCTCTGCAGCGTGGAGGACGGCAAAATCGGTGCTTGTCCCCGATGTGGAGACCTTCCCCGGACATATCGCTTGCAGTGCGATGAGTCGTTCGGAGATTGCAATCCCCTTGGTTGATGCCCGGGGACGCGTACAGGCGGTGTTCGACATAGACAGCGTTGAAATCGATGACTTCTCTGCAGAAGACGCCCGCGAACTTGAAGCCTTGCTCAACGAGGTTTGTGATGCACTTTTGCCTTCGCACTCGTGAAGTCTTTCAGCATCAAATTCTGGTTTTTGCTCGCCTTGTGCGTTCAGCTCGCTGCCTGCGCGAAGGTTGGCTCGCCAACAGGTGGATTGCGCGACAGTCTGCCGCCGGTCGCCTTAGCATTTGACCCGCCTTTAGGTGCAACACACTTCAATCAAAACGGCTTCCAGATCCACTTTGATGAGTTTGTGAAGTTGGGCGCGTACCGGCAACAGTTGATCGTCTCGCCTCCGCTGAATTATGAATTGGGGCTCAAGCTTCGAGGCAAGACACTCCACGTCCAATGGTCGGACACCCTTGCACCGTCCACCTCGTATGTGGTCCAGTTTGGGGAGTCCATTTCAGATCTGAATGAGGGCAATGTCGCGGGCAGCTTGGTGTACGCCTTTTCGACGGGCGCGGTGTTGGACACAGGCCGGGTGCGCTTCACACTGAGGGATGCGTGGACCGGCGATGCAGTGGCCGGCGCGCGGGTGATGTTGTTTGAGCAAAGCGCGGCGCGTTCCGATAGTTTACCCGCTGGTCGGCCTGCGTTTGTGGGAGTCAGCGGCGAGGACGGGGTGTGCACCGTGTCTTATTTACCCAACCGCTCTTTTCATGTTGTAGCACTGGTGGATGTGGATGCGGACTTTGAGGTGGACCCGGGTGAGCGTTTTGCCTGGCTGGACGGTCCTGTGAAGTCGGCTTTGGGGCCGGACAGCACGTTGATTTCTCGATCACTTTATCTCGATGCCCCTAAGGGCCAGACTTCGTCGTACACGTCGGGTGTAAGGGCAGATAGCACGGGTGTGTTGCGCTTAAAGCTCGTGGATGCCGATTTGAGCGAAGTGAAGTTTGAGTTCTTGGACGGAAAGGGCGCGGGGCTGATCGATGGGGACAGTGTACTGCTGGCCTCGCGCGGGGCAACAAAGGCGTGCGTGTTGCACAGCGGTTTGCGCGACACGCTTGACTTGTTCGGACCTACGAGGCCGTTAAAACCGGCCATTGCCTCCAGGCCACCTGCTCAGCTTGACGCGCGAGACACGACGGCTGTACGCTTGCGATTGACTGCGCCCATCGAGGGACTGGTCGACAGCTTGGTGCAAGTGGAGTGGGCCATGGGCGACGACACCTTGCATCGGACAGGTGTTCGAGCATGGACGCCGTGGACGGTGGATCCGCTTGCGATGGAAGACGGCGTGTCAAGCACCGTGACATTTTTTCCAGGTGCTTTGCTTGGGGAGCGGGTCTCGAGTGATACGACCGCGTTGCATTGGAAGGCGTATCAGGCGAGTCATTATGGCCTTTTGAAAGTTCAACGGCCGTTCGACGATGCGGCCACCTCGGTGTTGTGGGTGCTGCTCGACCAGCACGACGTGCCGGTGCGCTGGGCGCCTGAATCGGCTGGTACAGCGGGGGGGTCTGTTGCGGGTGAAGTGGTTTTTGACCGGCTGCTTCCCGGCCGTTACACCTTGGTTTGGGTGGACGACCGCAACGGGGACGGGCGCTGGACGGGTGCCTCTCAAGTACCGCTGCGCCACCCCGAACGCGCCGTCAGGGCAAATCAGGCGATAGAGATTCGCTCGGATTGGGAGCAAACCTTGATTTGGGAGTCCGGCGAAGCAATCGACGGCGCAGCGCCAGTAAATGATTGACAACGACTTGTCAGTCAATTGGCCAGCGTCGTGTGCAACGCAAAGTGCATGGCGTAGTTTTGTATGAGATGGGCCGGATGCAAACGATGCGATTGATGATTTTGAGACTTGCGATGATCGCGGTTGTATGCGCTTGCACCAGTGCTGAACTCAGAGCGCAAGGGGCCGACCCGTGTATCAGCACTGGCACGGGCTTCCCGTACGTGTCGACCAATCCCAATTACGTTTGCGAAGGGATGGAGGCCTTCACTTACATCAACCTTGCGCCCGGTTACGCAAATAGCACCGAGTACAACGCCGAGGATTTCAATTATGCATGGTACCCGTCGTCGCTATTCACGGGCATTTCGACGCAGAGTTTCACCTTCACCTTCACAGAAGACGTGACGATTTGGGCGGTGGCGATGGATCCGGTGAACAATTGCATCTGGGTGGACACTCTTGAGATTTCGGTGGCCCCAGGTCTCGATGTGGTGGCCATGGATGATACGGTAGTGTGCGATGTGAGTGGTCTGATTCTCAGCGCTGAAGTGTCGCCAGCTACGGCTGGATTGGCTTGGGATTGGCAACCTGAACTGTTCTTGTTTAATCCCAATACAGCCAATCCAGAAGTGTTCGCTCCGATCGACGCTTGGTACACGGTCACAATTTCCACTGGCCCCGGTTGCGAATTCTCTGACTCGGTGTTCGTTCAGGTATTGAATGAGCAGCTGTATTTGGGTGGGGACCAAGATTTATGCACGGGCGACAGCGTTGTGTTGGACTCGGGGCTGGACCCAGCCGACGACATTTTGTGGAGCACGGGCGAGACGACCACCACCGTGGTGGCCTCGAGCTCCGATACGTATTGGGTTACCGTAAACACGGCCCTTGGCTGCACCATGACCGATACGCTCGAAGTGGAAGTGCACCCGATGCCTACGGTGGCGGTCGTGCCAGACGGCGCGGCATGTGCCGGTCAAGCGTTGACCTTGCAGGCTGAAGTTGTCGGCGGCACACCGCCGCTGGTCTACGCCTGGTCGACCGGTGAAGTCGGCCCTTCGATTATAGTGACCGAACCAGGCATCTATCAGGTGACAACGGTCGACGCGTACAATTGCGGCGACAACGGTGACTTCGAACCCGCTTTTTTGCCAGCCCCCGTGCTGAACTTGCCCGCCGACACGGCCTTGTGCTTCGAGGAGGAGGGCACGCTGTGGCTCAGCGTCCAGCAGGCCTTTTGTGCTTATGCATGGAACGACGGATCAACCTTGCCCACGATGGTTTTGACTGGACCCGACACCTTGAGCATCATCGTCACACATCTACAAAGCGCTTGCACGGATTCTGTGACCATGAACGTCGTGGATTTCTGCCCCTCGGACAGCGTATTTTTCCCGACCGCTTTCACACCCAATGAGGATCAGATCAACGATTTTTTCGGCGGATATGGCGAAGGCATTGGGACATTCCAATTGCTGGTTTACAACCGTTGGGGCGAGCAGATGTTCGCGGGTGAGACCTTGAACGCGCATTGGGACGGGATGGATAAAGGAGGCAAGCCGGCCTTGCCTGGGGCCTATATGTGGCGTGCAAGCTACCGCCCTTTAATCGATGGGGTCGGAAATGAGGGGCGCTGGCTTGAGCAGTTCGGGACCGTGATTCTGATTCGCTAAGAGGCGCAGATCCGAGCTCCCTCGCTGCGGGCTCAAGTGTTCACTTCTAAAAAGCGATTGACATTCAAATCAGTGCCGAACACCACCAGCACATCGGTCGCTTCCACCACGGTGTCCACCTTCGGAATACCGATTAGATGCTCCTCCGATGGCCCACCATCTTTTCCAGGGTATGTCCTGCGAATGGTGATGAGTCTCAAATTATAACGGCTGCTCAAGTCAATATCGCCAAGCGGTCGACCCGCACATTTCAAGGGCGCTTTGATCTCGGCAATTTCGTAATCGTCAGGCAGCTCTAAGAATCCACCTAAGCTGGGGTTCATCAGGCGCTCAGCGACGATGCTGGCGAACTCGCTTTCAGGCGTCAAAATTTCAACAACGCCGATGCCTTTCAAGATGCGCACTTGATGCTCGCCTGAAGCCCGGACAATGACGCGCGCGATGTTCAAATCGAGCAAATGCAGGGCGATCAAGACGGTCGATTCGAAGTCGTCCCCGATGGCCACCACCACGGCGTCCATATCTTCAATCTTCTGCGCCTTCAAGGCTTTGATGTCGGTGCCATCAAGCGTGATAGCAAGGGCGACCTCGTCGGCGATGGCTTCAACGTGCTCAGCAGCACAATCCATGGCCACCACCTCTGCCCCGCGCTCGGCAAGTTCCAAGGCGATGCGCGTTCCGTATTTTCCGACGCCGATGACGGCGTATCGATTGGTGCTCATGTTGGGGTGGGGATTGAGATAAGAATGCGAATGCTGAAGCTGATGCAGCGTGAAATTAAGATGAAGTGCGCAGTCCTTCGGCGAGAAGGAGTAGGAATTGTGCGATGTCTTCAAAGCTGTTGTACAACGGAACAGGAGCGAGGCGTATGACGCCGGGTTCACGCCAATCGGCGATGACGCCCCGATCGGTGAGCTGCTTGAACAGCTCAAGTCCATGGCCGTGGGCCACCACTGAGAGTTGGCATCCGCGTGCGGTAGGGTCAGCTGGGGTTAGGATTTCCAGGCGTTCTCCAGTGTCCGTGGCCACGGCGTGGATGCCGCTTTCGAGAAAGGCAGTTAAGGCGAGGGATTTTTCACGCAACGCGACAATTCCCACGCGCTTGAAGGTTTCGAGTGAGGCGTAAAGCGCCGCCATGTTCATCACAGGCGCGTTGCTCATCTGCCAACCCGAAGCGCCTGACATAGAATCGAAGTCCGGCTCCATTTTGAAACGCCGATCAGCGTTGTGTCCCCACCATCCGGCCAGGCGCAGCAGTTCGGGTCTACGGGCGTGGCGCTCGTGCACGAAAGCGGCGGCCGCACAACCTGGGCCGCCGTTGAGGTACTTATAACCGCACCAACAGGCGAAATCGACATTCCAATCGTGCAGTTTCAAAGGAACATTGCCCGCCGCGTGGGCGAGGTCGAACCCGCACGTTGCACCCACTTTATGAGCAGCTGCGGTGATGCGGGCCATGTCGAAAAGTTGGCCCGTGTAATACTGAACGCCGCTCAGGGCGCAACAGGCGAGCCGGTTACCGGCTTGAGCGATACGCGCTTCAATATCCTCAGTGCGCAAGGTGTGCTCGCCAGGACGAGGGGCGATTTCGATGAGGTGATCCTCGGGGTTGAGTCCGTGGAGTTGGAGTTGGGATAGCGCAGCATAACGGTCCGAGGGGAAGGCGCCCGCCTCAATCATGAGCTGGGTGCGATTTCCTGAGGGCCGAAAGAAGGAAATCAACAGTAAATGGAGATTCACCGTGAGCGTGTTCATCGCCACAACTTCGAGGGGTCGAGCGCCGGCAATCAAGGCGAGTCCATCGGTGAGCTCGTCTTGGTAGTTAACCCAAGGTCTGCGGCTTTTGAAATGACCTTCGACGCCAAACTTGCGCCAATCCTCAAGCTCTTCTGCAATAATGTGCTCCGCTGCGCGAGGCTGCAATCCCAAGGAGTTGCCCGTGAAATAGAGCGCCTCGCCTCCTCGACTTGGATGCTGGGGCATGTGAAAGTTGGCACGCTCCGCCGCCAAGGGGTCACCAGCGTCAAGGGCACGGGCCTGCTGAAGCAAGTTGTCGAGGGGGAGAAGTTTGTCCATGGGCAAATATCTTGGCAAAAGTCAGCCGAAAAATCATAGCGGCAGCCACGCAATCAGCCCGAGTAAAATGATCGAACCGTCAAGCCAGCAATACGGCCGGTGTGGATGCCCATTCGCGCCATAACGCCCCGTGGCAATCAGCAGCCCCATGAAAACATAAGCGATCCACGACCATTTGAGCATTGAGTGGTTTAACAGGCCGGCCGCAAGCAGCATACCCAACGCGAGAACAATGGACTTTCGCGGTCCTATAGTTTGGGGCAGGGTGCGCATTTTGACGTCGTCCAGTTCTAGATCGCGGATATCGAAGGGCAAGGTCAGTGCACAGATGACCAGAAAGCGGGCGAGCATGGCCGACCAAAGTGCCGGATCACTCGCGCTGAACCCTAAAAATGCCATCGGCATGGCGGCTGTGGAAAAGGCCCAAGCTCCAGCGATGACCCAGAGTTTAGCACCTGGCACTTCACGTATAGCCGAGCCCGACCAACCCGGCCATCCGGCGTATGTCAGTGATAGCACAGCAGCCATGCCACCCCACCACAGCCACTTCCACCCTCCGACCTCCAGTGCCATCCAGAACGGAAGCAGCGAAGTCAACAAGGCCACCAATGTGCCAATTGCAAGAGCCTTCCGGTGGCGCAGCATCCATCCGCGTTCAGTGTCGTGCATCCTCTTTCCCTGACGGAACTTCACCCAGCGGTGAAGTGAATAAGCCAGCCATGTCCATGCCGCCACGCCAACGCTCCAGAGCAAGAACATGGGGAGATTTTCAAGCCCCGCGCCACCGGCTCGCAAGCTGTGCATCGTGGCACTTCCAGCAGCAGTTGCTATCAGTAAGTTGGACCACATTAAGCTCGGCGAGCGCATGGCGATAAAATTACCGCGAATTGTCACGGCAAGCGGCGTAATTTTGCATAACTAATAGGCCTTGATATGTCTTCGGGAAGATTTGCACCACGTCACCTCGGTCCGCGCGACCACCAGCAACAGCAGATGTTGCAGGAGATGTCTTACGATTCGATTGATCAGCTGATCAATGCAACAGTCCCGGCGCATATCCGGTCTAAAGGCGAGCTGAACCTTCCAGATGCGCTGCGCGAATTTGCCTACCTCGAACATTTGGAGGAAATCAGCAAGGAGAATACGCTTTTCCGGAATTTTATTGGCTTGGGGTATCACCCAACAGAAGTGCCTTCGGTGATTCGTCGCAATATTCTGGAGAATCCGGGTTGGTACACGGCCTACACGCCTTATCAGGCTGAAATTGCTCAAGGCCGCCTCGAGGCTCTGATGAATTTTCAGAGCGTTGTGAGTGATTTGACGGGCATGGATTTGGCAGGGGCAAGTTTGCTTGATGAGGCGACCGCTGCGGCGGAGGCCATGACCATGCTGTTCAATGCGCGTTCAAGGGTCCAGTCAAGGGCCGGTGCGAATCGATTCTTGGTCGGCACCGGCGTTTTTCCGTCAACCCTTGAGGTTATGCAGACGCGCGCCCAGTATTTGGGCATCTGTGTGGAGGTGTGCGAGCGCTCAGAAATGCAGTGGACCGATGATGTCTACGGCTGCTTGGTTCAATACCCGGACGATTTGGGCCGCGTGGAACCCCTCGGCGAATTCACGCGTTCAGCCCATAAGGCGGGCGTGCGGGTTGCAGTGGCGGCGGACTTGCTTGCGCTGACAATTCTCGAATCGCCTGGTGCAGAAGGGGCGGACGTGGTGCTTGGTAACACCCAACGTTTCGGTGTGCCGATGGGTTACGGCGGCCCACACGCGGCGTACTTCGCAACGCGCTTGGAGTTCAAGCGCAACATGCCGGGCCGGGTGATCGGCGCGTCGGTTGATCGCTTGGGCCAGACGGCTTACCGCATGGCCCTGCAAACTCGGGAGCAGCACATCCGCCGAGCAAAAGCCACTTCGAACATTTGCACAGCCCAAGCGTTGCTAGCCATCATGGCCTCGATGTACGCCGTGTACCACGGCCCCGACGGGCTGCGGACCATCGCCACGTCGATTCACCGCTGGGCGCTTCAACTCGCCGAAGCGGGGCGTTTGGCGGGGCTGCCCCCGGTGTATAGTAGTTTTTTCGACACGGTCGTATTTGCGCCCAGCGACATCACCGGCCTGCGCGACCGTGCTGAGGCCCGGCGAATCAACTTGCGCTATCACGACGATGGTGTGCACGTGGCCGTTGCCTTCCACGAATGCACTTCTCCGGAGGATTTTACTGACCTGTGCGATATTTTCGGATTTGAGTCCGCCCCTGTATTGGACCTGTATGCCGACGAATGCTCATTCCGCGATATCGATTACTTGCAACACCCCGTCTTCAATACGCACCGATCTGAAACGTCGATGATGCGCTACATGAAGCATCTGGAGAACAAGGATTTGTCATTGGTGCACGCCATGATTCCGCTGGGATCCTGCACGATGAAGTTGAACGCGGCGACTCAATTGCTTCCGATCGGGTGGTCGGCCTTCGCGCAGTTGCATCCGTATTGTCCGCCGGCTCAAGCTGCGGGTACACGCCAAATCATAGCGGACCTGTGCACCTACTTGGCTGAAATCACAGGCTTTGCCGACGTCTCACTGCAACCGAACTCTGGAGCCCAAGGCGAATATGCCGGCCTACTAGCCATCCGCGCCTACCAATCCGACATTGGCCAAAGCCATCGCGATGTGTGTATTATTCCGTCAAGTGCTCACGGCACAAATCCCGCATCGGCTGTGATGTGTGGCATGAAGGTCGTGGTGGTGGGCTGCGATGCGCAGGGCAATATTGACATCGACGAACTTCGAGAAAAGGCGACCGAACACGCCGATCAACTATCAACGTTGATGATTACCTACCCTTCAACCCACGGTGTGTACGAGGCCGGCATCTTGGAAATCACCGAGATTATTCACGAGCGGGGAGGCCAAGTGTACATGGATGGGGCCAATATGAATGCTCAAGTGGGGCTGACTTCGCCTGGATTAATTGGCGCGGATGTTTGTCATCTGAATCTGCACAAGACCTTTGCCATCCCGCACGGCGGTGGTGGACCGGGTGTCGGCCCGATCGGTGTAGCGGCCCATCTGGTGCCGTTTCTTCCAGGCCGTGAAAAGGGCCAAGCGGTGAGTGGCGCACCTTTTGGGAGCGCATTGATTCACTTGATTTCATACGGCTACATCCGGCTTTTGGGGCCGACCGGCCTTTTGCGCAGCACTGAAGTGGCCATCCTCAATGCCAATTACATCTGCCACCGTCTCAAAGGCCATTACGACCTCCTGTATTCCGGTCCTCAAGGCACGGTGGCCCACGAGATGATTGTGGACTGTCGTCCGTTCAAGGCTTCGGCCGGCATCGAGGTGACCGATATTGCCAAGCGCCTTATCGACTACGGTTTTCACGCGCCGACAGTGAGTTGGCCGGTGGCCGGCACGATGATGATTGAGCCGACCGAAAGCGAATCACGTGAGGAAATCGATCGCTTTTGTGATGCAATGCTTTCCATACGCAAGGAAATTGAGTCGATTGAATCTGGAGCATGGGACCGCGAGAACAACCCTTTGCGTATGGCCCCTCATACGGTGGACGAACTGACGGCATCGACATGGGAACACGGCTATTCACGCGAGCAGGCCGCCTATCCGATGGTTGCTTTGCACGGCCATAAATTCTGGCCCACCGTAGCGAGAATTGACGACGCCCACGGTGACCGAAACCTCATTTGTACCTGCTCGGCTTTGGCAGATTATGCTACACCCTATATTTGCGACGAAATCAATCAATTGCGATTCACATGAAGCACCTATACACATTGCTTATTGGACTGACAGTGAGCACGTTTGCTCTATCTCAGTCTTTGGAGCGCGCCCAAATGGGACGTGCCGATTATACGCGCCAAGCGTCAAATCAACAGATCAATACCGTCGGCGCAGACCGAGATTTGATCTACTCGAACGATTTTTCCAACTGCTCGGATTGGGTGTTGGAAAATGCCAATGACGATTACGATCTCACCGATTACGTCTCGGGCATCAACTTTGAGTGCTCAACGGACGGCCCGACCGGACCGTACAATGGGTGGGCCGGTGGCACTGCCGGATCACCTGCACCCGCCCCAAACTTTGAGACAGCAGACAACGGCTTTCTTATCGTGGATTCTGACTTGTTTGGAGCTGAAGAGGCTTACGAGACGACTTGGATTGAGAACAACATGGCCACCTTGGCTGCCCCCATTGATTTGACGGGCCACCCTGCTGTGATTGTGGAGTTCGCAAACCAGTACCGTTGCTGGGACAACACGGCTGATGTTGAGCGCTGCTACTTAGAGATTTCTTTGGACGGTGTGAACTGGCCGGACATCTCCACCTTGGAAGAGGACGAAGGTTTTGCGACCAACACCGAGGGTGATGTCGTCGGACAGCGCTGGGAAGTGTTTCCAGAGGCCGACCGAGGATGGCAGTCTGACGACGCTGAAGTGCGTCGTTTTGACATCACCGACCTTGCGGGTGATCAACCCGCGGTGTACCTCCGTTTACGCTGGGTTGGACAGTGGGGCTATGCCTGGATGATTGACGACCTCGTGGTCTTCGACACGCCGGCCAATGATTTGCGCGTGGGCACCTACGTGAGCCACACAGACTACCAGACCTCTGGTATTTGGGAAGCTCGCAGCTGGCCTTACAGCCAGACGGTCAATATGGACTTCGGTTTGACTGCTGCAAACATGGGCACGGCCACGCAGATGAATTCGACGTTGAACGTGACCATTAACGGTACAGATGCGGGTACTTCAGACGGTTCGGATATTGAGTACAGCGCTTGGGACACTTTGCGCGTGAATTACACGCCTATGGAAACGACCGGCACATACGACGTGGTGTACACCATCGCTTCAGACTCTGTCGACCAGTACCCCGAGGACAACGTGGCTTCTGATCAATACACAGTGAGCGAATTCTCATATGGCCGTGACAACGGCGTGCTTGCAGGCCTCTCTCCGTCTGACGGTACGGTGGACTATCTCGCAGCGGTTCCCTACGACATCTTCTTCGAGCAGACGATCTACGGTATCGATGTGGCCATTATGGACGCTTCTGAGGCCGAGACCGATGTGGTGTGCCACTTGTTTGATTGGGTAGAGTGGAACAACGGCGGCGACCAGTACTCGGGTTTGATGGCCACTACAGAAGAGCTCGCGATTGAGTCCAACTTCTTGTGGTCAGGCGACGGCGAGGTGGCTTGGTACACGTTCGCCTTTGACGATCCGTACACAGCTGAAGCCAATTCTGCTGTGATGGCAGTGTTTGAGCACCTCGGTGGCACCAACGTGCAAATCGGAATCTCGCTTGACCAAGAGGACCAGACGATCTTCGTCTACGGTCCTTTCGGAACGGGAAGCGCGTACGATTGGTACTACAGCACCGGCGCCTACATGGTGCGTCTCAACCTCGACCCCAACTGCGAAAGCTCGGTGGCTGTGAATGAGATTGAAGGTGAAGGTTTTGCCTTGGGCAATGCTTACCCGAATCCTGCGGGCGAAACAGCTCGTGTGAAGTTCAACCTGGACCATGCTTCAAATGTGAGCTTCCAAGTGATGGACATCACCGGTGCGCTTGTGTTGAACGTAGAGGAAGGCCGTTTGCCTGCAGGCGTGCACAGCACGACACTCAACGTGGAGGGTTTGACTTCAGGTCTGTATACGTATACCATTATTGTGGATGGCGCTCGCGCCACCAGCAAATTGGTTATTAAGTAATCGCAGCAGGGATTCCTTGCTTGATATTGAAGGCCGTTCCCGTGAGGGGGCGGCCTTCTTTTTTTTGTCTAACTTCGCCGCCCAACACTTGCAATAATGCCCATGAAACACAACGTACTCCTTTTGATTGCACTTGCTGCAGTCACCACCCTTTCGGCTCAGCGCATCACTGATCGCATCGACTTTTCCACGGCTCCTCGCATGGCCACGGATTCAGAAGTCTCGGCCATGAACACGAAGCAAATTGACGCCACCACTTCGCTTCGCGGCGGCGGTGCGACGGTCGTTTTCTACGAGGACTTTTCCAATGGATTGGACGGGAACAATGGCATTGGAGCGATGTCAGCCGATGACACGGGTGGAGGTTTGATTTGGCAATTTGTTGACCCGGCCGGTGACGGGTATTATGCCGACGGCAGCGCCTCAGGTGTGCAGCCCCCCGCTGGCGAATTCTCAGGTAACATTGGCACTTTGAGTTCTACTTCAGCTGACAATGGCTGGATGGTCTTCGATTGCGATTACTACAACACACCGATTTCTTCGGGCGTGGAGGATACGGAAGGCACCTTGGAGCTCCCAACATTGGATTTGACTAGCCTTAATTCAGTGGTGCTGGAGTACGAGCAGTACTTCCGCTACTGCTGCTACAACATGACGCCCCTGTACGTTGAGGTCTCAAATGACGGCGGAGGCACTTGGGTGTCTTTTGAAGCCCACGGTGATTTCATTCCTTCGGCCAATTCAGCCAGCGCCAATGCCATGACGACCACGCTCGACATCAGTTGTGTGGCGGCCGGTGAGGCGGCGGTTCAAATCCGTTTTGCGTACCGCCAGAACCCCTTAGTGGGCGACTCCTACAGCCACTATTACTGGGGCATTGACGATGTGACTATTTATGAGAATAGCACGGCGAACGCGCTTGATCTCGTGCAGATCACCAACGGCGATGTGTGGAATCTTTTCGAGTACCGTAACACTCCGATGGACCAGGCTTATGCTGCTGCTGACGGTGGGTTGCTCGTGGGCGTGTTGTACCGCAACAGCGGCTTTATGGACCAGACGGGTGTGACTTTGACTGTGGATGTTTTGGACGACGCTTCGAACGTGTTGTCAACCACGGTGTCAGACGGCTTCACGGCGCCGTCGTTTGCGAACAACGACAATTGCCCTGCAAACCCGCAGGACACGATGTACATCTCCACAGATTGGGAGCCTGTCGATATTGGCGAGTACTCGATTCGTGTGACGATTATGTCGGACAGCATTTCGGATGCTGCGCCGATGGAGAAAGGCATCGCCTACACAGATTGCCACTACAGCCACGAGGACCCCACGGACTTGAACATGGAAATTACTCCGCGTTTCAACGATGAAAATCAGGAATACGAGCCGACGGGATACGGCAGCCGTTACCACTTCAACTACGAGGGTACAACGGTGTACGGACTGGGCGTGGCCTTCGGCCCCTCCAACGAAACGGGGGTTGACTTTGAGATTCGCTGGATTACCGAGGACCCGGAGCTGAGCATCACGGATGCACCGTTTGAGTTTGCCGAGTTCACTTCGGATGCCGATTGGAACTCTACGGCGGCAAGTCCGGTGTTCTACCCGCTTGCATTTGAGGACCCTTACGAGGTGGACGGCGCGAGTTTGACGACTCCGACGTTCTATTCAGCGGCCATCATCACCGAGTTTGAGAGCGAAGTCCAATTGACCGTTTTAGGCAATAGCAACAGCGACACGGACAACTCCACCATCATCTACTCGCAGGCGGGCAGCGGTGAGTTTGTGTGGTTCACGGGCCAGTCAGAAACACCAGCGGTTCGCATCATCACCTGTCCGGTGGTGAGCGTGGACGTGATGGCCGCTTTCAACGGCTTGTATCTCGAGGGCAACTACCCGAACCCCACTTCGGGCATCACACAGTTTGTGTTTGAGAGCCAATATGCGGGCCACTTTTCGATTGAGCTTCACGATCTCCAAGGCCGTTTGGTTGACGTGATTGATTTGGGCGCTCGTCCTGCAGGTGAGCACCGCGTCCGTTACAATGCGGCGCAACTTTCAAGCGGCATGTACACATTCACCTTGGCAGCGGACCACGTTCGCGTGACCAAGAAGATGCGCGTCGAGCACTAATCGTCAAGCGCAGAAGATGTCGTTGAAGTCCCGACTGGCTCGGAACTGGGCGCGGCAATCGGCATCGGCTGATTTTGCAAGGTCAGCCGACCCGATTGCCGCGCAACGGCGTCAACTCCACGCCTTGCTGGCTGCCGGCGCCGATACGGCCTTCGGCCGCGACCACGGATTGCCCGCAGTGCGCGACTTGCCCGCAGATGACGCGGATGCTGGGGCTCGCGAACGCGCCTTTGTTGCGGCGGTCCCTACGCGCGATTACGAGGCGCTCCGGCCCTATTTGGACCGCGCAGTGGCGGGTGAACAAAACGTCCTCTGGCCCGGTCTCCCCAAGTACTTCTGCAAAACCAGCGGAACCACTTCGGGGGCCAAGTACATTCCCATCACCAATGACAGCTTGCCTAACCATATCGGTTCGGCACGGCGGGCCCTGTTGCACCACATTCACCACAGCGGAAATGCCGATTTTGTTGGAGGGAAGATGATTTTTTTGCAGGGCAGCCCGGCCTTAAAGAAGACGCCCGGTGGCACGCCGGTGGGCCGCCTTTCTGGCATAGTTGCACACCATGTGCCGCGCTACCTCCAAGCTCAGCGCCTCCCAAGTTGGAGCGCCAACTTGATCGAGGACTGGGAGCAGAAAGTCGACGTCATCGTTGAAGAAACCGCCACCCAGGATATGCGCTTGATTAGTGGCATTCCGTCCTGGATTCAGATGTACTTCGAGCGTCTCCTTGAACACACCGGTGCGGCAAATATTAAAGAGGTCTTCCCCAATTTCTCGCTCTTTGTTTTCGGCGGAGTGGCCTTGGCGCCCTATGCAGATCGTTTTCGCCAACTCATCGGCGAGGATGTGCCAACGGTTGAAATTTACCCGGCCTCGGAGGGCTTCATTGCCTACCAAGCTGGAGATGCGGAACAAGGCCTGCTGCTGAATGTCGACGATGGCATCCACTATGGGTTTGTCCCCGTCGACCGCTACGGCACGCCTGACGCCCCAACTCTAGGCCTCTCTGAAGTTGAAATTGGCGTCCAATACGCTCTCATCTTGTCGACCAACGCGGGCCTTTGGCGCTACGATATTGGCGACACGGTGCGTTTTACATCGCTCGCCCCCGCCCGCATTGTCGTCACGGGGCGCGTCAAGCACTTCACCTCGGCCTTTGGCGAGCACGTCATCGCAGAAGAAGTTGAAGCGGCCATGGCCTCCGCCATCGTCGAGACGGGCGCCGAAGTCTCCGAGTTCCACGTCGCCCCAGAAGTTGCTCCAGAACAGGGGCTGCCTCACCACATTTGGGCCGTCGAGTTCATCCGGCCGCCCCATAATGTCGAAGAATTTGCAGCGAGCCTCGATGAGAACCTCCAGGCGAAGAACCCTTACTACCGAAATTTGATTCAGGGCGCTGTGCTTCGTCCGGCCCATGTTGTGCAGGTGGCTCACGGTGCATTTCTCGGCGTCATGGCCGCCCGCGGCAAGCTCGGGGGGCAGAATAAAATTCCGCGCCTGGCGAATGACCGGATGTTGCTCGACCAAATCTTACAAGCCGCGCAGCATGTCTAAGTCCACGTCCCTTTCCTCGACCCCGTTGTCAACCCCAAAAATTGTGGGCGTCGCCGGTGGCAGCGCCTCCGGAAAAGGCACCGTTGTGCGCAAACTCGCCGAGCACTTTGGTGATCGTGCTGCCGTCCTGTGCATGGACGATTACTATTATCCGATCGCCCAAGTTCCATTGGATGATACGGGCGAACCAAATTTTGATGTGCCGGGCTCGATTGACTTGGAGCGTTTTGCCAAAGACGTGGAACAGTTGCGCAGCGGGCGTGATTTGCACATCGATTCGTACACTTTCAACGTCCCCAATCTGCAGTCTGAACGTTTGCATATCCCGGTCCGTCCGCTGATTTTACTCGACGGCCTCTACTTGCTGCATCACCCTGAAACGCGCAAGCAGCTGCATTTGGCCTTGTGGGTGGACGCCACGCCACAGACGCGCTTAGATCGCCGCCTGCATCGCGATTCTACGGAGCGCGGCCTCGACCACGACATCATCAGTTACCAATGGGAAAAACACGTTCGCCCCGGTGAAATAGCTTTCCTCGACCCGCACATCGACGGCGCAGACTTGGTGTTGGAGAACAACGTGAACAGAGCGCTGAACCTGGACCAGCTCATTGACCGCATTGAGAAGCTGATTGCTTGATGCGCAGTCCACGCCCCGAAGCTCGACTGGCACTCGCCCATGCAGCCTTGGTCGTCGTCTCGCTGATTTATGGCGCCAACTACATCATCGCCAAAGGACTGATGCCCGATAGGATTGGGCCTTCAGGCTTTATCACGTTGCGCGTGACAGGGGCAGGCCTGCTCTTTTGGTTGTTGATGGCCGCTCGACGCCCCTCTGCTCACAATCCCCGCCCTCGCATCTCACGCAGCGACTATCCCCGCCTGGCCTTGTGCGGATTGACAGGCGTGGCGATCAACCAACTGATGTTCTTCAACGGCCTGTCGCTCACCAGCCCGGTCAATGCCAGTCTCATCATGACGATCAACCCGATTTGGGTGTTGCTCGCCAGTTTCGTGATGCTCGGCTCGCCGATTACACGACTCAAAGCGTTGGGCATCGCGCTGGGGGCGGCGGGTGCCATTGGACTGCTGTTGAACTCAGCGGCGGCTGGCAGTTCTCCGCACGCCCACCCGCTGGGCGACGCTATGGTGCTGGTCAATGCCCTTTCGTACGGCGTGTACTTGGTGGCCGTGCGCCCACTGATGTCGAAATACAGTCCGTTAACTGTCATCGCGTGGGTCTTCTTGTTTGGCTGGCTGTTCTCCACGCCGTTTGGAGCGCATCAAGTCACACAGATTCGGTGGTCAGCATTTGCGCTGGAGCACTGGGGCGCATTGGCCTTTGTGGTGGTGGCCACCACGTTTTTGGCCTATCTCCTCAACATCTTTGCAATCAAATATGTGCAGCCTACGGTGGTCGCCGCCTACATCTATTTACAGCCGCTGCTGGCCGTTGCCTTTTCGTGGCTACTCAGTCGAGGAGGCGGTCCGAATTATCTCGATGGGGTGGGCGCGGTTGAATTGGCCTTCGGAGGTATGATTTGTATCGGCGTATTCCTCGTTTCTAGGGTCGGCGTGAATGCCCACTCAAAGACTTAACTTCGGCTCGCACTCTATTTTGCTCAAGCCATGTCTAACCCGAACACCCCTCAGTTCCCCCCGCCATTTAACCTCCAGCAATGGATCAAGGACAACCGCGACCTGCTCAAGCCGCCGGTGGGCAACAAGAACTTGTACGTTGATAGCGGCGATTACATCGTGATGATTGTTGGGGGCCCCAATGCTCGAAAGGATTACCATTACAACGAGACAGAGGAGCTTTTTTATCAGTTGGAAGGCCAGGCGGAGGTGCGTGTGCAGACTCGGAAAGGCCCGGAAAACATCAAGCTCGGCCCGGGCGATATGTTCTTACTGCCGGCAAAAATTCCGCACAGCCCCATGCGCATGGAGGGCTCCGTGGGATTGGTGGTGGAACGCAAACGCTCCGGTACCGGCAAGCTCGACGGGCTGATGTGGTTTTGTGACGCATGCAACCACTCGTTGCACGTTGCCAAGTTTGAGCTGCTCGATGTTGAAAGGGACTTTCAGACGCATTTCAAAGCGTTTTACGAAAGTGAGTCCTTGCGAACATGTGACCGATGCGGTGAGGTCATGGCGACCGACCCGCGGTATGTCGCGTGATGTGATGCAACCATTGCCAGGACCATTACGTTTTCTAACAAACTGAAATTCTAAGAATTATGAGTCAAATTAGAATTATTAGGGCCGCATTTTTTTTCCTGGCTCTGCTCTCGTTGCAATCCATAGGCTCAGCTCAAATTGATTGTCCAGACACGATGGAGGCTGTTGGTGATGGATGTGATTGGATTTTTGAGATTGGGAGCTTTCAAGAAGGTGAAGCGGTGATATGGAGTTTTGGGGATTTGGCTACCGAGGAAGGGGGGCATTTTAACACGTTTAGTTTTCCTGAGAGTGGGACTTACATCGTATGCGCAGTGTTTTATTCCGTCCTCTGTCCAGATGGCGTCGATATATGCATAGAAGTTGTGGTCGAAGGATGTGAGGAATCAGAGGGCTGCGAGGAAGTCAGTATGCTGATTGATGATGACACAGCGGACGGCTTTGTAATAGTCGAAATTTTAGGTGTGGAGGAGAGTGCTGATTGGATCCTTACGTTGAATGGGGCTGTTATAGCGGAGAACTTGAATTTGGTCACCTTGTTGGCCAGCGATCTTGACGACAGCTGGGAGTTGTGCCTGCATTATTTCAGCGAGGATTGTCCAGACGGCCTAGTAATTTGTTCGGGTCCAGGGGCAAACGTTGAAAGCTGTCCAGAAGAAATCTGGATTGGGGGTGAAGGCTGTGAGTTCATTTCTTCCGTTTGCAATTACACGCCTGGCGAATTGGTGTTATGGACCTATTCCGACGGCGCCGAAGCCACGGGGCATTTCAATTGGCATACGTTTGAGTCCAATGGAACGTATGAAGTTTGCGCCACCTACACGAGTCCGGCCTGTTTAGAAGGTGTGACTTTGTGCGAAGAGATCATTGTGGAGGACTGTGTCAGTGACTCACTCGAGTGTGGCTTAGATTTTATTGTCGAGTGGACTCCGATCGACGGGGGTGGGTTCTATAACGGCTATTCTGTTACGGCCACGGGATTTTCAAATGATGCCGTGTTGAATTGGATGGTTAACGGTGAGCCCGCACAAGCTGGTGGACTCAACCCCAATATCCTTTTACTCTCCGGTGACGATTTTCCGTACGTTGTATGCGCTTGGTATTCTAGTGAAGAATGCAATGATGTAGAAGGCTGTGTGACGATTGAAGGTGGAGATGGTTGTTTGCCCGGCGAACTTCTTGTTGACACAGACGGGTGCTCGGCCAATTTCATATTTAATACGCCTGTGGACGTCGCTATCAATTGGATGTTTTGGGATTTCGGAGATGAATCATACTCTGAAAATCCAGATTTCATACAGGAACACAGCTTTGAGGCCAACGGCATTTACAGCGCCCAAGTCACGGTCGGTCTGGGCAATTGTGTTGAGACATTTTATGTCGATGTAGTGATAGAAGGGTGTGACGGGGAGACGGATTGTGAACCCGTTCAGTTGACGCTAGAATGGAGTAATAATTTAATTATGCCAGACCTATTGAATTGGGAGCTGGAAGGGCCGGACGTGTTTTATGACGGCATTGTTGAATTAGACGGGGAGAATAATTGGAGTGTATGGGATACTTTATGCCTTGCTGAAGGGTGCTACACATTCATCTTGGAGTCGGATGACTTTGAGTTTGGGGCCGAGGATTTATTTATGGGCGCCTTTTCTTTTGAAGATTTGTCATGGATTGAATTCACGACCAGTTTCAACTTTGGAACCTATGTCGTGTATGAATTTATGGTGGGCGAAACCGAATGTGATGCGACGTGTGAATTGGAAGTCATCTTTGAATCATTGGGTGAGGGAATGTGGTATTTCGAGGCGGTAACCAACGATGAAGACGCTGCGTTTGTTTGGACGCTTACCAATGGTGAAACGTATACAGACAACCCGTTGACGATTGATCTGAATGATGCCATAGCGGTGGGCGGATGTGTGGTGGCTACGTTTCCTCAGTGTGATGGTTTGGAGCTGCTCAATTGCTTTGATAGTGTGGAGGAAAATGAATGTGAGGGGGTGCTGATTGAGTTGGATTTGGGGGCTTTAGATTTTGGGGGCGGGATGTTTATAGATGAAATAGGCTGGTTGCTAAATGGCGACCTGTTTGATATTTCAGGAATTTGGGATTTGTACATTTCGGAAATCGGGGTCATTGAGCTGTGCGTACCGGCTGGCTGCTATGAATTTGCCCTCGATTTGGACTCTGTGGTGGTGGCCTTGTTCCCGCCTGCGGTGCTGGAGAACTTCGTACTGAGTTGGGAAGTTGAAGGAGAGGAATTCTCGACAACGCTGAGCGCTGAGGACAATGTGATCACGGCCGTGGTTTCGGTGATGGCCGATTGCACCGACGGGGTGTCCGATTTTGCAGACGTTGATGTTTCCAATTTCACGGTGTATCCAAACCCTGCTTCCGACCGGCTCCTCATTTCCGCCTCACAGCCTGGTTCGTGGACCATTATGGACTTGCATGGGCGCATCGTTCGCCAAGGAGAAGTGTTGCATGCGGGCGTGCAAGAAGTTGGGATTGGAGACTTGAGCGCGGGTCTATATGTTCTGCGCATGAGCCAGCTAGGTCAGACCAAATCTGTACGCGTGACCATCGCGCGTTAAAGGCCGCCATGCCCTATTTTCGCGGGCATGAGCTATAAGCGACTGAACGATTTCACAGGCTGGGCCGTGTGGGCCGTGGCCACTATTGTTTTTCTGCTGACCATTGAGTCGACGGCCAGCTTCTGGGACTGCGGTGAATTCATAGCTTCGGCCTACAAGTTGGAGGTGGGCCACCCGCCGGGAGCACCGCTGTTCATGCTGATTGCGCGGCTCTTTTCGATGTTTGTTTCGACGGAAAATGTCGCGTTCGCTGTCAATGCGATGAGCGGGTTGTCGAGCTCATTCACGATTCTCTTTCTCTTTTGGAGCATTACACACATGGCGCGAAAACTCGCTTTGCGCAGAGGTCCAGTTGAGGGCGGTGCCCGTTTTGCAGTGATGGCCTCCGGTGTAGTGGGCGCATTGGTTTACGCCTTCAGCGATAGTTTCTGGTTTTCGGCCACTGAGGGCGAGGTCTACGCCATGAGTTCGCTCTTCACGGCGTTGGTGTTCTGGGCGATTCTGAAATGGGAGGCCCATGCCGATGAGCCGGGCAACCTGCGATGGATCGTACTGATTGCCTATTTGATGGGCCTTTCGATTGGCGTGCACTTGTTGAATCTTTTGGCCATTCCGGCCATCGTAGCCGTTTATTATTTCAAGCGCTACACTTTCTCCTGGCTTGGGTTTTCTATCGCTACGTTCATTTCGATGCTCATCCTGGGGTTTATCCAAGTGGGACTCATCCAGGGTTTTATCAGGTTGGCCGCTTGGTTTGAGCGCACCCTGGTCAATGATCTGGGGCTGCCCTTCAACTCGGGCGTGCTGTTCTATGCCTTGCTGGTTATCTCTGTGCTTGGCGGGCTGCTGTACATCAGCCGTAAAAATGGCTGGTGGGGCTTGAATTTGGCGGCCTTGGGCACGACCATGATATTGATCGGCTACTCGACTTTTGCGCTTATTGTGGTGCGTTCATTGGCCAATCCTCCGATGGACGAGAACAACCCGGACAACCTGTTCGCATTGCTGTCGTACTTGAACCGGGAGCAATACGGGGATCGTCCGCTGGCTACAGGCCAATATTGGAATTCCCCCAACGACGCCATCAACCCGTATAGCGACGGCAACCCCACCTTGATTCCCAGCCACAGCGTGTATCAAAAGCGGGGCACGGTCGATAAACGCGTGGCGTCCTACCGCGATCCGGCCGCGGCACAACAGCATTTGGCGAGCTTAACCGGCGAGTATTTCATCGTCCAGGAATACTACAACACGGGCGAGAAGCGCAACGCCATTCCCAATTACGATGAGCGTTTTACGTCGGTTTTCCCACGGATGTATTCCTCCCAGGCGAGCCACATCGCTGAGTACAAGAATTGGTCGAATTTCAAGGGCTGGAATTCGGAGATGATGTTCACCAGCCCCTTGGACGGGGAGGAGCGCGGCTCGGCAGCATTTGAGAGGCACATTGCTGGCGCTATATGCGGCGGTGGGCTTGACAAAGACCAGATGAACCAGGCGCTGACGAACATCTACCGTGGGGCGAAGTTGCGCTTTTCTTCAAAATGGGAACTGCGATCGAACACGGAGTTGATTGTGCGGGGCGGCCCAGGTGAGGGCGACCGCTTGGCCGATCTAACAAACAAGGATATCCGCCAAACGGTGGCGGCCATGATGGTCGAAGAGTTGAGCTCCAAGCAGGGTGGCGGCCGTGGATACGTACAGGCTCTGGAGAGCTCCTTGGCTCAACTTGAAGCGCAGCGTCGCCAGGCCACCATCCGTGCAAATCAGTCACGGGCTGCGGCTGACATCCAAGCGGCTCGGGACATCGAGAAGCGCATTGACAATGTTCACGCTCAACTCATGCCAAGCATGACCGAGAACTTGACCTTCTTTAAGGACTACCAAATCGGCTGGATGTACCTGCGTTATTTCATGTGGAATTTTGCCGGCCGCCAGAATGACAATCAGGGCCACGGCTCTAACCTTGATGGCAACTGGCTCAGTGGCATTGATGTAATCGACGCCGAGCGCCTAGGCAACCGCGCTGAACTCTCGCCCATGCTCGCCACCAACAACGGGCTGAATCACTTTTACTATCTCCCGTTGCTGCTGGGCTTGATCGGGCTGATCTTCCAAGGGGTGCGCGGCACGCGAGACTTTGCGGTGACAGGCCTTTTGTTTGTGCTAACCGGCCTGGCCATTGTGGTGTATTTGAACCAATACCCCTTGCAGCCGCGCGAGCGCGACTACGCCTATGTGGGGTCGTTCTACGCCTTTGCAATCTGGATTGGGCTGGGGGTGTATGCCCTATGGGACCTGGGCGCATCGTGGCTCAAGGGCCAGATGGATCAGGCGTTGGTCTTGGGCGCTCCGCTGGGTGCGGGGGTCATACTGTTTTTGGTTGAGTCGCTAACGGGCGGCAGCCACGCTTTGTCGTACTCGTTGATTTTTATGGGATCGGTGTCGGCGGCATTGATTGGCGTGTCCATCGCGTTGAACAAGTATTTGGGGATCGACCGATCGGCCTTGCCACTGGGCGGTCTTTTACTGCTCGTTCCGTTCTTGATGGCGGCTGAAGGCTGGGATGACCACTCCCGTGCAGGCCGTTCGACCGGCGTGGATATGGCAAAAAACTACTTGGACAGCCTGGCGCCGAACGCCATTGTGTTCACCAACGGTGACAACGATACGTTCCCGCTTTGGTACGTTCAGGAAGTTGAAGAATACCGGACGGACGTGCGGATTGTGAATTTGAGCCTCTTGAATACGGATTGGTATACAAGCCAAATGATGCGCAAGGCGTATGAAAGCGACCCGGTGCCGATCAATCTCCGCGAGGAGCAATACCGCCAAGGAACGCGTGATATTGTACTGATGGACGCGCCGGCAAATCCAGCCCAGCCCTATGTCGATTTGAATACGGCAATGGAAATGGCACTCGACCCGGACGACCGGATCGACTACGGTGCAGGTCGGATGTATTCACATCTGCCTTCGAGCAGCTTCAGCTTACCGGTCGACAGCGCAGCGGTAGCGGCTAGCGGAATGTTGACGCCTGAAGAGATGAAGCGCATGGTCAGCAGTGTGAAATGGACGATTGCTGACAACAATGGGCGTCCGAAAGCCTATGTGCTGAAAAACCAGTTTATGGTGATGAACATACTCCTCAACAACAACTGGGAGCGTCCGATTTACTTTGCCGTGACCATTGGACCGGACAGTTACATGGGGCTTTCAGATTACTTCCGGCTGGAGGGCTTGGCGTGGAGACTTGTGCCGATTAAATACGGCTTGCAACAGGGACAACCCAGTGGTGTTTCTACGGAATTGATGTATCGCAATGTGATGGAGGACTTCCAATACGGCGGCATGGAAGGCGAGCGCGAAATCCATATGGATGAGAACAATCGTCGCATGGCAACCAATATTCGTCTGCAGCTCACGCACCTTTCGCAGGCCTTGTTCGACGAGGGCGACGCGCCACGGGCCTTGAATGTGCTTGAGCGTATGCTCGCCTCGACGCCTCCACACAATGTTCCGTATACGCGGGTTTTGCTGCCGACGGTTCAGTTGTACTTCGACCTGGCCGGGGATGAGAGCTTGTCTGCGGCTCGTCGCGACAGTGCGATGGCCGGAGCGGTTGAGCTCGCCGAAGGGGTCTTCACGTGGTTTGAAGGCGACGCTCGTTACTTCCTTAGCTTGGAATCGCCCTATTTTGAGGCCAATGCGCAGCAGTTGTCGCTCGCTATGACCGTGCTAGGTCGCATTGAAATGACGGTGACCCGGGCCCTGCCAGAAGGCGATGTTTTTGCCGAGGACTTGAAGGATCGCCTTGCGGCGCTGCGTCAGTTGCGTACGGCCTACGGGGTGGGGCTGGACCAATGATACGCATCGCAATTTTTGCTTCGGGTGCAGGAACAAATGCTGAACGCCTGATCGAGCACCTCAGAGGTTGCGTTGACATTCAAGTAGCGCGCGTGTATGCCAATCGCGACTCGGCTGTCGTATTGGAACGTGCCCGTCAACACGGCGTGCCGTTCCGCGTTTTTTCTCGGGGCGATTTGCATTCCGGTGAGGTGTTGAAGATGCTTGAAATCGACCGGATTGACTTTGTGGTGCTCGCCGGTTTTCTGTTAAAAGTTCCCGCCGAGCTTGTCGCAGCCTTCAAGGGCCGCATGCTCAATTTGCACCCCGCTTTGCTGCCTCGATTTGGCGGAAAAGGCATGTACGGCGCACACATCCATGCGGCTATTTTTGAGGCCATTTCTTCAGAAGGGCTGCGCGAAACGGGCATCACCCTGCATTGGGTCACGTCTGGATACGATGAAGGCGCAACCATTTTTCAGGCCCGGACTGAGCTCACGGCTGAGGACACCCCTTCAACGATTGAAGACAAGATTCGCGCACTCGAATGCAAACACTTTGCCCCCGAAGTGGAGCATACTGTCCGCGAGTGCTTTTCTTTGGGCGTGCGTTCAGATGATTGTTCGGGCGCGTGCTAATAGACTTTTAAACGATGTTCAACCTTAACGAACTCATCAAATCGACGATGATCATCTTCGCGGTCATTGACATCCTCGGAGCCATTCCCTTCATCTTGAACATCAAGCAGACTGCAGGGGAGATCAATGCGGTTAAAGCCACACTTGTGGCCTTGGGGATCATGCTGGCGTTCTTGGTTTTAGGTGAGAGCGTGATTTCCTTTCTCGGTGTGGACGTCAGTTCCTTCGCCGTGGCCGGTGCTATTGTCATGTTTTTTATGTCGATGGAAATGATCTTGGGCGTCACCCTCTTTCAGCACGACGCAAAAACGAGCAAGACGGCCGCCATTGTTCCGGTCGCTTTTCCCCTTATTGCCGGTGCAGGTTCCATGACCTCGATTATTTCACTTCGAGCGGAATTTGCACAAGTCAACATTGCTCTAGCTATCATCATCAACATGGCCTTCGTTTTCATGGTGTTGAAGATGACGGGCCGCATCGAGCGTTTCCTCGGCGAGGGTGGAATCGCTGTGTTGCAAAAGGTCTTCGGTATCGTCCTGCTTTCGATCGCCGTCAAGCTTTTTTCGTCGAACGTGGCCAATTTGATTGAATGAGTGCGCAGGAAGAACAAAGAGGTGTCATTGAGGTGTACACCGATGGAGGGGCTTCGGGCAATCCGGGCCCCGGCGGTTACGGCGCCATTATGCGTGTGGGCGGTTATGAGAAAGAATTCTCGGGGGCCTTCCGCTTGACAACCAATAACCGGATGGAACTCCTTGCGGTAATCGTGGCGTTGGAGGCTATCACGGCCCAGTGGACGCCAGCCCAAGTTGTAGTGACCAGCGACTCGAAATATGTGGTCGACGCGGTTTCGAAGGACTGGGTGTTCAACTGGGAAAAGAAGTCCTTCAAGGCGAAGAAGAACCCCGATTTGTGGCGGCGATTTCTAAAGATTTACCGCGTCCATAACGTCAAGTTCGAGTGGGTGAAGGGCCACGACGGCCACCCTTTGAACGAACGAGCCGACGCGTTGGCTGTCTTGGCCTATCAGCAAGGGCCGCTTCATGTGGACAAGGGGTATGAAAAATCACAGGCTCCGCCTTCGGGCTCGGAAGGCCTGAAGTTCAGCTGAACTTGCTAGCTTTCAGTGCGAGCGCGGTCGTACATTTGCTCCGCAAAATTCGACCGCCATGCGCACCGACAACTACCAAGGCCACGACTACTTCCTCATGGATGAGCTTCTCACCGAGGAGCAGAAGTTGATTCGCGACGCCGCTCGCGCTTGGGTAAAGCGCGAAGTTTCTCCAATTATCGAAGAGGCCGCAGAGACGCAGACCTTTCCACGGCATTTGCTCGCTGGTTTAGGCGAGATCGGCGCCTTCGGTCCTTACATCCCTCACGAATACGGCGGCGCGGGCCTTGACCAGATTTCGTACGGCATCATTATGCAGGAGCTCGAGCGCTGTGATAGCGGCTTGCGCTCCACGGCATCCGTTCAAAGTTCCTTGGTGATGTACCCCATTTGGAAGTACGCCTCGGAGGAGCAGAAGCGGGCCTACTTGCCAAAGCTTGCCACAGGCGAAATGATTGGCTGCTTTGGTCTGACCGAGCCGGACCACGGCTCCGATCCCGGAGCAATGGTCTCCAACTTTGTACAGGACCCTGATAGTCCGGACCACGTCATCTTGAACGGAGCGAAGATGTGGATTAGCAACGCTCCTTTTGCGGACATCGCCGTGGTGTGGGCAAAAGACGAAACGGGTCGCATCTATGGCCTGGTGGTCGAGCGTGGAATGGAGGGCTTCTCCACACCGAAAATGACGGGAAAATGGAGCCTGCGCGCTTCGGATACGGGTGAACTCATATTCGACAATGTGCGCGTTCCCAAGTCGCACATCATGCCCGGTAGGTCGGGATTGGGCGCTCCCTTGAGTTGCCTGGACTCGGCGCGCTACGGCATCGCTTGGGGCGCTATCGGTGCGGCGTTGGATTGCTATGACACGGCCTTGAATTACTCCAAGGAGCGCCTGCAATTCGGAAAGCCCATCGGAGCATTTCAGTTGCAGCAAAAGAAATTGGCCGAAATGATCACCGAAATCACCAAGGCGCAGCTGTTGACCCATCGCTTGGGGGTGCTGCGTGATCAGGACCGGGCGAGCTCAGCTCAAATTTCAATGGCGAAACGAAACAACGTTGATATGGCGCTGACTATCGCTCGAGACGCGCGCCAAATGCTAGGCGCCATGGGCATCGTGGGCGAGTATTCCATTATGCGTCATATGATGAACCTCGAGTCGGTCGTGACCTATGAGGGCACGCACGACATTCATTTGCTCATCACGGGCATGGATGTCACAGGGCTCAGCGCCTTCAAGTGATTTTGCGATAGGCCTTCGTCGGGCCGGCTCTTAAAGCGTTTGCTTCACTTCGAACTCTTCGTACGACTCGACCATGTCGCCGATTTTGATGTCGTTGAACTTTTCAATGTTCAGTCCGCACTCAATGCCTTTCTTGACCTCCTTGGCGTCGTCCTTGAATCGCTTCAACGAGCCGAGACCGCCGGTGTAAATCACGATGCCATCGCGAATGAGGCGTACGTTTTTGTTGCGCTGAATGAGCCCGTCTTGGACCAAACAACCGGCGATGGTGCCGACCTTGGAAATCTTGTAAACTTCCTGGACAACAGCCGTTCCAAGCACGCGCTCTTCGATTTTCGCTGAGAGCAAGCCCTCCATAGCGTCCTTCATTTCTTCAATCGCCTGGTAGATGATCGAGTAGAGGCGGATTTGGATGCTTTCGCGCTCGGCCAATTTGCGGGCTCCTACTGAAGGACGCACTTGGAAGCCGATGATGATGGCTTCTGAAGCTGTGGCAAGCAAGACGTCCGATTCGGAAATCTGACCGACGCCCTTGTGGATGACGTTGACTTGAACTTTCTCCGTAGAGAGCTTCAGCAAGGTGTCCGAGAGGGCTTCGGTTGAACCGTCCACGTCCGCCTTGATGATCAAGTTCAATTCCTTGAATTCACCCACGGCGATACGACGTCCGAGCTCTTCAAGCGTCAGTTGGCGCTGGGTGCGAATGCCTTGTTCCCGCTGCAACTGCTGGCGCTTGGTGGCGATGCTTCGCGCTTCGCGTTCGTCCTCCATCACGTGAAACTCGTCGCCTGCGTTGGGGGCGCCATTCAAACCCAAGATGGAAACCGGAACCGCTGGGCCGGCTTCTTCAAGGGCCTTGCCGTGCTCGTTGTGCATGGCTCGAATCCTACCAGACCATTGGCCTGCAAGGAAGACGTCGCCCACGCACAAGGTGCCAGAAGACACGAGGATGCTCGTGACATAGCCGCGGCCCTTGTCCAAGCTCGATTCGACGATGTGGCCGATGGCGCGCTTATTCGGGTTCGCCTTCAACTCGAGCATCTCAGCTTCGAGCATGACTTTTTCAAGCAATTCCTGTACGCCCAACCCTGTTTTTGCAGAAATTTCTTGCCCTTGGATCTTGCCGCCCCAATCCTCGAGAAGGATGTTCATCTCGGAGAGCTCTTGCTTGATCTTGTCTGGATTGGCCGTGTCCCGATCGCACTTGTTCAGCGCAATAATGAACGGTATTTCAGCAGCTTGGGCGTGGGAAATGGCCTCCTTTGTCTGCGGCATCACGGCATCGTCCGCCGCAATCACGATGATGGCCAAGTCGGTCACTTGTGCACCTCGCGCACGCATGGCCGTAAAGGCTTCGTGACCCGGGGTGTCGATGAATGTCATTTTCTGGCCGCTTTCCAATTCGACGGAATATGCGCCGATGTGCTGCGTGATTCCACCAGCTTCTCCGCTGATCACATTGGCATCGCGGATGTAATCGAGCAACGAGGTTTTTCCGTGGTCGACATGGCCCATGACAGTTACAATCGGGGGGCGTGAGACCAAATCCTCGGGCTTGTCCTTCTCCACTTCGATGGCGTCTTGCACCTCAGCGCTGACGAAATCCACGATGAAATTGAACTCCTCGGCGATGATTGTGATGGTCTCCTTGTCCAAGCGTTGGTTGATTGAAACCATCATACCCAATGCCATGCACGCTGAAATGACTTCGTTCACCGAGCAATCCATCATGGACGCAAGCTCAGCGGCCGACACAAATTCAGTGAGTTCCAGCGTATGTGCGGCAGCAAGCTCCTCCAAATGCTCCTTTTCGGCGCGCATCTCGATCTTGTCGCGCTTGGCCTTGCGGTCTTTTGCTGTGACTTTCTTCTTGCCCTTTCCCTTGCTCAAGCGAGCCAAGGTTTCTTTAATTTCCTTTTGGATGTCTTTCTCAGTGACCTCCTTGCGAGCCCCGGCATTTCCGCGTCCGCGCCCCGTGGTTTTTGCGGCGTCTTTGACGTCCACCTTGGTGATGCGCTTGCGTTTGCGCTTCTCACCAGCTGAAGTGGGCTTCTTCTCGACAGGCAGCTCAATCTTACCCACGACGGTCGGTCCGCTGAGCACAGCAGCTTTTGCACGGTGCAATTCGACGACTGGTTTTTTAGCCGCATCCGTATTTGCAGACTTCTTTGCTTCCGGTGCTGCTGGCGTAGCTTTTTCAGCTGGTTTCTTATCTTCAGCAGGCTTCTTCTTGGCGGTCTTTTTGCCTTTGGCTAGCGAATCCAAATCCACCTTGCCCATTACTTTGAGCGGAGACTTCGGTTCGGCCTCCACCACTTTTTCTTCAACCTCTTCAGGCTCCTTTTTAACCGGAGAATCAGTCGATTTAGGAGCTGGTGCAGCCGGGGCTTCAATGACGGTTTCCTCGACCGTGGGCAATTCCACAACGGGCTCTTCAACGGCCGGTGCTTCAACAACAGGTTTCTCAACAGCAGGCTCCTCAATTACGGGCTCTTCGACCGCTGGCGTTTCCTTGATGGGTTCTTCAACAACCGGTGCTTCGACCACGGGTGGGGGCGCAACGGCTACCACTTCTTGCTCAACGCCAGTATCGCGCTTAGAGTTCACAGAAACAGATGTGCGATCAGTGAACACTGTAGCGCCCTTGCGCTGTGCAACAGCGGCTTTTTCGTCCGCAAAAGCTTCACGCACTAAGCCATACTGCTCAGGCGCCAACTTTGTGTTGGGGCTGCTCTCAACTTCTACCCCTTGGTTGGATAGAAATTCGACAATTGTGTCGACGCCAAGGTTGAACTCCTTGGCGACCTTACTGAGGCGTACGGGTTTGGTGCTTCCTGACATATGCTGTTGCTGCTCTTTCGCTTTAGTCGTGTGTGCTTGCTGTTAGCGAATTTAGGCTTCTAATTCCTCTTTCAAAATACGGAGGACATCTGCGATTGTTTCTTCCTCCAAATCGGTGCGTTTGACCAAGTCTTCCTGAGATAAGTTCATCACGCTACGCGCAGTATCGCAACCAATTTTCGCGAACTCTTCAATGACCCAAGCCTCGATTTCGTCAGAAAACTCCTTCAATTCCACGTCATCGATTTCGGTCTCGCCCTCGCGGTAGACATCGATTTCGTAGCCCGTTAGACGACCGGCAAGCTTGATGTTGTGTCCGCCTTTTCCGATGGCAAGTGACACCTGGTCCGGCTCGAGATACACTGCGGCACGGTCACCGTCAATCTTGATTGACGAGACTTTAGCTGGGCTCAAAGACCGAGAAATCATAAGCTGCTCGTTTGATGTGTAGTTGATCACGTCGATGTTCTCGTTCTTCAACTCGCGGACAATGCTGTGGATGCGCGAGCCCTTCATGCCCACACATGCGCCCACGGGATCGACGCGATCGTCGTACGACTCCACGGCCACCTTGGCCCGGTCGCCTGGTGAACGGACAATTTTTTTGATGGTGATCAAGCCGTCATAAATCTCGGGCACCTCCTGTTCAAACAATCGCTCGAGGAATTCTGGGGCCGTACGCGAAAGCAAGATGCGTGGGTTATTGTTGCGGATTTCCACTTCAGCTAAAACCGCACGTATGGTGTCGCCTTTATGGAAGAAGTCACCGGGGATCTGCTGGTCGCGGGGCAGAATCAATTCATTGTCATCCGCATCAATCAACAAAATCTCGCGCTTCCAGATTTGGTAAACCTCGGCGGAAATAATCTCGCCCACGCGCTCCTTGTATTTGGTGTACAAGGCGTCCTTCTCCAAGTCCATCACCTTGCCCTGCAGGCTTTGGCGCATGGCCATTACGTTGCGACGGCCGAAATCAGCGAGCGTGATTTCCGTAGATATATCCTCGCCCACTTCAAAATCATCCTCCACTTTCAGCGCCTCGCTCAGCGCAATTTGTGTCACGATGTTTTCGACGTCTTTGTCCTTAACGATTTCGCGCTCGTGCCAAATCTCGAGGTCCCCCTTGTCCGGGTTGATGATGACGGAGAAGTGGTTCTTGAATTCCTCGTCCTCCATTTCGATGTCGAACTTCTTCGCAACCATCTCCTGGAACACCTGAATGAGGATGCCGAGCATCGTCTCACGATCGATGTTTTTCAGTTCTTTGAACTCCGTGAAGGAGTCGATGAGATTCACCTGGTCCATGTTTATTTGAATGAAATCTTGACTTTCGTTGAGGCAATGTCTGCGAATTTGATGCAGTGTTTTTCCTCGACCCATTGTTTTGCTTTACGCCCCTCAATACGCTCCTTCTTGCGCGTTCCCACGGTAATGCTCTCCTCTTCCACCAATTCCAACGCGCCCTCAACGTTATGCCCGTCCATCAACTGAACGGCGACGTTGCGGCCTACATTCTTTTTGTATTGGCGGTGCACTTTCAGGCCTTGGTCAAGACCAGGGGTGCTGACTTGGATTGAGAAATCGTAGCGGTCATCGTCAATCTGGCCCCCAATGAAACGAGAAAGCTCGGCACATTTCGAAATGGGCATGCCCTGGTCGGCGTCCACCCAAAGGCGGATGTCCGAGCCTTCGGACACACTGCAGTCCACAACGAAACCGTTGTGTTCAGCAAGGAAACCCTCGGCCATTTCTCGTATGGTAGAAATCTGAATCATGATGACAACTGGGCGGGTGACGAAAAAAAAGAGGGGCTGTCTGCCCCTCCTCTTACGGTCTACCCCGCTCGGTAGACGCTGCAAAAGTACTCTATTATTTAGAATTCGAGCACTTCTTGTCAACTTCTAAGGAATCTTCCCCTTAAGATCCTTCACAACTTCGCACAATATTCCCACCTTCGCTCCGTAGTTGACCTCGATGAAATCATCGCCCCGCCTTCCCAGTTCCCTCATTCCGCGGACGCTTATGGTAGCGCTTTTGTTTGTCTTTGCAGGCCTGCCCGTGCTCAGGGCACAGTCAGCCATTAACAACCAAGCGCCGGTGGGCACGTGGACGGACCAGCTGTACTGGCGGCAAATCATTGACGTGGCCACTGCTGAAGGTGAATCGGTCTTCGCCGCTACGCCCCGCGGGGTCTTTCGCACTGACTCTGACGGCGCTGTTTCTCGTATATCAACGTCCGAAGGCCTCCACGGCGCCGACGTCCAGGCTATCGCCTATGTCGAAGACTATGACGCCCTGATTATCGGCTACTCTTCTGGCTTTGTTGACGTATGGGCTGAAGGCGAGGCTCTCGCTTTCCCAGATATTGCAGAGAGCAACATTTTGGCAGACAAGGCGATTTCCCGTGTCATTTCTACCTCCCACGCGGTCCTGCTGTGCACGGGCTTCGGTGTGGTGCAGATGAACTTGGAGCGCATGGAAGTCGCCGACACGTGGACGTTGGGCTCGACTTTGGAGCGCCTCGCTGTTCGCGCTGTGGTGGCGGACGGTGTCGATTGGCTTGTGGCCACCAGCGGCGGTCTTTTTCGGGCCCCCCGCAATCACGCCTTCCTAGGCGACCCGGCCTCATGGGTTGCTGTGACCGGCCCGGGCTCGGACCTCATCGATTTGGTCCGTCTGCAAGACGGCACGCTTGTCGCCCTCGAAGACGCTGGCCCCGCCGATGCAATCTGGGTCCAATTTCCAGGTGCGACCTCGTGGCTGAATATCATGGAGGGTGCGGAGGAGAACATCATTTCACTGGCCACCGATGGCGCTCTGTTGGTGGCCGCTCTTACCAACGACATCCAGTTGTTCGATTCGTCCTTTGAGCTCACCACACGCGTAGGCCCCGTGGAGCAAGTTTACCTCAAGCCCAACCGCTTGGCTTTTGATGGGCAGGGTGGACTCTGGGTAGCGAACAACTACTCGGGTTTGCTTTACGCTGGCCTGGATAGCTCCCGCCCTGACGCCGGCCCGTATGCTCCCGCAGGACCGCGCACCAATTCTTGTGTTCGTGTCGAGGCGTGGAATGACAATGTCTGGCTCGCCACAGGTGGCATGGACGCTGCGGGAACACCATTGTACATACGTGAGGGTTTTTCGAGCCACGTGGCTGGCGCTTGGCGAAACATTGGCCCGCCTACGGGCGAGGTGGCCGTTGAGGGCGTGGCCGATCCGGTCGACGTGACAATTAACCCCCTTGCACCGGAACACGTCGTGTACGCCAGCTTGGAAGAAGGGCTTGTCGAAATCGAAAACGGCGTCATTGCGCACTACTTGAACCCGAACAACAGCGGCTTGGGATGGAACGAACAATGGGCTGATGAGCGCTGCACGGTGCGTGGTGTTGACTTCGACCGCTTAGGCAATCTGTGGTTGGTGAATGAGGGCACAGAGCATCCGCTCAAGTGCCGATCAGGTGGCCTTTGGACCGATCTTGAGGTGGAGGGGCTCAACGAGCAAAGCGAAGTGAGGGGCATTATGGCGTCTTGGGGCGGGCAAGTTTGGGTGTCGCTGCGCGGCGGTGGATTGTTGCTGTACGAAACGTCGGGCACGCCCGTTGATAGGTCCGATGACGATTGGCGGTTTTTGACCACAGCCGTGGGGCAGGGGGGGCTGCCCAGCATGTCCGTTCTGTCCATGACCGAGGACTTGGATGGCGAAGTGTGGGTGGGCACTGAGAGCGGACCGGCCGTTTTCTACCAGCCCGGTTCAATGTTCACCGAGGCGCCCATCGATGCCCAACAACTGCTCATTTTGCAGGATGGCAACTACCAATACTTGTTGGAAACGGAGACCGTGCAGTCAATTGCCATCGACGGAGGCAACCGCAAATGGCTTTCAACCCAGAGCGGTGCGTTCCTCATTGCAGCGGACGGCCTGAGCCAAATCGGTCATTTCACAGCTGAGAATTCGTCATTGCTGGACAACGACGTGTACGATACTGCAATTGACCACGCCAGTGGAACGGTGTATTTCGCTACGCGGGCTGGCGTCATCGCCTTCCGCGGATCGGCGACCAATTTCGTGGAGGAGATGGATGCCCTGCACTGCTTTCCCAACCCCCTGCACCCGAGCGATCCTGTGCAGGTGACCGTCGATGGATTGGCCTATGGATCTCAAATCCGGATCTCAACTGTGGACGGGCGACTGATTCAAACGCTGTGGAGTGAAGGCGGGCGTGCGGTGTGGGACACGCGTGATATTTCGGGCCGACTTGTGCCTGAAGGGGTTTATCTCATCTTTGCAGGCCAATCCATTGCCACCGGCTCCGGTGGCGTGGGCTCAGCAACAACGAGTAAAATTTTGATACTCAGATGAGAGTTTCCCGTGAAATGTTTGCGATGGCCGTGTGGCTGAGTGCAAGTGCTTTGTGCACCGGGACGCTCTCAGCCCAGGATGATGGGCCGTGGTGGAAGCAGATTTTCTCAAAGAAGGAGACGACTGTCAAGGTGGAACCTCCCCCGCCCCCCCTCAATGGCGATGTTACCCCGATGGTTCGCCCGGCTGTCACTGAGGAAAAGCCTGCCATCGACTGGGGTGGATACGGCTTCACAAGCCGAGGTTCGTCAAGCTGGCTGCTGGCCGAACATGTTGCCGTCTTGTTGGCGCGTGACACGGCCCAGCTTGAAACCACACCGGGCTTTCGCATCCAATTGCATCTGGGCCGTCTTGATGCTGCGCGCAACTTGCGAAAAAAGCTTGAAGCGGACACGTCTTTTTATTACACCGTGGATGTATCGTCCATGCCACCACTTTTTTCGGTGACGGCCGGTGAATTTACAGATGCCTTGCAGGCGCATCGCGCGATGCTGGCCCTGCGCATGCGCTTTCCAACGGCTCTTGTAATTCCTTCTGAATTGGACTTGAAAGCTCTATTTCCAGAAAAAGGCACACAGTTGCAAATACCTTGACTCATTGCCTTCGTGCAATGCCCTTGATTAGGTATATTTGCCGCCGAAAATCAAGCGGTAAAATATGTTTCGATTGGAACGCGCGAGGAAATTTAAGGCGGTGACTCAGGCTGCAAAGAGCCTGATTCTTCTTGCCATACTGAGTACTGGAACTCCAGCTTTTGCAGGAGTTTGGGACTCTGGAGACTTGGTGAAAGGCCAAGCCCTTTTTAATGCCAATTGCGCTTCTTGTCACAAAGTGACGGATGAGATTTTGGCCGCTCCAGGATTGGCCGGAATTTCCGACCGCTGGGCTTCAAGTGAAGAAATGATGGTGCTATGGATCCAAGATCCACAGGCCGCGGCAGAAACGGGGGATCCGTACATCAGTAGTTTGATCGACCGTTACGTGGGCACGTACGGCTGGATGACCGGTCAGGCCGTTTCGACTGAAGATGTTGCGGACATCATGGCCTACGTGCAGAACCCACCTCTGGATCCGTCAGCTGCGGGGAGCGCTTCCGGCTCAGATTGTCCGACCATAGATTACAGCGCTGGCCAGAACGCTTCGCAGGGCACGCTGTGGTTTTTAATTTTGCTGACGCTCTTTTTGATTGTCGCTTTGAGCGCGGCCTCGGTCAAGCGTGTGTTGAAGAACGCGGTTGCTGGAAGCGACGATGAGACCGTTGAATTAGACGGTACATACGTCCAGCGCATTCAACTGTGGGCTTGGGACAATCGGGTTTTCGTCGGCATCCTGAGTGTGTTCATCGGCGCTTACTTGGTGGTGATCGGCTACCAGGGCTTGATGGGAATCGGCGTTTACGAGGGCTATTCTCCTTCCCAACCGATCAAGTTTATTCACAGCGTCCACGTGTGTGAGAATGAGATTGATTGTCAATACTGCCATCACTCTGCGGATGAGTCGAAGCACGCGGGCATCCCTTCGACCAACGTCTGCATGAACTGCCACAAGGCAGTGAAGACGGGCGCTCGTTATGGCGAAACGGAGATTGCAAAGATCTACGATGCGATTGGTTTCGACGCAATCTCGGGCACCTACTTCGACGGGGAGGGAAACAACGGTTACGCCTCTCCGCAAGACAGCTTTGGCGGCGAGCCGGTTGCATGGAACAAGGTTCACAACCTTCCAGATCACGTCTTCTTCTCGCACCAACAACATGTTGAGGTGGGCGGACTGCATTGCCAGAACTGCCACGGAGATGTTGGAAAATTCTCTGTGGGGCGTATCGCACCTGTCCAGGAAATCAACGCCTTGGTGGACGATTTCCCGGGGCTGATTCAACTTTCCAAGCCGACGCTGACTATGGGGTGGTGCATCGAGTGCCACAACAAGGCCGAAATCAGCTTCGCATCGAGCGGATACTACGAGGACATGCACGATCGGCTTCGCGATGACCTGCGTGGAAACGAGGAGCTTCGCGCCTTCATGGAGGATGGCAAAGCCACGGTGAAGGAGCTCGGTGGATGGGAATGCGCCAAGTGCCACTATTGATTGGTTCAGAGCTAAGGAGATAAGCAATGTCTGCAAACAAAACATACTGGTCCGGAGTTGAAGAACTCGACCGCACCTCAGAATTTGAGCGCATCTCCTCTCAGGAGTTCCCCGCCGAACGACCCATCGACGCGTTTTTATCGGATGAGCGACTGGAAAAGGTGAACACGGGTCGCCGCGACTTCCTCAAGTTTATGGGCTTCAGCTTGACGGCTGCTACACTCGCTGCTTGCGAGACACCCGTGGTCAAATCGATTCCCTATGTCAACAAGCCCGAGGATATCACCCCAGGGGTAGCCAATTACTACGCCTCCACGATGTACAACGGCTCGGACTACGCGAGTGTGCTTGTGAAAACACGTGAGGGTCGTCCGATTTCCATCAAACCGCATGCAGCATCGCCGCTGGGCCAAGTCAATGCTCGCGTGAATGCGGATGTGTTGGGTTTGTACGACAGTGAACGCCTGCAGGGGCCCGTGCTCGCGAGCAAGGCTTCAACTTGGGCGGATGTCGATGGGGCTGCTGCAAAAGCTGCCGCAGTTGACGGGCGTAAGGTGGTACTGACCAATACGATTTTGAGCCCGTCGCTCCAACGTGCGATTGACGGCTACTGTGCGGCGCACAGTGCAGACCATGTTCAATACGATGCTGTAGGATATGGTGCCATCCGCCAAGTGGCTCGTGAGGACTTCGGACGGAATGAATTCCCAAGCCTTGACTTTTCCTCTGCTCAGACGGTGGTGAGCTTGGGTGCTGATTTTATGGGCACTTGGGGTGAGGCGCTCCGTTACAATGAGGCTTGGGCCTCTCGGCGTCGTCCCGAAACCGGGGCAATGGGCAAGCTGTACGCTTTTGAGGCCAACCTGTCTTTGACCGGTTCAAACGCTGACCATCGTACGATGGTGGCCCCGGCGGACCAAGGGCGCGTAGCTGCGGCTTTGCTCGGTGAGCTCACCGGCCATGCCATGGTTTCAGATATGAATGCAGGCCTCAAGTCTGCTGTGGCTCTGGCTGCCCGTGATTTGAAAGCTGCCGGCTCTAAAGGACTTGTGGTTGCGGGGTCGAATGACTTGAACATTCAGCGCCTTGTGGGCGCGATCAACCGCGCACTCGGAGCGTTTGGCACGACCATCAAATGGGAGGGCAACAGGATGTTTGCAGGTGACCATTCTGCTTTGGCCTCGCTGACGGCGGATATGAACGCTGGGAAGGTGGCCTTGCTGGTGATGCACGGATGCAACCCGGCCTACAATGCACCTGATGCTGAAGGCTTCATTGCCGGTTTGGACCAAGTCGGCTTTAGCGCATCCACGGCGCTATATGCAGACGAGACGTCAAGCCGATGCACGGCTTCTATACCGACCCACCACTGGCTTGAATCGTGGGGCGATTTGCAGCGTGCATCCGGTTCGGTGGAACTGATGCAGCCTACGATTTCACCGCTTTTCAACTCGCGTGAGGCGGGGGAGAGTTTCCTGGCTTGGACAGGAGCGCCACAGAACTGGAACAACTATGTGCGTGGCACGATGGATGCAAAGGTCTGGAATGAGGGGTTATATGCCGGTTCGATGAGCAACAACGACGCGGTGGAACCGGCTGCTGATGTTTCTGCGGTTAGCATCCTTGCCCCGGCTATGGCGGTGAATGAAACCAAGGGGGGCAAATTCCAAGCGACCTTCTATCAGAAGGTGACCATCGGCGACGGCCAATCCATCGGCAACCCCATGTTGCAAGAGACGCCAGACCCAATTTCGAAGGTCACATGGGACAACTACGTGACGATGTCGCGCGGTGACATGGAGGACTTGGGCTTGAATCTGCATCTCGCAGAAAAGGACCCCGCTTCGCTGGTGCGCGTGACCGTTGGCAACCGCAGCGTGGAGTTGCCTGCATTCATGCAGCCGGGACAGGCGCCGGGTACAGTGGGCATCGCCATAGGCTACGGCCGAGGTGCAAGTGGTGAGGCCATCGGCCGAGCTGCCTACCAAGTGGGGGGAGACGGCGAGCATTTGGCGGATGAGAACGGCAACTTGATGCCGATTGGGGAAAACGCCTTTGCGCTAGTAGGCGATCAGAGCGGTTTGCCGCAGTACGTGGCTTTAGACGTGAGCATTGAATCAACGGGTGAAACGTATGCATTGGCCTGCACGCAGATGCACCACACGTTCATGGGCCGTGATTCGATTGTGAAGGAGACGACTCTGGGCGCTTTTGTACCAGAAATGTCTGCAGCGCGAGGCGAAGCCTCTTGGAACAAAGCGATGGGCCTAGGCGTTCATGCAGATATCAACGGAGATGGCGAGATCAATGCGCTCGATAAAAAGACGCTCGACAACTTTGATATGTGGCACGAGCACGCCGTCGACGAAGTGGGCCACCGCTGGGGCATGGCTATCGACCTGACGAGTTGCACGGGATGCAGTGCATGTGTGACGGCTTGTCACATCGAGAACAATGTGGCTGTGGTAGGCAAGGACGAAGTTTTACGTCACCGTGATATGCACTGGATGCGGATTGATCGCTTCTACGCTTCGGATTGGAATAAAGAGCGTGGCGCTGAGGAAGGCTTGGGCGTGGTCGGCACTTATGCGAAGATGGAGGAGCCTTCGGCAAACCCTGAGACGGTTCACATGCCGATGATGTGTCAGCACTGCAGCCACGCACCGTGTGAGACGGTTTGTCCGGTTGCGGCCACGACCCATAGCAACGAAGGCATGAACCAAATGGCCTACAACCGTTGCATCGGTACGCGGTATTGTGCGAACAACTGCCCATTTAAAGTCCGGAGATTCAATTGGTTCAACTACAACGGAAACAGCAAGTTCCAAAACAGTAACCCCGCCCAGGACGCAATGATGCGCTTGGTCTTGAACCCCGATGTGGTGGTTCGCACAAGGGGTGTAATGGAAAAGTGCAGCTTGTGTGTACAGCGAACACAGGAAGGCAAACTCGCCGCCAAAAAAGCGGGTCAGCCTGTGGTGGACGGAGCGATTCAAACGGCATGCGCCGAGGCTTGCCCCACACACGCCATCACGTTTGGGGACTTGAACGATCGCCAGAGCGAGGTGCGAGCGACGTACGACAACAATCGTGCATACCACGCATTGGAAGAAGTCGGAATTCAACCTAACATCGCCTACCTCACCAAGGTGCGCAACAACGATAAGGCCTGATTCATGCAGCACGAAGCATCCATCCGGGAGCCCCTGATTCTAGGGAATAAAACCTATCAGCAGATCACTGACGATGTGTTGGCCCCCATTGTGGGACCCGCACCGAGGGGGTGGAAAATCCTAATCACTATTTCCAGCTTGGTTGCCCTGTATGGCATCGGCTGCATTCTGTATTTGATAGGTACGGGCGTCGGCGTTTGGGGTCTGAATAAGACCGTGGGCTGGGCTTGGGATATCACAAACTTCGTGTGGTGGGTCGGTATCGGTCACGCGGGCACGCTGATTTCCGCGGTGTTGTTGCTCTTCCGTCAGAAATGGCGAATGGCGATCAACCGCTCGGCTGAGGCGATGACCATTTTCGCGGTGATTATGGCCGCGACCTTTCCGGGTATTCATATGGGCCGCTTATGGCTTGGGTATTGGGTGTTGCCACTTCCGAATCAATTCGGTTCACTGTGGGTGAACTTCAATTCGCCGCTGCTGTGGGACGTTTTCGCCATCTCGACGTACTTCTCTGTGTCTCTGGTGTTTTGGTACATTGGTTTGATTCCTGACTTTGCGACAATTCGCGACCGGGTCACGGGGTCTTGGCAAAAGAAGATTTACGGAGTTTTAAGCTTTGGCTGGAGCGGAAGAGCCAAGCATTGGAACCGCTTTGAGGAAGTGAGTTTGGTGCTTGCGGGTATTGCTACGCCGCTGGTGTTCTCGGTGCACTCGATTGTATCGATGGACTTTGCAACGTCTGTGATTCCGGGCTGGCACACGACTATTTTCCCGCCGTACTTCGTTTCGGGCGCTGTTTTCTCGGGCTTTGCTATGGTGCAGACCCTGATGCTTGTGATGCGCAAGACGATGAACCTGAAAGATTACATCCACGTGCGTCACGTGGAGTACATGAACATCGTAATCATTGTAACCGGTTCGATTGTGGGCGTGGCCTACTTGACGGAGTTGTTTATCTCTTGGTACAGCGGTGTGGAGTATGAGAGTTACGCTTTTATCAATCGTTTCTCCGGGCCGTACGCTTTGAGCTACTGGACCATGATGACATGCAATGTGATTTCACCACAGTTGTTTTGGATTAAGAAAATCCGTCGCAGTTTGGTGGCGACGTTCATTCTATCGATTGTCGTCAACATCGGCATGTGGTTCGAACGTTATGTGATCATTGTGACATCGCTTCACCGGGATTACAACCCTTCTTCTTGGGGGGAATTCAATGCAACCAGCATGGACGTGGGGGTTTTCATCGGAACGCTGGGCATTTTCTTGACGCTGTTCTTGCTCTTTACGCGGTTCTTCCCCGTATTGGCCTTGAACGAATTGAAGTCAATTCTCAAATCATCGGGAGACAGCCAGAAGCAAGCGGCCCTTAAAGAATCGAAGTAAGATGGTGACCAGCAAGGTTCTTCACGTGATGTATGACGACGACAGTAAGCTGCTCGATGCGGCAAGCAAACTCGTTGCACAAGGCATCCATATCAATGACGTTTATTCACCGTTTCCGGTCCATGGTATTGACCCGGTGATCGGCATCAAGCGTACGCGCCTGGCGATCGTTTCATTCATGTTTGCAATGACCGGCACCTCGCTAGCGCTTTTGGGCTTGTGGTACTTCATGATTTCGGATTGGCCGATGAACATCGGTGGAAAGCCAAGTTTTTCGCTGTGGGAGAATATTCCCGCGTTTGTGCCAGTCATTTTTGAGTTCAGCGTATTGTGCGCTGCACACGGCATGGCCTTGACCTATTTGCTTCGCAATGGCACGCTTCCGGGCATGCCTGCGACCAACCCGGATCCCCGAACCACCGATAACATGTTCGTGATTGAGATGCTGGATTCGGAAAATGAAATGTCGGCCGAGGAACTCGAGGCGGCCGCTTCGAAGACCAGCCCCTTCGAGATGAGCACCAAGCAATACGAAGCGTGATGAGACCATCTAATATTCTGCTTACGATTCTGGTCGCTTCAACCCTGATTTTGGGAAGTTGCGTAACAAATCCGGACTCACCGGGGCTCGAGTACATGCCCGATATGTACCGCTCGCACGCGGTGGAGGCCTATGTCGATTATGGGATGGACCCTTACTACGTAACGGAGGAATCGGCCATGGCTCAGCGCGCGACCATGTCGGCGCGCAAGCCGGTCGAGGGCACCATCGCATACATGGGCGAGGACAGCACGGCAAAGTCATTGGCTATGCCTTATCCGTTCCCAAACACCCCAGAAGGGTATGAGAAGGCGGGTTTGAATTGGCATTCACCATTGGAGCAGAACGAGGCCAATGCCGCTGCAGGCGAGGTGCTCTACCAGACGATGTGCACGCAATGTCACGGAGAGAAGGGCGACGGCGACGGTAAGATTTCAGAAAACGGTCATATTGTGGGCATCCCGAGCTACAGCGTCAAACTTGCTGATTTGCCTGACGGAAAAATGTACCACTCGATGACCTATGGAAAGGGCCTGATGGGCTCGCACGCTTCGCAGCTCAACCCGCGCCAGCGGTGGGAAATCATCGCATACATCAACGTCCTTCAAGGTGGAGGAGAAGAAACGGACGCAACCGCTGACACGCACTAACATGGAGGCCAAGCAATTTCAATTTGAAGGACGCGCAAAGAAGCTGACTTATGCCTTGATGGGCTTGGGTGTTGTCGCGCTGGTCTTCGGGTTTCTCAACGACCACTCCCATGGACACCAACGCTGGTGGGCCAATCTATTGGTCAACGGGTTCTTTTACTTTTCAATCGCCTTGGGCGCTTTGTTCTTTTACGCATTGCAGTACGCCACCGAGAGCGGCTGGTCGGCCGTTCTGAAGCGCGTGTTCGAGGCCATTTTTTCCTACTTACCTGTCGGTGCGCTTGTGATTCTTGTGGTGCTGCTTGGGGGCCAATTCCACTTGCACCATCTCTACCATTGGATGGACAGCACTTTGTATTACGAGTTTTTGTTGCCTGACGGCTCGATGAGCCACGAAGCGGCAGACGGAGCAGTTGCTAATCCTGCGTTTGACGCTATCATTTCTGGGAAGTCGGCCTACTTGAGCCCAGGCTTCTTCTGGGCTCGGACGCTGGTGTATTTGGCGACGTACTTGATCTTCGCCAAGATGTTCCGCAAGTGGTCGCTTGAAGAGGATCGGATCGGGGGCACCAAATTGCACTACAAAATGTACCGTCGCGGTGCATTGTTCTTGGTGTTCTTTGCTGTATTCAGCTCGATGATGTCGTGGGACTGGCTCATGTCAATTGACACGCACTGGTTCTCTACTTTGTTCGGTTGGTACATCTTCAGTGGAATGTGGGTGAGCATGCTCATTTTCGCAACAGTGACCTTGACATGGATGCGCGCTCGCGGATCCTTCCCTCAGCTCACGGATAGTCACATGCACGATATGGGCAAGTGGGTGTTCGCCATTTCTATGCTGTGGAGCTACCTCTTTTTCTCTCAGTTCATGCTGATTTGGTATTCGAACATTCCAGAGGAAGTGACTTACTACATCGCTCGGATGTTCACTGATTATAAGGTGATGTTCTTGGGGATGTTCTTCATGAATTTTGCCGTTCCGTTTTACGTGCTGATTGCTAGGGATGCCAAGCGCAATATTTACTTCATGATTCCCGTGAGCATTTTAATATTCTTCGGCCACTACCTTGATGTGTACTTGCTTGTGGCGCCGGGCACGCTGCATTCACACGCTGAATTTGGATTTCTCGAGTGGGGCTCATTCTTGGGCTTCCTCGGCCTTTTCATTCACGTGGTCTTTCGCGCGCTTGAGAAAGTGCCGTTAATTCCTGTGAACCATCCGTTCTTGGAGGAGTCAAAAGCATTGAATTACTGATCGACCAAACTCTATAGGCATGAACTTTCTCATTCTACTGGTCGTCATCGTTGGCATTGTTGCCATCGCTCAGTTGGCCAAAGTATCCGACCTCTCAGTGCGTCTCTCGGGCCGCCGTGAAGAGGACATCTCACACGCGGACACGCGCTTGATCGGCTCCATGTTCGTGGTGTTCTACTTGGTCTTGATGGGCGCTACAGTGTATTTGTACCGTTACTACGGCAACATGCTTCCGGAGTCGGCCTCGGCCCATGGTGTGGACTTGGACTGGCTGATGAATTTCAATTGGTGGATCATCACTCCGGTGTTTGTACTGGTCAATGGCTTGCTCTTCTTCTTTGCGTGGAAGTACGCATACGACCCGAATCGCAAGGCCACTTTCTTTGCCCACGATAACCGCCTGGAGTTAATCTGGACGGTGATTCCATCAATTGTTATGGCGGTGATTATCATTTACGGCCTGAAAACTTGGGCGCAGATTACCGACGCGCCCTCGGAGGATGCTTTGCATATCGAGCTGTATTCCAAGCAGTTTGATTGGTCTGTTCGCTACCCTGGCGCGGACGGCGAATTCGGTCAGGGCAACTACAATTTCATCACCTCATCCAATCCCCTGGGCCTCATCACCAGGGCTGGAAGTGCTGAAGTTTTGGCAACATTGCAAGAAAAGATTGACAAAATTGACAGCGACTTGGCCCATGAGGTAGGGCTATTGCACGCTGAGCGCGAGACGCTGAAAGCGACTATGGGCGGAGGTGATCACGGGCACGACGATCACGGGCACGACGATCACGATCACGACGGCCACGCCCACAATGACCAGTGGAAGGCCATAGCAGAGCAACGCATTGCAGAGATTGACCATTTGCTTGCTCATGGCGGTGATGCGCTTTTGATTTGGACCGATGCGAAGATTGAGACGCAGCGAGCGAAGAAGCACCGTCTGGAGCGGCATCGTGAGCGGGTGTTGGATGTGAAGGGATTTGAATTTGATAGCGGTGTTGATGCCTGGGAAGCCGGCCTTGACGACCAAATTGTCAAGGGAGAGTTCCACATCCCCGTGGGGCGTGAAGTGGAGTTTGTCTTCCGCAGCCGCGACGTGATTCACTCGGCGTACATGCCGCATTTCCGGGCACAGATGAACACGGTACCGGGCGTGCCAACGCGCTTTAAGATGACGCCAATTATCACCACCGATAGCATGCGCACCATCTTAGGAGATCCCGATTTCAACTATATACTGCTCTGCAATAAGATATGTGGAGCGGCCCACTTCAACATGAAGATGGATGTGGTTGTGGACTCCCCGGAGTCCTATGAGGCTTGGCTTGCCGAGCAGGAGGTTTTTGTAAGTGCTGATGAGCCGGAGGGCGAAGTGTCGGCAGAAGCGGCTGGTGACTCGGCGGAAGAACTGGCCTCGGCGGAACACGCAAAATCACACTGATCGAACGAGCGAAACGCATTCAAATGGCAAACGCACACCACAAGGAGAGCTTCATTTCGAAGTACATTTTCTCCCATGATCATAAGATGATCTCGAAGCAGTTTTTGATCACTGCGATTATTATGGGCCTTGTGGCTGTGATGCTCTCGGTCTTCTTCCGTCTGCAGATAGCATGGCCCGGAGAGTCCTTCGGCATCATTGACACCTTCATGGGCAAATGGGGCGATGGCGGTGTGCTGGATCGCAACGGCTATCTGGCCATTGTGACGATTCACGGAACGATTATGGTCTTCTTCGTTTTAACGGGTGGACTATCAGGGACGTTCTCCAACTTGTTGATTCCACTCCAAATCGGCGCACGCGATATGGCATCGGGATTTTTGAACATGCTCAGCTACTGGTTCTTCTTTACCTCGAGCGTAATCATGATCTTTTCACTTTTTGTTGAAGGCGGTGCCGCTTCAGCAGGATGGACGATTTATCCGCCATTGAGTGCTTTGCCTCAGGCGATGCCGGGCTCGGGCTTGGGCATGACCATGTGGTTGGTGAGCATGACCTTGTTTGTGGTGAGTTCTCTTTTGGGCAGTTTGAACTACATCGTGACCATCATGAGTCTTCGGACAAAAGGCATGAAGATGCTTCGCATGCCGCTGACAATGTGGGCGTTCTTGGCGACTGCAATATTGGGGGTGTTGAGTTTCCCTGTGCTAGTGTCTGCTGTGGTTTTAATGTTGATGGACCGTTCGATGGGGACGGCTTTTTATTTGAGCGACATCTTCATTGCCGGTGAGGCTTTGGACGTGACAGGCGGCTCTCCAATTTTGTTCCAGCACTTGTTTTGGTTTTTGGGGCACCCTGAGGTGTACATCGTGATTTTGCCAGCATTAGGCATCACATCCGAGATTATTTCTACCAATGCACG
>JAQWTJ010000104.1 GCA_029242765.1 Flavobacteriales bacterium | reverse complement strand
CGTGCCAAACAAGCTCGCGCGGCCCATCGTTTTCGCAGGGTTTTCAATCTTGGAGCTCGCTATCGAAGCCGACTCCAAACCGAGAAAGGCAAACAAGGAAAGGGTCGTCGTGGCGGTTATGGCCTCAAAAAGCGACCCTTCAAAAGCAGGCGGGGCAAAGAGGAATTCCAGCCGAATGAACCACACCCCGACAAGTCCGACCAGAAGCAGTGGAATAATCTTCAGCACGGTGGTCATCCGCTGCACCCACGCGACTTGCTGCAAGCCCAATGCATTGACCCCTGTAAAAAGCCAGATGAGCGCCAGCCCGCAAGAAGCCGAAGCCACATTGCTCTGGGTGATGGCCGGAAAGAACACCCCGAGGTACCCCACGCACGCCACAGCAATGGCCGCGTTGGTGCACCAGATCGAAATCCAGTAGCCCCACGCCACAGCAAAGCCGACAAAATCACCCAAGGCCCTCCGAACGTAGGCATAGGGCCCCCCAAGGGCCTGCGGTTGGAGCTGACCCAGACTTCGGAACACCAGGGCCAACAACAACGCCCCGATAGATGAACACAGCCAGCCGATCAGGCTGAGGTTGCCATAAATCGCCAAGGTCGCGGGCAACAGAAAAATCCCCGAGCCGATCATATTGCCCGTTACAAGCGCCGTACTAGACCAAAATCCGAGTTTTTTCATGCCACCTATAAATCCTCGCGGTGAAGATATCGTGCTGAAGCTGTACGAACGAATCGCACGAATGAAGCGCTGTGAAGTCGTCGGAGCTGCTTCAGACCCGGTTGAATTCGGCAACAGCCAAATCCACTTGAGCCTTCGAGGCCTCGCCGAGTGCGGCCAGTGCGGTGGTGAGGTCGGCGATTAAATCGTCGGGATGCTCCAATCCAATGCTCAGACGGATGAGGCCTTCGTTGATGCCGTGGTCGGCCTTTTGATCGGCCGGAACCCCGGCGTGGGTCATCGAAGCGGGGTGCTCAGCGAGCGACTCGGTTGAGCCGAGCGAGACGGCCAATGAGAAAAGGTTCAAGGCGTTGAGGACTTTGAAAGCCGCTGGGCGCCCGCCATCGATTTCGAAGGCCAGCATAGAGCCTGCGCCCGAGGTCTGCTCAGCCATAATTTGGGCGGCATCGGGTGAGAGGTCCTCGGCATGGGCCGAGCGGACTGTTCCAACGGCAGGGTGAGCGCGAAGGAAGTCTAGAACGCGGGCCGCCGTGAGCTGTTGGCGCTCGATCCGAATGGGCAGCGTTTCCATGCTACGGGCGAGAAGCCAAGAGGTCCACGGGTCGGCCATTCCACCGAGAAAATGGCGGAAGCCGATGACAGCCTCCATCACATCAGCCGGCCCAGAGGCTGCGCCAGCGATGATGTCGGAGTGGCCGCCGATGTATTTGGTGGCCGAGTATAGCACCAAGTCCGCACCGGCTTCCAGCGGACGCTGCATCAGCGGGCCGAGGTAGGTGTTGTCCACAAAGACCAAGATTCGGTGGTCCGGTGTGCTGTGCATCTGCGCCCAGTCCGATACCGCCGAGATGCGGTGGACCTGCATGGTGGGATTGGCCGGAGTCTCCAGGTAGATGATCCCCGGTAGAAGATCGGTTTCCAAGCGCGTTGCATCCAAGGCGGAAAGCAGGTCGCCTGATTTGACGTCGAGCGTTTCAACTTGGGTGCCTTTGGTTGGCAACACCTCGTTCAAGAAATGGGTCGTGCCGCCATACAGGGGTGGGGCATACCAAACGGGACGCTCAGGCCCCGACCAAGCCAAAATGGCCGTGGAAATTGCCGCCATCCCGCTGGAGAAAAACCCAGAAACCTCGGCGCCGTCCAAGGCCGCAAGTCGGACTTCCGCAGCATTGCGCGTCGGGTTGCCCAGGCGGCTGTAGATGTACCCGCTGTCAGGCGCTTCCACGCCTTCCACGCCATAGGCCGCCTCCATATGCGCCGCACCGTGCTCGGCGGAGGGAAAAACAAAGGTCGAGGTGGCGTGAATCGGAGGCTTGATTGCGCCCAAATGCTCGGCGGGTTGATGCCCGGCGTGAATGGCCAGCGTGTCGGGGTGGAGCTTCATATTCTTCATTGCCTCGCAAATTTCACACATTTGCACTGCAATTGTTCATTGAGCAAGACGCTTGTGTCAATATAGACGTATATTCGAGCAATTCGTGTCGTTTTGACTGACTTGAATTGGTATCGAGAGAACAAATGGACGCACACGACACAACCATCATCGGGCTTTTGACCGCCGACGGCCGGGCCGCCATGCAGACGATCAGCGCCGAAACCGGGCTGAGCCGATCGGCCGTTTTCAACCGCATCCGGCGCCTGGAAAAATCGGGGGTTATCCGGGGGTACACCGCCCGAATCGACCGCGCTGCGATGGGCTTGCAAATCCACGCCTTTTGCAACGTCTCGCTCAAGGAACACAGCGCCACGTTCTTAGAGGAGTTCGAGGCGGGCATCGGTGCGTTCAAGGAGGTCGTGGCTTGCTTTCACATCGCCGGCTCCATGGACTACCTCATCGAAATACAGGTTGCTGATATGGAGGGCTTTCACCGCTTCATTTCGCAGCGACTAGCCGCCATGAACAACATTGGGACCGTGCAGAGCTCCTTCGTTATGCGCGAGGTGTGCCACAGCTAACCCCCGGAGAAAATATGCTGGAGCGGCTCAGCTGAGCGCGGCAATGCCGGGGAGGGTGCGGCCCTCGAGGTATTCGAGCATGGCCCCGCCACCGGTGGAGACGTAACTCACCTGATCGGCCAGACCGGCGGCATTGATGGCGGCCACCGAGTCGCCCCCGCCCACCAGCGTGAATCCGCCCTGCTTGGATGCGTGGACCAAGGCATCGGCCATGGCGAGCGTTCCCGCGGAGAAGTTCTCAAACTCGAATACGCCCATCGGGCCGTTCCATAAGATGGTGCGAGCCTTCCGGGCCTTGGCCGCAAAATTTTCACGCGACACCGGGCCGAGATCCAAGCCCATCCAGCCCTCGGGAATTTGGTCGATGGGGCATTCCAGCACACGCGCATCGGGGGAAAAGGCGTCGGCGCACAGCGCGTCGGTTGGCAAGACAATTTCTACGCCCCCGGCGGTGGCCTGCTCGAGCAAGTTGAGCGCTTCACCGTACATCTCGGGTTCGGCCAGCGAGTCGCCGATCGAACCCCCTCGCGCCGCGATGAAAGTGTAGGCCATGCCGCCGCCGATGAAAATTTGATCAACCCGCGACAGCAGGTTTTTCAAGACCGCGAGCTTGCTCGACACTTTGGCTCCGCCGATAATCGCTGCCACAGGGCGTTCCGGATTTTTGAGCAGCTTGCCCAGTGCCTCCACTTCGCGGGCCATCAAAAGGCCCATCGCCCGGTCGTCTGGGAAAAACTTGGCAATGGTGGCCGTAGAAGCGTGGGCGCGGTGTGCCGTTCCAAACGCGTCGCCCACATAGCAGTCCCCGCTTTCGGCCAGCAGGCCGGCAAAGAACTCGTCGCCCTTCTTTTCCTCAGGGTGGTAGCGCAGGTTCTCCAGCAAAGCCACTTCGCCGGGCTGCAAATTTTGCGTCACATCAAGCGCCTCATCGCCCACGCAATTCGCAGCAAATTTCACGGGTTGGCCGAGCAGTTCCTCGAGCCGGTCGACCACATGGCGGAGGGAAAAGTCCGGGTCATTGGCTCCGCTATCTAGTTTTTTGGGACGCCCCAGATGCGACATCAGCACGGCCGATCCGCCAGCGGCCAACACCGCATTGATCGTGGGCAATGCGGCACGAATGCGCGTGTCGTCTGTAACGGATCGGGCGCCCGAAGCGTCCGGTTGGGTCAGCGGCACATTGAAATCGACGCGAATCAACACCCGGCGCCCGGCCATTTGGAGGTCTTCAACTTGCATCGATTTTAAGGCTTGCATCGCTTCTGAATTGACTTATGAAAACAGGGTTGCCATGCTCACCTTGGCCTCTACAGCTGCGGTTAAGTCCTCAATGGCCACGCGCTGCTGCTCCATCGTGTCGCGGTCGCGCAGGGTCACCGCGCCGTCGGTCAAGGTGTCGTGGTCGATGGTCACGCACAGCGGTGTTCCTATGGCATCCTGGCGGCGGTAACGGCGGCCGATGGCGTCCTTTTCATCGTACTGCACATTGTAATTCAGCTTCAACAGCTGCAACACCTCGCGCGCCTTTTCTGGCAGGCCGTCCTTCTTCAGCAACGGCAAGATCGCCACCTTGACCGGAGCCAAGGCCGGCGGAATACACATCACGGTGCGCTCGCTGCCGCCTTCCAACTGCTCCTCTCGCAAGGCGCTCGAAAGCACAGCCAAGAACATTCGGTCGAGCCCGAGCGAAGTTTCCACCACATAAGGCACGTAGCTTTCCTCCCGCTCGGGGTCGTAAAAGCGCAGCTTCCTGCCGGAGTGCTCCTCGTGGGCCTTCAAATCGAAATCCGTCCGCGAGTGAATGCCCTCCAGCTCCTTGAAGCCCATGGGGAAATCAAATTCGATATCGCTCGCCGCATCGGCATAGTGAGCCAGCTTGATATGGTCGTGGAAGCGGTACTTCTCTTCGCCCAATCCCAGGGCCTTGTGCCAAGCAATGCGCTGGTCTTTCCAGTATTCATACCACTTGGTCTGATCCCCCGGCGCAACGAAGAATTGCATCTCCATCTGCTCGAATTCGCGCATGCGGAAAATGAACTGCCGCGCGATGATTTCATTGCGGAAAGCCTTGCCAATCTGCGCAATCCCGAACGGCAACTTCATCCGGCCGCTCTTCTGGACATTCAAAAAATTCACGAAAATGCCCTGCGCCGTTTCGGGCCGCAAATAAATCACGCCTGCATCTCCACTGACGGCGCCCAGTTCCGTTTTGAACATCAAATTGAACTGCCGCACATCGGTCCAGTTCCGCGAGCCGCTCACCGGACAGGCAATGCCCAGGTCCTCAATCAGCGCCTTGACCGCGACCAAATCGTCGGCCTCCATAGCCGCCTTGAAGCGGTCGTTGATGCCGTCAATCTCTGCCTGACGACGCAAACAATTGCCGTTGGTCGAGAGGAATTCTGCCTTGTCGAACGCGTCGCCAAATCGCTTCTGGGCCTTCTTCACGTCTTTGGCAATCTTCGCGTCAATTTTCGCGATGTACTCCTCAATCAGAACGTCGGCGCGGTAGCGCTTCTTGCTGTCCTTGTTGTCGATCAGCGGATCGTTGAACGCGTCGGTATGGCCCGAAGCTTTCCACGTGGTGGGGTGCATGAAAATGCTCGCGTCCAGCCCCACAATGTTCTCGTGCATCCGCACCATTGCCGCCCACCAATAGGCCTTGATGTTGTTCTTCAACTCGACGCCAAGTTGGCCGTAATCATAGGCTGCGCTGAGTCCGTCATAGATTTCGCTCGAAGGAAAAACGAAGCCATACTCCTTTGCGTGTCCGATCACTTTTTTCAGCTGGTCTTCTTGGGCCATGGCTCGTCTATTTCGTTGCGGTATTTCTGGTACGCCGATTGCAACAGCGAAAATACAGCGCGATTCCCGGGGAGCTTACGGCAACCATAGGGCAATCCAAGACGTTGTAAATTATGAGCGCATCTGCACCCTTTCAATGACCCCGCCCCGCTTCTTTTTCTCGCCCCTTTTGCTCCGCTGGTGTGCGCTGCTGCTAGCGGGCTTGCTGATCGAGACGCAGGAGCAGGCGCAGTTGGACTACGTGCCCAATGCAGGCCAATGGCCGGACGGCGTGACCTACCGCGCCGAGGCGCCGGGCGGTGTGCTTTGGCTGGAACGCACCGGGTGGACCGCATTGGAGCGGCTCAGCGGTGGGGGGCACTTCGAAGAGGGCGGCCCAGACCGCACGCGGCTCGCTTGGCGAGGGCGGTGGATTGGCGCCTCGGGCGCAAGCGAAGGGCCGAGCCCTGGCGTATGGAGCGAGAGTGAGCCGCAACAAGGGCGGTACAACTACTACTTGGGCAACGATCCGGCGCGATGGGCCGCCGGATTACAGGCCCATAGCCGGGTGCGGCAGCACGACGTATGGCCAGGCGTCGACGTGCGCTGGGGGGGAGTCCGGGCGACGGGGCACCCCAAATTCGACTTCATGGTGGCCGCTGGAGCGGATCCTGCGCCGATCGCTTGGGCCTTCGAAGGGGCCGCGCCTGAACGGCTCGACGACGGCCGGCTCCAAGTGCAGCATGCCGGGGGCAGCAGCTACATTGAAAAACCGTGGGCCTACCAGCGCAA
>JAQWTJ010000089.1 GCA_029242765.1 Flavobacteriales bacterium | reverse complement strand
CTTCTTGCAAAGCGTGTTTGCAATCCATCATCCCGGCTCCTGTCATTTTGCGAAGTGAGTTCACTTCAGCTACAGTAATGCTCATGGTGTACTTATTTAAAAGATGTAAGTCTTGTGCAATCTTGATTCAGGCCAATTCAAGCCTTCTTCTCAGCTTCGTCTTCAGCTCTTGCTTCAGCTTCGGCTGCTGGCGCCTCTTCTGCAGGCGCTGCTTCAGGTGCAGCTTCAGGTGCTGCTTCAGCTTCAGGCGCTGCCTCGGCCTCAGGGGCTTCAGCTACTGGCGCTGCTTCGGCTTCAGGGGCTTCAGCTACTGGCGCTGCTTCGGCTTCAGGCGCTGCTTCATTCTTCGCCGGTTTTGCTTCTTCCTTACCAGCGGCGCGGTCCTCGAGCCCGAGGCGGATGGCCTCGGTGATGACGTCGACCACCACTTGGATCGACTTGGATGCGTCGTCGTTTGAAGGCACGGGGAACATCACTGGGCGCGGGTCCGAGTTCGTGTCCACCATGGCGATGATTGGAATCTTGAGTTTGGCTGCTTCCGCAACGGCAATGTGCTCCTTGGTTACGTCCACAACGAAAACGGCCGCAGGGATGCGGTTCATATCAGAGATTGACCCAAGGTTTTTCTCGAGCTTCGCGCGTTGACGTGCAATTTGAAGGCGCTCACGCTTAGAGAGCGTATTCATCGTGCCGTCGCCCTCCATCTTATCGATTTGGGACATTTTGCGGATGGCCTTGCGAATCGTTGCAAAGTTCGTGAGCATGCCCCCGAACCAACGCTCCGTTACGTACGGCATGTTGACGCTCGAGGCCGCATTCATCACAATGTCTTTCGCTTGCTTCTTCGTGGCTACGAAGAGAATGCGCTTGCCGCTGGTTGCGATCTGACGCGCTGCGGCTGCAGCTTCGTCCAACATAACTTCCGTCTTGTGGAGGTCAATGATGTGGATGCCTTTGCGCTCCGTAAAAATGTACGGGGCCATGTTGGGGTTCCACTTGCGTTTGAGGTGTCCGAAGTGAACTCCGGCTTTGAGCATTTGCTCGAATTTCTTGCTTGCCATGCTACGTTCCTTGTTTTGTTTAGCATTCCCAGGGTAGCCACCGAGGTGAGTCCCTGAAAATTGGATGCTAGGGGCGGTTTGTAAAAAAGAGAGGGTTGAGCCCGATGCGGATTAACGCTTCGAGAACTGGAATTTTTTTCGAGCTTTTTTCTGACCGAATTTCTTCCGTTCCACCATCCGTGGGTCGCGGGTGGTCAAGCCCTCCGCCTTAAGCGCGGGCTTGAGTTCGTCATTCACCTCGATGAGAGCCTTGGAAATAGCCAGTCGAAGCGCTTCAGCTTGTCCAGAAATTCCGCCGCCGTCGAGGTTGGCTTTGATGTCAAATTGGCCCACGGTCTCAGTGATGAGGAAGGGCTGATTCACTTTGTAACGCAAGGTGGCCAGCGGGAAGTAAGACTCGATGTCCTTCTTGTTGATTGTGACGCTGCCTGTGCCGGGGGTCATATAGATGCGGGCGACGGCGTTTTTCCGGCGGCCGGAAGTGTTGATGGTCTCCATATTCTAGAGGGTAGTCAGAGTGTGACGTTATGAACCTTCGGCTTTTGCGCCGCGTGATCGTGGTCAGGACCGATGTTCACGTGAAGGTTTCTGTAAATAGCTCGGCCCAGGCTGTTCTTCGGCAACATGCCTCTTACGGCGTGTTCCACTAGACGCTTCGGGGTGCGGTCCATGACCTCACGGGCTGTTCGGCTGCGTTGGCCCCCGGGGTAGCCAGAATAGCGGATGTACTGCTTATCATCCCACTTGTTTCCGGAAAGGGCAACCTTTTCAGCATTGATTACAATGACGTAATCGCCACAGTCCGCATGCGGAGTAAAGTTGACTTTATGCTTGCCACGAAGCAGCTTGGCGATTTCAGAACAGACCCGCCCAAGGCGGTGTCCTTCTGCATCGATAACCAGCCATTGCTTGTTAGCGTTCTCTTTGTTGACCGAGATGGTCTTATAACTCAACGTATCCACAGCTTAAATTGCTTATCAGGTACCCCCCAAAAATCGGGCTGCAAATATAGGATGAAAATCAATGAGCAGCAAACGTTGACAAAAGTGATTTGCAAACAAGTTTTCTTGGCCCGAAGCTCGGGCTTGATTCGTAAAATTGGGGCATGAGCGCATTTGAGAGTTTGCCCCCGCACGGGCCCAACGGATCCATCGAAGTAATCGCCGGCCCAATGTTCTCTGGAAAGACGGAGGAACTGCTCCGAAGAGTGCGGCGGGCGGTGCTTGCGAAGCAGGCCGTGCAGATTTTCAAGCCTGAACGCGACGACCGTTACGCGAAGCTCGAGGTGGTTTCTCACGATGACACACGAATGCAGGCGAGGCCTGTTTCAGACAGTTCAGCCCTTGAAGCGGCTGTTTCCCACGAAGACGTGATCGGTGTTGACGAAGTCCAATTCTTCGACGATGGCATCATCGATGTCTGCAATCGGTTGGCCGACCGCGGTATTCGCGTCGTGGTTGCAGGCTTAGACCTGGACTACCGAGGCTGCCCTTTCGGCCCTATGCCCTTGTTGATGGCCCACGCCGAATACGTCACCAAACTTCACGCTGTGTGCTGCGAAACGGGCGGTCGCGCCCACTTTTCCTTTCGCATGAGCGACGGTGATGGCGTGGTTCAATTGGGCGGCACAGCCGAATACAAGGCCCTTTGTCGCGCGGTCTATAATAAGGTGTACGTCCGCGATCATGTACAGGGCACAAAGGCCGGCGAAGAAACTGGCAAGGCAGCCGGTGAAAACGCGCGTTCAAAATGAGCGAGGCAGAGCGGGCGCCTGAGGTGGGGGCACGAGCTACTAGGTTGGAAGTGGACTTCGAGCGGCTCGCGCACAATTTGAACAAATTGCGCGAGCGCTGCAAAGTCCCCATCATGGGGATGGTGAAGGCCTTGGGCTACGGCGCGGGCGTTGACTTGGCAATCGAGCTCGACCGCTTGGGCATCGACGCCCTCGGGGTGGCCTATCCTGTGGAGGGCTTTCAATTGCGAGCAAGTGGCGTGAAGTGCCCCATCGTGGTGCTGTGCGCAGAACAAGAAGCGTACCCCCGCATGCTGGAACTGAACTTGGAGCCTTCCATTTTCAGGCTCGACCAGATTGAAAGCTGGGCTGCAGCATGCGCCCGGGCCGGAGCCGGAACCGGGGCTGCTGAAATTCCCGTGCACCTCAAGGTGGAGACCGGTATGCGTAGAATGGGGCTCCCCGCAGAACACTGGGGAGAGGCCGGACGAACCTGCCAGAAGCTCGGGCTGACCATCGGTTCCGTGTTCAGCCATCTGTCAGCCGCTAATATCCCTATGAAGGATCCGCATACATTGGAACAGATCCAGGCCTATAAAAGAGCTTGCGTCGTCGTCGGTGGAACGGCAGGTGCCGGGCCGAACCCCTTCAAGCGCCATCTGGCGAACACCGCGGCGGCGGGGCGCTTTCCGCAAGCCCGCCTCGACATGGTGCGCATCGGGCTGGGGCTGCACGGGCTGGACCCCAGTGGCGCGTGGAAGTGCCTCAAGCCAATTTCAAAGCTGTTGACGTGCATCAGCCAAGTTCAAGACGTGCCAGCCAAAGCGCCTGTGAGCTACAACGCCGATAAAAGCTCAGCTGCTGACTGCGATCGGTGCATTGCTATGCTGCCGGTGGGCTATGCTGATGGCTATCCGCGCAGCTTAGGCAACGGGCGTGGTGAAGCCGTCATCGCCGGCCAACGTTGCCCGACCGTCGGACCCGTGTGCATGGATTTCACCTTGGTCGATGTCACCCGTTGTCCCGAAGTGGAGGCCGGCGAAAGCGTCGAACTGTTTGGTGACTTGTACGGCGTCGCTGATTTTGCTCAAGCCGCCGGCACCATCCCCTACGAGGTCCTGTGCGGTGTTCAGCAACGCGTAAGGCGCGTTTACTCGTCGTAAATTGCGCCGCAATGGTTGACGTTTCCCTTCAAAACCTTATCACACAAGGGCTGCCCGAGGCCCTTCCCGCTCCCGTCAAGCGCTGCATAGACTGGTCGCACGCGCCGGCACGCAAGGACATCCTCTCGGCCGAAGAAAAAGCCCTGGCCCTGTCCAATGCGCTGCGCTATTTCCCCAAAGATTGGCACGGTGAACTGGCCCCTGAATTTGCGCAAGAGCTGAAGGAGTACGGGCGGATCTATATGTACCGTTTTCGCCCGACGTACGCCATGTATGCACGGCCCATCGAGGCGTACCCTGCGCGTTGTCAACAAGCGGCAGGCATCATGCTGATGATCCAAAACAACCTTGACCCCGCCGTGGCTCAGCACCCCGAGGAGCTGATCACCTACGGAGGCAACGGGTCTGTTTTTCAAAATTGGGCTCAATACTTGCTCGTTATGAAGTACTTGAGCGAGATGACCGAGGAGCAAACGCTCATCATGTACTCCGGGCATCCGCTTGGACTGTTCCCCTCGAACAAGGAGGCTCCGCGAGCGGTGGTCACCAATGGAATGGTTATTCCCAATTACAGTGCGCCCGATGATTGGGAACGTATGAATGCTCTGGGGGTGTCCCAATACGGGCAAATGACGGCCGGCTCTTATATGTACATCGGCCCCCAAGGCATTGTTCACGGCACGACCATCACAGTGCTCAATGCGGGACGGCGAGTCGATCCAGATTGCACGTCCCTAGCCGGAAAGCTCTTCGTCACGTCGGGCCTTGGCGGGATGAGCGGCGCCCAGCCAAAGGCGGGCAACATCGCAGGTGTCGTCTCGGTCACCGCCGAAGTGAACCCTGCAGCGGCCCACAAACGCCATGAACAGGGCTGGGTCGACCACCTCATTACAGATCTCGACGATCTCACCTCTCGCGTTCGGGCCTCTGTGGCCGCAGGCCAGGCCGTGTCTTACGCCTTCCTCGGCAATGCTGTGGATCTGTGGGAACACTTCGACCAAGAAGACGTGTACGTCGACTTGGGTTCGGACCAAACCTCGCTGCACAACCCTTGGGCTGGGGGCTACTACCCTGCCGGGCTCAGCTTTGAGCAGGGCGAGGAATTGCTGTCCCGCGATCCCGAAGGGTTTGCTGACAAAGTGCGCCAGTCGCTTCGCCGCCATGCCGCCGCCATCGGCTGCCACGCTGCCAAGGGCACCTACTTTTTCGACTACGGCAACGCCTTCCTACTGGAGTGCGCCCGCGCCGGTGGAGACGTGTTGAAGCCCGGCACAAGCGCCGATCAAAACAAGTTTCGCTACCCCAGCTATGTCCAAGACATCATGGGGCCGATGTGCTTCGACTTCGGTTTCGGCCCGTTCCGGTGGGTGTGCACATCGGGGGAGGCCGCCGACCTCGCCCGGACCGATGCCATCGCTTTGAAAGTCATGCGCGAGATGGCGTCCGAGGCGCCGATCGAAATTCAACAGCAGCTTGCCGACAACATCACCTGGATTGAGGGGGCGGGCGCCAATCGACTTGTCGTCGGCTCACAGGCCCGCATTCTGTACGCGGACGCTGCAGGGCGAATGAAAATTGCCGAGGCTTTCAACCGCGCCATCGCCGACGGTACGCTAAGCGGGCCAATCGTTCTGGGGCGTGACCACCACGATGTCAGCGGCACCGACTCGCCTTTCCGCGAAACCTCCAACATTTACGACGGCTCAAGCTTCACGGCAGATATGGCCGTTCAAAATTTCGTCGGTGACGCTTTCCGCGGCGCAACGTGGGTCTCGCTCCACAACGGCGGTGGCGTCGGCTGGGGTGAAGTAATCAACGGTGGATTTGGCATGCTCCTAGACGGGTCGGAGGACGCTAATCGTCGGCTCAAGTCCATGCTTCATTGGGATGTAAACAATGGCATTGCACGCAGAAGCTGGGCGAAAAACCCCGGGGCCCGCTTTGCCATCGAGCGCGCCATGAAAGACGAGCCGTTGTTGCGCGTCACCCTGGCTCAAGAAGCCGACCCTGATCTAATCCGTAGCGCCCTCAAGGCCTGAGCCCTTTTTAGAGTACGTTTTAACACGTTTTTCGTTTCCAGTGTGTCGTTGGGGCGATTTGCCGCGTACTTTTGCACCCCTGCTGCACAAAGCAGCCGCAAAAAACTACGCGTCTTGCCCGAACAACGCCTTGCCCATTTGACCGCTTCAGCCGAAAAGGCCTTTATGAAGTTCGGCATCAAGGCGCTGAGCATGCTGGACATCGCAGGGAAACTCGGCGTGTCCAAGAAGACGCTCTACCGGTGTTTTTCGGACAAAGGTGACCTGGTCAAGCGTGTAATTACACGCCATTGTGAAAATCAGCATGCGGCGATCTCGGAGTTGGCCAAAAACAGCGAAAACGCAATTGACGAGATCATCAGCATCACGGTGCTGATTCAATCCAAGATGCGTGGAATGCACCCGTCCCTCCTGTTTGATCTGGAAAAATTCCATCCCGAGGCCTTCGAAATCATCGACGAGCATAAGAATACAGCTCTGCACAGCGTGCTGCTGAAAAACCTCAAGCGCGGACAAAAAGAAGGCGTGTACCGGGGCGATTTCGACCCCCAACTTATCATCTGCTTCCACATGGCGGCCATTGAATATTTCACCAACCCCACCCACCTCGCAGAAGCCGGGCTCGCATTAAGTGAAGTCCAAGGCGAGCACTACCGCTATCACATTCGCGCGATTGCCTCCGAACAGGGCATCGCATATCTCAAGACCAAATGAAGTTCACAGCTTGGGCCACCGCGGCCGTTTTTTTCGTTGGAATTGCAGGCCCTGCAACATCCCAATCCATTTCGCTTAGCCTTGAACAAGCCATGGATCTCGCCGCTGATCAATCCTTCGGCGTGCGTCAAGCCCAGCTCGACCGAGACCTTGCCGCGAGCGAAACGGCTGAATTGATTCGCACAGGCTTGCCTCAAATTTCCGGGTCGGTCGACTACTCCAACTACATCGACATCCCGACACAAGTCATGTCAGGCGGAGGGTTTGGCCTCGACCCGCACTTGGTGACGTTCCTTGGTGGAGTGTCTGATGCGACGGGGGTGCCCCTCAACGCACCAGCGCCTGACCCTGACGCCATCTCAGAGTTTCAATTCGGAGCGGCTCAGACCCTCACGGCGGGGGTAACTGCAACTCAGCTCATTTTCAGCGGGTCATTCTTGGTGGGCGTACAGGCAGCCAAAGCCTGGGCGATGGCAAAGGAGAGCTCCGTGGATGCCTCGGTGCAAGACGCACGACGGGCAGCGGCTGAAGCCTACGCCGCCGTGGTGGTCGGGCACGCTCAAGTGGCGCTGTTTGAGGATATGATTCAGGTTGTGGGAAATGCCGCTAAAGACGCTCAAAAGATGGCGCGAGAGGGCTTGATTGAGCCGACGGATGCCGACCAAGCTGAGCTGCAATTCTCCGCCATCCAGTCCCAAATGAGTGCTGCGACCATGGGGGTGTTCATCGCCGAAAAGGTGTTGGCCTTCACGTGTGCTTTGCCTGCCGGACATCTCGTCGAAACCACAGACGACATCCACGCTTTAGAGAGCTCTTTGACCGGTATTCGAACGCTGGCCACCGATTTCCGTGTTGATCGCTTGCCGACCATTCAATCCCTTGCTCACAAGGTCGAGCTGAGTGAGTTGGGCATTAAAATCGAGCGCGCAAACGGGTTGCCCACGATCAGCTCCTTCTATTCCAACCAGCGAAATGCCCAGCGCGACGCCTTCGACTTTATGGGCGATGGCGCGTGGTACCCCATTCAGTTGGTGGGCTTGAAGGTGGGCGTTCCTCTTTGGAGCAGCGGTTCCGGGAAAGAAAAAATGGCCCAGGCCCGCATCACACATGAGAAAGCCAGTCTGGCCCTTGAGCAGATGACCCTCGCCGCTGAACTTGAACACCACGGAGCAATGTCTGCTTACATCAGCGCGCTGGACCAAAAGCAACAGAGTGAAACAGGCTTCACGCTCGCTATGCGCATCTTGGATCACACCGGGACACGATTCGCTGAAGGCGAGGCGACCAGCTTTGAATTCACACAAGCCACTTCGCAGGCCCTTCAAGCGCAGGGCAACTACATCCAGGCCGTATTGGCCTCACTCAACGCACACTTTCGACTTCAACACGCCCACGGAAAATGAACGCCATGACCGCATCCATCGCCACCAACGTGGCCGCATCACGCCTTGCAAGGCTCGCCATACCGGCCCTCTTGTTTTTATCCGCTTGCCAAAGCCCGGGAGAGGGCGCACCGGGAGCAGAACATGACGCCGCCCCGCCAACGCAAAACACAGCCGTCAGCATCATGACGATGAAGGCGCAAGCGTTTTCCCACTATTTCACCGTTTCGGGCAACGTGCAGACCGATCGCAACGCGCGCATTTTTCCCAAAACTCAGGGTGTTGTTGAGCGCGTGTTGGTCAAAGAAGGCGACCGGGTGCAAGCCGGCGCTGGGTTGATTGACTTAGACAACGAAGCGTTAGTAAAGAACCGGACAGAGATCGCCTCACGGCTGGGCCTAGCCATCGAAGTGCTCGAGCGCAAGGAGCGCTTGTGGGCCGATGGGATCGGTTCTGAAATCGGCATTATTGAAGCGCGCAGCAATGTGGCTGCACTCACCGGAAGCTTGTCAGCCTTTGACGAAACGGTGAACGCAGGGGGTGTCACCGCGCCTTTTGACGGCGTGGTCGAACGCATCTTCGTGGTGCCGGGCGAAATGGCCAATCCCATGATGCCTGTAGCGCGAATCGTGGACCTAGAAAATATGTATGTGCGCGCTTCTGTGAGCGACTATTACGTGGGCCAAATCCGCAAAGGTCAACACGTCCAAATCGTCGCAAGCGGTACCGACACAATCCCAGCGCGAGTGGGCCGAGTGGGCCAATACATTGAACCTGCCAACCGCACCTTTGAGGTGGTCATCCCTCTGAACAATGCGGGGCACTTGTTGCCCAATCAATACGTGTCGGTGTGGGTGAATGACTTGGCCCTGGATTCGGCCTTGACCCTGCCTTCAGGCGCCTTATTGCAAGACGGGTCGGGTGCTGATTTTGTGTTCCTCGTTCGCGAGAACAACGGACAGCTCACGGCCCATAAACAAATGATCTCTACAGGCGCCTCCCAAGGCAGCCAAATTCTGATCACTTCAGGGCTCAAGCCAAATGACCGCGTCATTCTCCGAGGCGCCCACAAGCTCACCGACGGCGAAGCCGTTTCGCTCATTCACTGATCCCCGACGATATGAAGCAAGATCAAACGAGGCAGAAAGAGTTTGCATTGAGCTCGGCCGCCATCTCCAACCGGACCACCGTGGCGGTGATCACGGCCCTGATCATCATCGCCGGCGTCTCAGCGTACATCACCGTGCCCAAGGAGAGCTTCCCAGAGGTCAACATCCCCGAAGTGTTTGTCGGAACGGCCTACCCCGGAAACAGCCCTTCTGATATTGAGAAGCGCATCACGCGCCCCATTGAAAAGGCGATCAACTCCATTTCAGGCATCGACGAGATTTCAAGCACTTCCCAGCAAGGCTATAGCACAATCGATGTCAAGTTTGACTTTTCCGTAAGCCCTGAAGAGGCGCTTCGCAAAGTGAAGGACAAAGTGGATGAAGCGATGAGCGACCCGAGCTTCCCTGACGATTTGCCCGCCGATCCGAACATTTTTACAATGAACCTGTCGGAGCTCATGCCGATCATGCAGGTCAACCTCAGCGGTGATTACGGCGTCGATGACCTCGAGGACTATGCCGAAATTCTGCAAGATCGAATCGAGGAATTGCCTGAAATCAATGAGGCCCAAATCCGGGGAGTCAATAAAAAGGAAGTCGAGGTCGAAGTTGATTACTTGCGCGCTGAAGCCATGCAGGTCAGCTTCAATGACATCGCCTCAGCCATCGCTGCTGAAAACGTTTCAATCTCGGGGGGCGACATCTTGATTGACGGGCGACGACGTACCGTTCAGGTGGTGGGAGACTTCACGCATGCCAGCCAAATTGAAGGCATCGTTGTCAAAGCAGAAGAGGGGCACATCGTGCATTTGCGGGATGTGGCCACGGCGGCCTTGAAAGAACAAGAACCCTCCAGCTTTGCGCGAGAGTGGGGAAAGCCTGTGGTTTCAATTGACGTGCGGAAGCGGGCGGGCGAAAATCTCATTGCGGCATCCGATAAAATCGACGCCATCATCACCGAGGCAAAAGCGAACGACCTGCCGCGCGACGTGCAAATATCCATCACCTCAGATCAAAGCGACATGACGCGCACCCAAGTCGAGGAGTTGCAGAACAGCATCATTTTTGGCGTGCTGCTCGTCGTGGGGGTGTTGCTTTTTTTCCTCGGCTTGCGCAACGCCCTTTTTGTAGGCATCGCCATTCCGCTCTCCATGTTCTTGAGTTTCACTATCCTAGACGCAATGGGCATCACCTTCAACGTAATGGTGCTGTTTTCTCTCGTCTTGGCCCTGGGCATGCTGGTGGACAATGGCATTGTGGTCGTCGAGAACATTTACAGGCTTATGGCCGAGGGGGAACCGCCCCTTGAAGCGGCGCGAAAAGGCGTGGGTGAAGTGGCTTGGCCCATCATCGCTTCGACCGGAACGACACTCGGAGCTTTCCTGCCCTTGGCCATTTGGCCCGGGATTATGGGCCAATTCATGAAATACCTGCCGATCACATTGATGATTGTGCTCTCCTCCTCGCTCTTTGTCGCTTTGGTTATCAACCCGATGCTGACTTCTGTTCTAATGAAAGTTGAAGAGGAGCAGAAGACCACCAAAAAACTGCTTCGAAACACGGGGCTGTTCGTGGGGGTAGGTGTGCTCTTGCTGCTCGCCGGCGCAACAGCGTGGGGCAACCTTGCCATCATCGTGGGGCTGCTCGGACTGCTCAACACCAAGGTGCTGACCCCCGCAACCAAGCTCTTCCAAAACCGGTTCCTGCCACGACTCGAGCGCCTGTACGCGCGCATTTTATCCGGGGCCTTGGTCGGCATTCGGCCGTGGATTCTATTCTGGTCCACCCTCGGAATGCTCGTCCTGTCCTTCGTTTTGATGGCCGTTTTCCCGCCGCGCGTGGAATTCTTCCCTGTGAACGAGCCGCAGTATGTGAACGTATATATCGATATGCCAATTGGCACGGACATCGAGCAAACCAATCGGGTGACAAAAGAGGTGGAGGTCCAGGTGCTCGAAGCGATAGGTTACCCCGATCAGCACATGGTTAGTTCCGTTATTGCTCAGGTCGGCGAGGGGGCTTCCGATCCGGCAGAGGGTGTTCAAATGGGTGCAACGCCACATAAAGCGCGAATCACTGTCTCGTTCGTGAAATACCAAGAGCGCGACGGCCTCCGCACCACGGACGTGCTCGTAGCGATTCGCGAGGCCGTCCAAGGGCACCCCGACGCCTTGGTTCGCGCCACTAAAAACAGCGAAGGGCCGCCGCAAGGGCCGCCCATCAATATCGAAGTGGCCGGTGAAAACTACGAAGATGTCCTAGCCTATGCGTACAACATTGTAGACCGAGTGCAGCACAGCGGCATAAAGGGCGTTGAGGGACTCAAACTCGACGTGGAGAAATCCAAACCCGAGATGCCAATCACGATCGACCGCGAAAAGGCACGTCGCTACGGAATGTCCACACAACAGGTGGGCTTCGCCTTGCGCACGGCCCTGTTCGGTCGAGAAGTCTCTCGTTTCAAAGACGGCGAAGACGACTACCCAATCAACCTGCGATTCGCTGAACAATACCGCTACAACGCCGACGCCCTCCTCGACCAAAAGGTCATCTTCCGCAGCCAATCTGACGGTCAAATCAAGGAGGTGCCCATTTCAGCCGTTGCCACCGCCGGACGCTCGACCACGTACTCATCCATGAAGCGAAAAGACCTCAAGCGGACCGTTTCCATTGGGTCCAACGTGCTCGAAAACTACAATGCGAACATGGTGGTCGCTGAGTTAAAAACCTTGCTCGCCGAGATGCCACCGCAAGACGGAATCCACTGGGGCTTCACTGGGCAGCAAGAAGAGCAGGCCAAAGAAATGGCCTTCCTTTCCAAGGCCCTTATGATCGCGCTGTTCTTAATTTTCGTCATCATCGTCGCCCAGTTCAACAGCATTTCCACCCCCTTCATCATCGGCTTCAGCGTGCTGTTCTCCATGGCTGGCGTGTTCTTCGGACTCGTCATTTTCCAGATGGACTTTGTCATCATGATGACCATGATCGGCATCATTTCACTCGCTGGCGTGGTGGTGAATAACGCCATCGTTCTGATTGATTACATTGAGCTTCTGGCGACTCGTCGGAAACGAGAACTCGGCATGGACGACGGCCAGGTGTTGGCTTTCCAAGACGTCGTACCCTTGATTGTTGAGGGGGGGAAAACCAGGATGCGGCCCGTAATCTTGACGGCAATTACGACGGTATTGGGGTTGCTACCACTGGCCATTGGCATCAACATTGATTTTACGACACTGCTCACAGAATACGATCCGCACATCTACATCGGCGGGGACAATAACATGTTCTGGAAGCCGATGTCGTGGACGATTATTTTCGGGCTGACTTTTGCCACATTCTTGACGCTGGTGATCGTGCCTGCGATGTATTGGTACCTAACGCGTTTCGAGCATAAATACATCAAACGGCTGCCCGTCAAAAGGTGAAGCCGTGGTAGATTTACACTCAATCCATGCCCGATGAGCGATTCTCTTAAACATGAGTGCGGCATCGCGCTGTTGCGCTTGAAAAAGCCGCTCGAGTTTTACCAAGAGAAGTACGGTTCCGCCTTATACGGACTGAACAAGATGTACCTGCTGATGGAGAAGCAGCACAACCGCGGTCAGGACGGGGCCGGCTTGGCCAATTTGAAAATCGATGTGCCGCCGGGGAAACGATACATTTCACGCGCGCGGTCCAGTGAAAAACAGCCCATTGCCGATGTGTTCCGCAAAATCATGGGGCGGTTCGAAGACTTGCAGGAAAAGCGCCCTGATCGCCTTTCCGATGTAAAGTGGCTGTACGAGAATGTGGCTTTCACCGGGGAAGTGTTCCTCGGCCATCTGCGCTATGGTACTTACGGAAACAACTCCATGGAGAGTGTTCATCCGTTCTTGAGGCAGAACAACTGGCGCACCCGCAATTTGGTGCTCGCAGGGAACTTCAACCTGACCAACGTCGACGAACTGTTCGACGTTTTAATCGACTTGGGTCAACACCCAAAGGAAAAGGCCGATACAGTCACGATTCTAGAAAAAGTGGGGCACTTTCTCGACACTCAAGTCGAGCAAGATTTCCAGCGATTCAAAGCCGAAGGGCATGACCGTGCCGCCATCACGAGAATGATTGGCGACGAGCTCGACCTGGGCCAAGTCCTTGCGCGCGCATCTGAGCTGTGGGACGGCGGTTATGTCATAGGCGGTATGGTTGGCCACGGCGACTCGTTTATCATGCGCGACGCCGCAGGCATCCGCCCCGCCTTTTGGTACGAGGACGACGAAATCACGGTTGCCGCCTCCGAGCGCCCCGTCATCCAGACGGCCTTCAATGTGCGCGCCGACCAAGTGCAGGAACTGCTCCCCGGTCAAGCTTTGATTGTTCGAAAAAATGGCTCCACCTGTCTCGAACAAGTCCGGGAGGCGGCGCCCACCCCTCGAAAATGCTCCTTTGAGCGGATCTACTTTTCACGCGGCAACGACGCCGACATCTATGCGGAGCGAAAGGCCCTAGGTCGTTTATTGGTTCCCCGCATTTTAGAGGCGGTTGAGCACGACGTCCACCACAGCGTCTTCAGCTTCATTCCCAACACAGCAGAAACATCCTTTTATGGGATGATTCAGGGGCTTGAAGACTACGTCAACGAATCAAAAGTGTCGCGCATTATCGGACTAGGCGACCGGCCCAGTGAAGAGGATGTCCGCTCCATATTGCAAGAGCGTCCACGCGCAGAAAAAGTGGCTATTAAGGACGTAAAATTGCGCACTTTCATCACGCAAGACAGCACACGTGACGACCTCGTGGCCCACGTATACGACGTCTCATACGGCACCGTGCGGAGCGGAGTGGACCACCTGGTCGTTATCGACGACAGCATCGTACGTGGAACGACACTCAAAAAGAGCATCCTGAGCATCCTCGACCGACTCGGTCCCAAGAGCATCGTAGTCGCCTCGAGCGCCCCACAAATCCGTTTTCCCGATTGCTACGGTATTGATATGGCAAGGATGGGCGACTTCATCGCTTTCCAGGCGGCCGTTAGCCTCATCCGTAAACAGGGCCGCGAGGCGCTCCTCGACGAGGTCTACTCTGCATGTCAGGCCGAGCTTGAAAAACCCCTGACCCAGCAGCGCAACGCCGTGCTTCCCATCTACGAAGGACTGGCCCAAAACGATGTTTCCGAAGAAATATCACTCCTGCTTACACCCGCGCACGTCAACGCTAAAGTGAAGATCATATACCAGAGCATTGAAGGGCTGCACAAGGCCATTCCTGGTCATACGGGGGATTGGTACTTCACCGGAGACTACCCCACGCCGGGCGGGAATCGTGTCGTCAACCGCGCCTACATCTATTGGAGGGACGGTTCAAACAAGCGAGCCTACTGAGAGCCCGTACAGCCGGTAGCAAGACTTATACCAGGTCGGAGACGCTCAAACGGTTGAGCACTTCGAGCTTTGCGTCGCGCACCTCGGCCATGCTACGGCGCAGGCCGCACGTGGCTTCTGTGCAGTCATCGCACTTCTCGTAATAGTTCAAGCTCACACATTTCAGTGGCGCAATCGGGCCGTCGATCAATCGGAGCACTTCAGCCAATGAGACGTCCGACGGTTCTTTGGCCATCAAATATCCGCCGGTCGGTCCACGGCGCGCTTGCAGTATTTCGGAACGGCGCAACTCAGAGAGAATCTGCTCGAGAAATTTCGTGCTCATCGGAGCACGCTCCACAATTTTCGGGATGCTCAACGGTCGCATCTTGCGGCCGTCGGCCGTTGCTTTGGAGTGCTCACTGCTCAATACAACCAGTGCGCGAAATGCATACTGGGCTTTCTTGCTTAGCATAGCACGAATGTACTAAGTTATTGTACAATAACGCGTTGCATGCGGGTTGTTCGGTTCCAAATCCCCTCGACAAAGTACAACCCCGCCGGCAACGACTCCATACGAAGTGCTCCGCCAGAAGCGGCACATTCGGCTTTGCCAAACAATCGAATTTCCGCGCCTTTGACGTCCAGCACCCGCACGGCATCGGGTGCGCCATTGGGAGACCATTGAATTGTGAACGGGCCCTGTGCCGGGTTCGGGCTCACCTGCATCTGCAACGCTGAGCTTTCGGCCTCTGCCGGGTCGACGGCCAAAGTGATGCCGTCATACCAAACCAAACCTTTCCCTTCATAAACTTCCGCACTATCCGTGTCCAAGATGATGACGTGCTCATGAAGCAAGGCCGGTAGAAGTCGACCGTCTGTAAAGTAGTCCACGCGGTTGTACAAGATAATCGCCGTGTCGCCAGCGTAGATCTCCGTTTGCTCTGTGGACCACGTAATGCGAAGGACCTCGTCGTACAAGGTGTCGGCCGGACTCTGAAGTGAGCCCCAGCCGTCGACCGTGGCTTCAAACGACCCCGTGTTGGTGTACGGGTCCCCAGCCAACTCCATATTCACTGAAAAAGTGTCTTCGAAAGTGTCGCCGTAGAGAACGGGCCATTTAAACGTCACCAAGGGGTCGTCCAATGCAATCGGTGCAAAGAGGGCTTCCACTACATTGCCATATTCCACCACAGAATCCAGCGTGCTGCTGAAGCCCATAGCGTTCTGGTTGGCCACCACCCATTGGGCATCGGGAAAGCTTTTGGCAAAGCTTGAGGTCTGTGCTAAGGCGATGGTCTGGTTCATGTAAAAATCGCCTTCATGCTCCCCGTAGTCCCAGAATTGGGCCTCGCCTCCAGGTGGAATCTGGACGTGATTTGCTGCGTACACCCCGGCTGTGAGGCCCACGCCTAAATACGGCTGGTGCAAAACGGCCTGAGCCAAAAGAGACGGCGCAGCCATAAAAAGGGTGGCCGCTCCAAAAAAAAGTACACGACAAGTAAGCATGGGGCAAAAAT
>JAQWTJ010000088.1 GCA_029242765.1 Flavobacteriales bacterium | reverse complement strand
AGCCGTTTGTTCTTGTTGAATCCTTCTTCCAGGCTGTTGTTTATCTCATCTGCTCTATTGAAGAACATATAAAAACAAAAGTAAAACATACAGGCCTGAAGGGTCACAAAGGAAAACTGCATCATGCTCCACTCTTCACAGTCGTGCCAATAGGAGTAAACGCTCACCCAAAATCCAATTGCGAGAAGAATAAACCAAACAGCCCAAATCCACCAGAGCCAATAGTTCTGAATTTTATTTCTGTTTTGAATTATTTCTGCGACGCATGATAACGCATGGGTAAGGGCAAGCCCATAGATCAGTGAAACAAACGTGATTATATAGCCAAATGAAATATCCATTGACCAAACTTACAACACCATAACCCGAGAGTAAGCATCTTGAGGCAACAGCATCATTGCCATTTTCAGCAACTTTGACTGGATAAAAAAAATCGACGAGAGAATTATGTCGATAATTTTATGGAGCTGAATTTCTTGTAGTAATGGCAATATAATGACCAAAAAGCATCGATTATGGTAAAATATCGATTAAATAATATGGTTTTAGTGAAAAAATGGATATGATGTATTTCTCGTGATTCTGTAAAAAAAGTAGACGAAAATCATTACTGGAATTTTCACGTTCAGATCGATAAGCGCGATTTGGAATCGCGTAGCATATGCGGCCCCACATATTTGGGCTGCTGTATGGCGACTGTTTATTGCGTCCAGTCTCAGGCTTTACTTCGCCAGAGGTTCCAATAGATGCTCTTTCATAAATTCTCTCGAGAACTTAAACGATGCAATTCTCGCCTCAACATTGCCTCCATAAGTTGGCCCCCTCTTGGTGCAAAAAGCCAGGCTGATTTTCTGGAAAAAGGCCGACCTGATCGGGAAATTCGACTTGTTCGTGAGGACGGTTCCATCGTCTTTCATTTTGTACCTGCAATTTGTAAGGATGTACCCATCGGGATCGACGATGGGCTCGGAAACTCTGTCGAAAGAATGATGCGATTCACGGTATACAGTGACATCAATATTGGCACCAGAATTGCGCAATTTGTTGACCAATTCAACGCACGGTGCGGCCGGGGTCCAATTGTCCAATGCCCCGATGAGAATATGGGTTGGAGCGGAGGTGAAATCCAGGTTCAGGGGCTCCACAATGCAGGGCGGGTAGAGCGACAAATGAGCGGCAAAAGAGGATGCGGGGTTGATCGCTTTTCTCAACGGCTCCCATCCTGCGTACAGGGCGACGCCCCCGCCAAGGCTCCAGCCCGTGATTGCAACTTTATTTGAATTGATATTTGGATGACTGCTGAGGACCTCTAGGGCCCTATAGCTGTCGAGAATCATCATTGCCGTTGTAACAGCCACTTGACTGCCTACAGTCGATGTGACATTTCTGCTTTCAAAGCTCTTAATTTCAAATGTCGCAATCCCCATTTCATTGTACATCCGCAAGTATTCAACGTGGTGATCGGCCCATCCTTTGCTTCCGGCAAGAGCAATGACCAGGGGCACTACCTCGTTTTCGCTGCTTTTTTTTGGCAGGGTTAATATGCCGAAGACCTCTTGCGATTCTTGCTTCTCTAAATTGAGGATGATGTCCCTAAAATTGAAGGGGTTTGCACTGTTGAAGGCGATCCTCTCTTGAGCAAGAGCAGGTGGAATGATGAGGAAGATTAGTAGTAGATTATACAGCTTATTCATGGCGATCATTTCGATTGATTAAAATGAAAGGCTCGATCCCCCAGCACTTCGTGCTCAAGTTAGGCATATCCGCGACTAAATTTCACGGGCTTTTGCCCGTGCGTCGATGCCGCAACACCTAGAATTTTGGAGAGCAAGCGCTTCTTCATTTGGTCGGTTTTCTCTTGAATGGGGCGGAGAGATAGTGCATCTTGCGCTTTATGCGCGTCCTTCATTTTGTCAGTTGGTACCCTTCAAAGGAGCATGATCAATTGGGCAATTTTATTCAGCGCCACATCGAGGCCATTGGCCTAGAGCACGATTGCTCCGTGGTGTATGCTCGAACCGCGGGTCGGCGCGAGACCGAGGTCCGTGTGGAGCGCGGGGTGTGGACGGGCCGGGTGTTCGTCCCTGATCGCAAGCCCCGGGCTTGGCGCGTTAATATGGCGCTTGAGCGCTTGGTGAAGCAAGAACTCATCCCGTCGTGGGGTCGCCCAGATTTGGTTCACTTGCACGTGGCAGCCGAGGCCGCTGAAGCGGCGGTGCGTTGGGCCAAGCGTTGGGATGTGCCTTTGGTGGTGACGGAGCATTGGACGGCCTACTTGAGCGCGAAGGCCTTGACGGGCAGGCGCCAAGCCCGTGCACGCCGTGCTTTGAACGCTGCAAACATATTGGCCCCTGTTTCTGCGCATCTGGGACGCGCCCTACATAAGCACGCACCGGCGATTTCCCGGCAGGTCATTCCCAACGTGGTGGATTGCGAACAATTCGAATTGGGCGCGGGCGCTCAAGGGGCGCACCGTTTCTTCCATGTTTCATCGCTCAATGACCAGCAAAAAAACGTCATCGGCCTGCTCGAGGCCTTCGCCCAAGCCTTGAGTCAAGGTGCGGATGCCGAACTTGTTGTAGCGGGTTCGGGAGACGATGCAGCTTTTCAAAGTTGGGCGAGGGACCAGGGCCTGGAAAGCCGAATTTCCTTTTTGGGGCGCTTGACCTCCGATGAGGTGGCGCGTGAAATGGCTGCAGCCGATGCTCTGGTGCTGTTCAGCCGCGCGGAAAACATGCCCTGCGTGATGGTGGAGGCTTGGGCGGCGGGCACACCGGTGATTGCCACCGACGTCGGTGGTATCGGCGAATTTCTTACGTCCGACAACGGCATCTTGCTGGATTCCGAGGACGTGGCCGCCTTGGCCGATGCCATGGCCGAGTGGAATCGCAAGCAATGGGACCGACAGGGAATACGCTCCAAGGCGCAGGCTCAATTTTCTCGTGCGGCCATAGCCGCTGCCTACACCGACTTGTATTGTTCTCTCACCGCTTCAGCGGATCACCGTCACTGAACCGCGGTAAAACTCAGGGGCCAGTCCGTGAGACCAGCGAACTTGAACGCTCCAGTGGTAGACCCCGTCACGCACCCAATGCTCGCCTTCGCCGCTGAGATCTTGGCCGATCCACGGCACTTCGGAGTCGGTGGTGCTGAACATCACGCGCCCCCAGCGGTCGAACACCTGGAAGTGGTATTGCTCCGAAGACCAGGCTTGGCCCAGCGGCAGGAAGGCGTCGTTCAGCCCGTCGTTGTCCGGCGTGAAGGCGTTGGGGATGTATAGCGTCAGTTCTTGTTCCTCGAATACGGCCGTGACGTGCTCGTTACCGTCTGCAGGCAAGGTCAACTCGAGTTCGGGGTCTTTTACTGCGGCCGCAGAGACGCCGCCATCCACTTCCCAGTGGGAGAATGCCCAATCGTCCTTGGGCGTGGCGACGAAAAGCTGATCACCGTCCACCACAAAGCTACTTTCCCAATGGTCGTCGACCATGGCGCGCCCAACCACTTCAACGCGGCCCGACCCGTAGGGCACCACGTCCACCACGAGGTTGACATGCTCGATGTAACCAAAATGGGCCACCACTGTGCCGCCGGTGTCGACGGTCAATGTCGCTGAGGATTCATCGGCGGGCGCAATGGAATTGGCCGAAAAAGTCCACTCTATAAACGTCCACCAATCCGAGTTGGTTGTGGCCATCAGACCGTGGGTGCCATCGAACACGTCCTGCTCGTCGGGGTAAGGCCCCAGAGGCATGCCGTCCAGCGAAATCCAACCTGCCCCTGCCGGCTCGACGTCAAAACTCAACAGCTCGGGCGGCTCGGGCACACCGAAATGCGCCATGATTGTGGCGTCCCCTGAGAGTAAGATCTCGATCACTGAGGCCATCGGGTCAGCAATCACCAGGTCCCCCGCGATGACTTCCCAATACAAAAATTCAGCGCCCACCATAATCTCCTCGCCCTCCAGTGAAATGGGTACATCGGCGAAATACCACGCCGAGAACGGCACCATGGACGGGTCGATGTCAACCGTGTTCACTTCCACCTCACCGATGCCGTCGATTAAAATGGTAAAGGTCACGGGCGTCACGTCATAACAGTCTTCCATACCGCTGAGCAGTGTGGATTGGCAGCGCTCGTCGATGAAGTCCCGCATCTCTTGCAGCTCGATTTCCCAGCCCGCCACATCGCCGCCCCAGCGCTCGCATTGGCGTGGCATTTCCGGCTCGATGACAGCCACCATACTGTCGAGTACACTGTGCATGTTTTCGCACGTGAAGAAGGTGTTGCCCAAATCAGCCCAGCGGTTGATGTAGGTGTTCCAGAATGTTTCGTTGTCCATCAACGCGTTGAGAACCGGGATGTGCCCCTGCCCGCCCACGTCGCCCATGGCTTCGGGGTTGCAAGGATCGGCAAGCGGAGAAGTGTCTGGGATGCCCGTGTAATTGATGTAATGGCCCAGGGATGCATCCATGTCCCAGAGCGTATACCGCCAGCGCCGCCCATCTCCGTCGGGGTTTCGCCCTCGCCACCAAGCCGTGTTCCAATTGAGCCAGTCCATTGTGACGACGTAACTGTTCAACACGAAATAGTCGATGAGCGACATCTCATTGAGTTCCGAGACAACGTATTGGTAGTTGGCATCAACGGTCAGGTCATTTCCTGTGGCATAGTCCACGAGATCATACCAATCATCCCCGCTGCCATATTCCTCCCATGTGCCGCCCCAAGTCTTCAGGAAGTCGATGTCGTAGCGGCTTTGGTCATAGTACTTTTTTGTAAAGTCACTGTCGTCCACTTTCTCACGGTACTCGTACACGCCCCAGTACAAGCCGTTGATGTACACGATGCAACTTTCGTTGGTGCGTTCGTCCAGATGCAAGTCGGCCAATTGGCTGAGCGTGTGAATGTAGCCGTCTCGAATGTGGGCGCCTGGTTCGAAGGGGTAGTTGTCGTTGGCGGCCGCCTTGAAGATGATCCGTTGGAATTTTCCACGATTTTTCAGGTGGAACAGTTCGGCATCGACCACGTCATCATAGCCCATTTGATCGCGGGTGATGTAGTCAAATCCGCGCTGTCCGTATGCGTTGGAGTCGTTGCCGTGCTCGTTGGAGTCGCCTTCGGCCTCCACCCAAAAGCTGCCGTCCTCGTTGAAGAACTCGATGTGCATGGGGTCGTCGCCTCCACCGCCCCAATCGCCGCCCCAGTCGCCGTCTTCCAGTCCGTCACCGCTGACGCTCACCACGCGGATGGTGTGGTTGTCATCGCCAAAGAAATAGGTGTTGGTTTCAATGAAGCTCGGGGCGAGTTCGCCGCTGGGATCGATGGCGATGGCCCGCACCACAACAGTTTGGTCGATGGCCAGAGGGCCTGAGTAGGGGAGGCTGGTGGCTGAAGGGAAGTAGCCATCCAGGGTGTAGAACACGTCAAATCCCGCCGGCACGTTCAAGTCCAATGCTATGCCCGTCGCATAATAGCCGGGGACTTCGCCCATAACAGGGGTGGGGGCATACCCGGCGAAGAGGTCGCCTGAAGCGGCGGCCGCCGCATTGCTCGTGCCGGGAGAGGGGGCGGTGCAGATGCGCCAAGCGCCCCCGCCGTCCACATCGCGTGCCCAACTGTGGTCCTTTTGATTCGTTGAGATGCCGCCGGACCCGCTGCTTGCCTCGTAGCTGTAGCTCTCCAACACGGACCCCGCTGCATCGGCCAGCACCACCGATTCCTCATCGCATTGGTGGATGCGGAAATTCGTGTTTAGGAATCCGCCAGCGTACAGGTTGCCAGCATCGGCCTCGCCGCTGCACATAATAATCAGAAAGCCGCCTGCAGGCACAATGGTGCCGCCAGGGATTTCGAACTTGGTCGGCGCCGCCACGTCATCTGAAAGGAACCAACCGCCGATGTCTGTTGCCGCCACCCCGGGGTTGTATAGTTCGACAAAATCCTCGTTGTTTCCGCCGATGCCCAGCGAGTAATTGGCGCAAGAAAATTCGTTGATGATAACTTGCGAAGCCCCGTCAACACAGGTCAAGGCAAGAAAAATCGAGAATAGGAGTCGGGCGAGTTTCATTTTCTTCATGTCCAAAACCAATTGAACAGTCGATGGGTTGCATGCCTTGCTCGCCTTAGATTTGGCCCGCAATGTTAGAGGGTTTCAAAACTACAACGCTTGACGCGATGGCTGACATCGCATTGCTCAAGCGATTTGATTCCAAGTTTGTCGTGCCGTCATCTTGGATTCCTTTCATTCTCAGCGGCTTGGAGGCTGAGTGCCAATTATTAGAAACCTGTGGCACGCTGCACACGCTCTACAGCAACATTTACTTTGACGATCCGGCCAACGTCTGTTTAGAGGACCACCTCCGCGGCAAGGGCCACCGTTTCAAGGTTCGCTTGCGGCGCTATTCCAGTACGAACCTTGTGTTCCTCGAGGTGAAGGAGCGCTTGCACAACGGCCGCACGGTCAAGCACCGATTGCAACGTAGCGGCGACTCACTCGACTCGGATCTCTCGCCTGCTGAGCAGGATTTTATCGCGAAGATTCTCCCACACATGCACCCGATTACCCCCTCATTGATCAGTTCTTTTGACAGGATTACTCTGGCCAATTTCACGCGTGGTGAGCGCATCACCATCGATAGCGAATTAAAGTTTGAGGACACCGCTGGCCGAACCTCGTCGCTCGACGGGCTGAGCATCATCGAGCTCAAGCAGCCCAGAAAGTCGCGCAACACCCCGCTGCACGACCTTCTCCGGTCGCACCCTGACCGGCGTGGTATGCTCGGCCGCACGATGGGTGTGAGCAAGTACGCCATGGCTCGCCTTCGCTGCAATCCCACTTTGCAGACTCGAACTTATGGTGCGACATTGCGCCACCTTGAGCGGGCACTGATTTATGCTCATTCAGATGCACCTGTTCATATAGACGCTCACGCATAACGCGAAACAAAATGGATCTCGAATCAATCGAAATGCTCGCCCTTCACTTTGGAGCAAACTTGCTTTCCGCGTGGATTTTGGTGCGACTGATTTACCAAACGCAGGCGAAACGCCGCGACTACGTCTTCACGTTTATGATGGTCTCAAGTGCCGTCTTCTTGCTGTGCCGGTTGCTCAGCGGCGTGCAACTCGACCTGGCTTTTGCCCTTGGGCTGTTCGCCATCTTCGGCATCATCCGTTACCGCACCAACCCTGTGCCGATCCGTGAGATGACCTACCTCTTTGTGGTGATTGCATTGGCGGTGATGAATGCGCTCGCACCGATGGCCGCTGAGTGGCCTGCCTTGATAATGGGCAACACGGCCCTGCTTGGTCTGGCATTCGTCCTGGACCGCCTCGTAAATGTTGAGCACTTGGTGACTCGGCGCGTGGTCTATGACCGCGTGGATCTATTGCCACTTGCAAAGCGCGACGAACTCAAAGCTGACTTGGAGGAGCGTGTAGGTGTGGAAATTGTGCGCATCGAGGTGGGCAATGTCGATCTGTTGCGCGACACAGCCGTGATTAAAATTGCCACCCGCGAGGAGTTGCATTCCGACCACACCGACCCCTCGGATGGGATCTAAGACGCGCGTCCTGTCAATCAGGCGAGCTGTTTGTGCGTTGTGCCTATCGACGGCGATGCTGTCAACGGCGTGTGCCCAAGGCGGAGCGACGCTACACGACACAACCGACGTCGAGAGCTGGCTCACCTTCAAGTTGAACATCAAACTGGCCGATGCCCTTCAGCTGGACTTGGTTGAGCAGGCGCGTTGGATGGAAAATTTGGCCGTGTTTGAACGCCAATTCCACCAAGCTTCCTTTTCGTGGAGCCCCGAGTGGAACGATTTGAGCGATGCCCAATACCTGGCCGTCGGCGCTCGACACACCACTGAACTGGACAACTCTGGCGGGAAACAAGGTTTCGAGCGCTTCCTTCGCTTGTTCGTTCATTACGGTGGCAAGGCCAAATTGTCGCGCTGGGAACTGGCTTGGCGCTTGGGATATCAACGCACGCAGGCCCTGTTTCTTGCAGGCGGGGACGACCCACTATTGGAACCCATCAAGGTGAAATGGCGCTACCGATTAACGGTGGCCTATGACTTTGAGAATTGGGATGCCGACCCCGAACTGTCCTACGAGTACTTCCCCGATGCGGAGGCCGGATTTTTCCCTGCCGAGCTTCCAATTCTGGCTGAGCCTCGCCACCGATGGCGCTTGGCCACCGATCTCAAGATTGACAAGCGGAATCACATCAAGTGCTTTCTCCAGCGCCATGCGGGCCCCGAACTGTTCCCCGGCGCCCTGCGCACCGAGGTCCGTTGGGCCCTCGGCCTCACCTATGCGCACCGTTCCAAGCGCAAGTGATTTCAGCTCCCTCCGCCATGCTCTACACATTCGTGCAAATTTCACAAGTCCTAAGAAGGTTCGTATTTCTCGGTATGAAATCGTCAGCAGGAAGCAAGAGGACAGTTGCGCATACGGGTCTTTTTTCGCGGTTGATTGCGATGTTGATTCTCGGTGCCGCGGGTTTCACTGCAATGCCTGCCGTGCTGTGCCAGGAGCTGACGGTGTTCGACCCGCAGAGCTTATACGATGCGCAGGGGGGATTGTACGATGCGAGCATTTTGCGCGAGATGCAGATCGAGTTTGAGGACCCGGCTTACCATGAAATTTTAGGGGTGTCCTTTTTTGCAGATCCGGGCTTGCGCATCCCTGCTACAGTGACCATTGAAGGTGTGGCTCACGATAGTGTAGGGGTGCGGTACAAGGGCAATTCTACATTTTGCCTGCCGCATCAAGAAGGCAATGTGAAGGTGCCTTATAATTTGGACTTCAACTATTGGGTCTCAGGGCAAGAAGCCTTGGGGTACAAGAAAGTGAAGTTGGCCAATGCTTGGTTGGATCCCACCTTCACAAAGGAGTGTTTGGCCGCTCAGATCTACAGGAAATACTTGCCGACCCCGGAAGTGAACCTCATGGCGCTGCACACGCAGGGCCAATACACGGGGCTGTATGTAAATACGGAATCCATCAACAAACAGTTCTTGGACAAGCACTTTGGCGAAAATGACGGGGTGTTGTTTAAATGCGACGGCGCTGCTGTTTTTTGCGGACCGGATGGAACGGCGGGATCCAGCGGTGGAAACCCATCGCTGCAATACCTCGGGCCAGATTCAGCGAGTTACTATGACAGCTATACGATTAAGACTGAGAACGGCTGGGGGGCACTGCAGGGTTTGATTGAGACGTTAGCAACAGACCCGGCATCGCTGCCGGAGGTCTTAAACATCGACCGGGTGTTGTGGGCATTTGCTGTCAACACGGTGATTGGAAATTTCGACACGTACAACGGCTATTACATTCACAACTACTACCTCTATTTGGATGAGTACGGTCGCTTCCAAATGATGCCGTGGGACCTTGATAATTCATTTGTTGGGGCGTTGATGGGGTTCAGTTTTTGGTCTCCAGCTGATGTGTACGAGTTCGACCCCTATTTCTCAGGCTTCGATGCGGCCGACTCCCGCCCTTTGCTTGATCACTTGCTCAGTGATCCGCTGTACCGGTTGCAGTACACGGCCCATATGCGGACGGTGATGGAGGAATCTATGGATGCCAATGCCTTGGCCCAAGATATCGAGGCCTTCCAAACGACAGCTCTCACCGCCGCCCAAAGCGATGCCAATGCTCTGTTTGGCATGACTTATTTCGAGTCAAATGTCAACAGCGCTTTTTGGAACACGTGGGGCTTTGCTGGAATCCTCAGCACGACGGATGCCCGCATGGAATTCCTTTCAAATCACCCAGAGATCTCTGAAAATCCGCCGGTTATTGGTGAGGTATACGTATTGGACGGCAGCAGTGGCAGCGATGGCACGGTTGAAGTGGCGGTGTCCAATGCGGCGTCAGTTGATTTGATGGTGGCAGATTTTGATGATCCGGGGAATTTCCAGCCCGTGACCATGGTGGACGATGGAACGGCCGGCGATGTGACCCCAATGGATGGGGTGTACACCGCTTCATTTTCTGCAGCTGCGGGAGAAGTCCACTTTTACATTCGTGCTCTCAACGCCAATGCACTGGCTGTTTCGCCGGCCCGCGCCGCCTACGAGTACTACATCTATAGCCCTTCCACAGGAATTAATTCTGGGAATGCTTTAGCTCAATCTCATAGCGGACTCCATTGGAGTGTGTACCCCAACCCCGTCGAAAATAGATTCTCCTTGAAAAACTTGCAGCCCTTTTCGCCGCTGTCCGTCTTCAACGCCCAAGGCCAAGTTATGTATGCAGGCGTGTGGGAGGGGCGGTTTATTTCTACGGTGGACTGGCCGTCCGGCATGTATTGGATTCATTCCGGCCTAGGCAATGACAGGTCGACGCAGAAGTTTGTGGTGCGGTAGTGCTGCCGGCTTGTGACGCCCCACAGCGAAGTACATCATCTTACGCTGTGTTCTTTGCACGTGCTGACATCAAGGCCGGTCGATGCCGTTCACGTACCGACGGATGACGTCGAGCGAGTCGGCGACTTGGTGGCCCGGAAAAATCTGGATGCTGTCGCAGGTGACCGTGGCATTGTAATCAGCCAGCATAACACTCGACAAAGGCATGTAGCTCCAATGCCAACGTTCCAGGTTGTAGCCCGTGCGCCCTCCACCATCGACTCCGATGGAGCCGAGTTCGTTGTAGACTTGGTGGAAGCCGAAGCGAGCCGCGTGAGCAGTGAGCCAGGCGTAAACCTGTGCGCCTTCTCCCGTTTCAAACCACTCGTTTTCGAATTCACATAGATCGATGTCCGTGCCCCAATGGTGCCGGGAGGTTCCGGGCATAGAGCTGTACGTCATGATGTCCCGGGCCTTTTCAAAGGCCGACCAGCCCATATAACGTGGTCGATCCCATTTGCGCTCCCAAATTCCGCGTTGGTATTCGAAGTTGCGGGTGGCCGAACGGATGAGCAATGGAATGCCAGCCGAGTCAGCGCTCGCCCGCATTCGGCTGTACGCGTCCAGGACCTCAGTGCGCAAGTAGATGCTGTCCTTGTCAGTCCACGCGTCGGGGATGCGTGAAAAGTCGGGGTGGGCTGCGGCGTCAAAGCGGCCGAGCAGCTCGTCGACGGTGTGGGTGGGGGCGTGGGCCGTTGTTGAGTCGGTGCCTGTACTGGGCGTTGTGCCGGTGGCCGTGCCGGCGGCTTCACAGCCGCACAGCAAGACGAGGGCTGAACCGAGCGCGAACACCAAGGTGGGCCCGCCAGTCATCAGTGCAGGCCTTTAGCGGCGAGGTAGCGCTCGGCGTCCAGGGCTGCAGTGCAGCCTGAGCCGGCCGCCGTGACAGCCTGTCGATAGGTGCGATCGGAGCAATCGCCGCTCCAAAAGACGCCCTCCACGTTGGTGGCCGATGTGCCGGGGGCTGCTTGCACGATATAGCCATCCTTGTCGAGATCGATTTGGCCTTTGAAGATGTCGGTGTTGGGCGTGTGGCCGATGGCCAAGAAAAACCCCTGGATCTCCAGATCGCGTTTCGTTCCGTCGGTGTTGACCACGCGCACGCCTGTCACGGCGTCGTCGCCGAGCACTTCATCGGTGGACGTGTTGTACAACACTTCTATATTGTCTATCCCGTTGACACGGCTCTGCATCGTACGCGAGGCGCGCATCTCGTCACGACGCACGAGCATGTAGACCTTATTGCACATTTTGGACAAGTAGCTGGCCTCTTCGCACGCCGAGTCACCAGCGCCCACAACAGCTACATCTTGGCCTTTGTAGAAGAACCCGTCACAGACTGCGCAAGCTGAGACGCCGCCGCCGTTGTTTTTCAGCCGTTGTTCACTTTCGATGCCGAGCCATTTGGCTGAAGCGCCCGTCGAGATGATCACGCTGTCAGCCGTTAATACGTGCGACCCGCCTTCAATCTCCACGCGGTGTACTCCGCCTGAAAAGTCCAC
>JAQWTJ010000080.1 GCA_029242765.1 Flavobacteriales bacterium | reverse complement strand
AGTGCGACGCGTGCGCCTCTCCTTGTGCAACTATTTTCCTCCCAACGGATGCTGCATGGGCAAGTGCAGGATACAACCTGAGTGTGATTTCGGCTGAGGTTTTGGGTGACTTGATGGCGGGTCACGTCTTCCACGATGCTTGTGATGATTTGTCACACGGAGACCAGATTACGAACTGGTTTGGTGAGGTTTTCCAATATGCTGATGATTCAGGAATGCGGAGTATTACTTCCCTAGCTAGTGGAGACGTTTATATGATTGATGCAGGTCCTTACACCTTCGATAGTGAAAGTCGTCTGTATACATTGGAGAGTGTTATTGCACTTGCCAGTGCAGACCCTTGTCTTGGGTGTGCTTCACTTGACATCACCGTTGGTGGTGCAGCAATTGAGGACTACACGGTTGAGTGCGAGAGTGATCTCGACGCAACAGATTGCAGCGCTGCTGAAGCCAACGGTTGTAACGACCTGCCTTTGGACGCAGTGGCGTGCGAGCGCTTCCAGTTTGACGGTGAAAACCAGATGGAGCAGGGCGGCGGCTCGTCTCAAGTTTGGGATGTGTTGACAGCTGGCGATGACGCCAATTTCAACAACGGCCCTGACGCTTTGCTTCAGTTCTACGATATCAATGGCGATATGAACCAGGCCACCTTCTTTGTGGAGGACGCCTCGGCGGGAGGAGTGATCCTCGAGCAGTTCGAAAACGGTACGGCCATTATGAGCGGTGCAGTTGTCGACGCAGCCAACCCATCACGTGGATTGAACATCCATCTCTTCTTTGAAGGCCGCACATCTGGTGCGGACTGGACCGGTGGCTTCAAGAACGACTACGGTTGTTCTGTGACCACGGACTTGTGGACGATGTACACGATGAATGACGCGATGTCATATGCTACGGGACGTGGCGATTGGCAGTTTGGAACATTGATCCACTTCGCTCATCAGCCTGCAACCCAACACTTCGGTTACCAACTCGGTGACGGCGCCAACAACCACAACTGTGCCGACGACGGCTTCAGCGGCTGGTTCTCTTGGACGGGTTCACTCGGAGGTGAAAGTGCCACTGGTTTTGCCGGTGACGTGATTGCGGAACTTGACCCTCGTGCGGATTACCCCTCCGATTGTGTGGACGGCGAGTACGTGGAATTGCATTACATCGCCTTCGACGATGCGTGTTCAATTGCTGAGCACATTGTGCAACGTGTTACGCGTGACGACAACACCGCGCCTACGCATGTTTCAGGAGGTGATGATGTCACGTTGACTTGTGACGAGAGTGATGCTTGGCTCGCCGACAACCAGGCGGCTGACGAGACGGTTATCTTCACGGACAACTGCGACGACTCTGAGTACGGCTGTGATGCTGGCTTTGATTCGAACACCTCTGGATTTGCAGACGGCAACGACAACTTCGTGTGCGTCGAGCTGATCGGACAATTCACGGTCCAATACACGGCCAGCTCTTGCCGTACGCTTGAGCGCCGCTGGGTGGCCACGGATTGCCACGGCAACCAATCCATCCACATTCAGACGATTGTGATTGAGGACAACACCAACCCCGTTGCAGAAGTTGAAGCCCCAGGCGACATCGTACTCAACGTGAACGGTGCGTGCTATGCTGACTTTACACCTTCTAATACTGAAACGGCAGCGACAGGCTACAGTGACAACTGTGATCTCGCTGAGACGACGTTGGACTACGCAGACGTGATTGTGGACAGCACCTCTACAGGTTGCTACTCTATCATTCGTACGTGGACGGCGACTGCTACTGACTCTTGTGGCAACGGTCACACCGTGTCGGACGATCAGCGCATTGACATTCAAGATTTGATTGTGCCTTCATTCGCTGGGCTCGGCGTTGATACGATTGAGTGCAACTTGTGGGGCGATTGCTCTTATGATCACTTGAACAGCTTGGGCTTGATGACAGTTACAGACAACTGTGAAATGTCTCACGTGGATGTGGAGTGCACGCCGCTTTCTTCAGGTTGCTATGATGACTACGTAATCGACTACACCGCAACGGATATGTGCGGCAATGTGAGCACGTTCCAGCAGATTGTTGTTGTGGAAGACACGACGGACCCAACTTGGTCTTATGCACCTGCTGACTTGACGCATCAGTGCAGCGACGCGGCACTTGACGGCACTGTTACGCATAATGGCACGGATTACGCTGTGCCGGTGTACACGGCGGGAGACGGCATGGCCGTGGCCGAGGACAACTGCGACTTGTCTTTGACGGTGAGCTACACGGACCAGATTCATCCAACTGAATGTGACCAAGAGTACACCATCGAGCGTACTTATGGTGTGGAGGATTGCTCTAACAACACTGCTTCGCACACCCAAATGATCACTGTTGAGGACACGACCGCTCCTGAGTTCACGGCCTTCCCGGCTGACCTTGATGATGTGGAGTGCGACGCTGTGCCTGCGATTGCCGATCTCGGCACGCTTGCCGCTGCTGACAACTGCGACCCCGCACCTTCAATTGTATTTGTGAGCGAAGTGCGCACTGATGGCATCTGTGCCGATACGTATACGCTGTCACGCACTTGGGAGACCGAGGACTGCGCCGGCAACACGCATCAGCGCACGCAGACCATCGAGGTGGTTGACACGACGGCTCCTGAATTGGCCATCGATTGCCCAGCTGATATGTTGCACGCCAATGTGTGCCTCGCTGACGGCGACTTGAGCTTGGAGACCAATGGCGAAGTGTCATGGACTGAGAGCGACAACTGTGACGATGATGTGGACGTAAGCTTCACATACGCTGATGTGACGGTGGCCGACTGCGATGCTGATGATTCAGACAACCAAGGCAGCTTCACCATCACGCGTACGTTCACGGTGACGGCTGTTGACAACTGTGGCAATACCACCATCTTGTCTTGCGACCAGACCCTGACGTTCACGGATGAGGAGTCGCCAGAGTTTGACGGCAACCTCGGCGAACTTTACCCAGCGGCTATCCCTTGCCACGATATGCCAGACCCATACGATGTGTTGGTCTTGCCATTGCACGCTACTGACAACTGCGACGACAGTTTGAGCTATGAGGTGGTGAACGCCTTTATGTCTTCAGGTTCTTGCCCAGGCACTTGGGTCCGGACTTGGACAGCCTATGACGACTGCGGCAACGCAGCACCTACGGTTGTGCAGTACGTGGCCACAGTGGACACCTTGGCTCCAGAATTTGACTTCTGCCCAGATGACATCACTCTTCAGTTGGATGACAACTGCGAAACGGATGCTAGCACAGACGTTACGGGCATGGCCACTGTGACGGACAACTGTGATGACAACCCAGATGTGTGGAGCGAGGACGTTGCGTTCATCGACTTGCCTACGGCTTGCGATACGGAAGGTGCCGACTACATCTACGGTGCGGACGATGCTGGACACAACGGTTCTTACCAATTCACTCGCGTCTTCTACGCAGAAGACATGTGTGAGAACGAGAACTACAAGTCAAACAGCTTCTGCGAGCACATCATCACGATTGAGGATAACATTGCGCCTTCATTGAGCGTGGACTTCCCCGCAGACCGTGTTGAGCTTCTCGACGCAAACTGTGCGGCGGACCTGTCTCTCGATATGGTGACTGGATCTGCTTCTGACAACTGTGACGGCGACGTGACGATCAGCATTTACCACAGCGACTCAGCTCCTGTGTACACTTGTGACGCATCGGACGGTACGGCTGAAGGTTCTTACACCTTCACGCGGTCTTGGACGGCGATTGCTTGTGACGACTCAGGAAACTCTACGGAGTTGACGCACGATCAGCAGTTCAATGTGAACGATGAGATCAACCCTGCGGTTGGAATCACGACCCCAAGCGACTTTGCTACGACGCTCGACGGCAGCTGCTCAACCAACACCGAGCCTTCGGTTGCTGGTGCAGCTACGGCTGACGCTTCTGACAACTGTGACAGCTCTGTGGCCATTGTCATCACTTATGAGGACAGTGCCAACGAGTACACATGCGACGGAAGCGACGGCAACGCTGAAGGTTCTTACACCTTCACGCGGACCTGGACGGCTACGGCTACGGACGACTGCGGCAACCAAGATGTGATCTCAAGCGATCAGACCATCACGGTGACCGACGGGATCGAGCCCGACCTGAGCCTTGCGGCACCAGCTGATCAGACGATTAACTTGGATGACCTGTGCAACGCTGACATGACGACTGACGCACTCGGCTACGTTTCTTACGAGACGTCTGACGCTTGTGATACGGACATCACGGTGGAGCACGGCTTCGAGGATAGCAACCCGAACTACACTTGCAGTGGTGACGATGCGTCTCTTGACGGCAGCTTCGAGTTCGACCGGACCTTCACGGTGACGGTGACCGACGATTGCGGCAATACGCAGACCCAGTCTGTTTCGCAGCATATCACGGTGCTTGACGAGATCAATCCTACACAGGACATCGAGACACTCTCAGATGTAACGTTGCAACTTGATGACGCTTGTTCTACAGATCGCAGCCCTGCTGTGACAGGTACTCCAACGGTGGGTACAGCGGACAACTGCGACTCGGATGTCAGCAATGTGTTGACCCATGAGGACAGTGCCAATGACTACACCTGTGATGCAGACGACGACACGGCTGAGGGTTCTTACACCTTCGTACGCACGTGGACCTCTGTTGCAACGGATGACTGTGGCAACATGAACACTGTGAGCAGCACGCAGACCATCACCGTCCTTGACGAGGTGGCTCCGCAGTTCACTGCAACGTGTGACTTGATGAACGGTGACGTTGTCGACTACGCTTGCGGAGATGACAATGGAAACGGAATCAACGACATCCTTGACTTCATCCAGTTGCCTGCTTCATGTGATGTGGAGTTTGCAGACAACTGCGACAGTGATGTGGCATTGACGTTCTCTTCTGATACGTCCGGTTACGTGCCGACGGATGAGATTTCAAACTTCTGCATGCCTAGTACGGTGGAGACGCTCGCCAACGGCGAGACGTGCGACGACCGCGCTCCTGAGGCCATCCGTTTGTTCGGAACCGAGGGCAACATGGACGAAGCCTACACGATCACTTCGGGCGGCAGCAGCCTTGTCGAAGTGGGCAACGACGGATCATTGCACATTGTGCTTGAGACGGAGAACGCCGACGGTACGGCTGGCTTGACCTTTGATGCCACGTATTCTAGCGTGTTGGATTGGAATGAGTGGTTGGCTGAGCCAGGTGCACATTCTTACAAGAAGGATTGCGCTGAGATCTTCCCAGGTGTTGAGATCTGGACGGATTGGATGTTCTCTGTGATGGAGAGCGGTACGATGACAGGTACGGGAGCCCTTGCAGGTTCATCGTTCGAATTGACGCACCAGCCGATGAACAACTACTACGGGTTGCAGATCGGTGAAGGAGCCAACAACAAGAACGAGAACTACGGTGCAAGTGCATGGTTCTTCTACAGCGGTGAGCTCGTGGTTGACGGTCAGTCTTTGGGTGCTCACGCATCTTCAGGTGACATCTTCATGGACTTGGATTGCTGCCTCGGATGGGAGATCAACTACGCCTACGATATCGTGGACGACTGTGGCAACGCTTCGAGCTTTGCTTACACGGACCAAGGCACGGGCGAGTTCGACAACTTGGACAATGTCACGGCTGGCGGAAACGACCACACGCCGTTCGACATCTCTACAGGTACGGCCGGCTTGAAGGATCCAATCCGTATCACGGGTCTGATGCCTAACCCAACGAATGACTACAGCCAACTCGGCTTTATTGTGAGCGACAACATGCGCCTGCGCATTGATGTGTACACGATGAACGGTTCATTCATCCAGGAGTTGTTCGATGGTAACGCAACGTCAGACGTTCAATACGTCCTCGACATTGACGCCACGACGATGTCAAGCGGCATGTACCAGATTCGCTTGTCGAGCAATGACTACGTGATCGTTAAAAAGCTTCTGGTCTCTGAGTGAGATCGAACTTGAGGAAAGCGTTTTCACCAAATCGCTAAGGAAAGCCGCCCCACAAGGGGCGGCTTTCTGCTTTTAGGACTTGGGCTCGCTATCTTGCGGGCCTATGAGCGCAACGGAAATTTCTTCTAAGAAGGCGAAGGCGGTGAAGGTTTTGGTGGTGCGGTTTTCGAGCATGGGCGACATCCTGCTCACTACGCCCGTGTTGCGGGCCGTTCACGACCTGCTCGAAGGCGAGGTGGAGTTGCATTTTTTGACCAAGGCTGCGTTCGCGCCGCTTGTCGAGGGGCTCGAGGCGGTGCAGAAGGTGCACGTGATCCAGCGCACGACAGCAGAGGTGCAAGCCGCGCTGGTGGCCGAGGGCTTCCATTACTTGCTCGACCTTCATTCCAATGCACGTTCGGCTTTCATCAGGCGCGCATTACGCAAGGACGGCACGGTAGACTTTGTGGTGGACAAGCGCAATGTCGCCAAGTGGAAGTTGGTGCGGGGGCTGTCAAATGAACTTGCGGGCGAACCTATTGTTGATCGCTACTTAAAGACCCTGGCAGCCTTTGGCGGGGCACAGTGGGATGATGGGTGCGGGTTGGATTTGCCACCGCTGCTGAACGTTGAAAACAGCACGGGAACCGTCCGGGATTTAGGTTCTGGACCGTTTGTGGCGCTGGCCTTGGGGGCTGCGCATAAGGGAAAGGCCGTGCCGTTGGAGCATTGGGTTGAGGTGATCACTCGTCTGCATGCAGCTGGGCGAAGTGTGGTACTGCTAGGCGGCCCGGAGGATCGAACGATGGGCGAGGAGATTTTGACGCGATGTTCAGTGGGAGGTGAAGGGAGGCTGGTGAACCTGGCCGGGCATCTGAGGCTGTTGGAGAGCTTTGCCGTTCTATCTAAGGCGAGTGTGTTGGTGGCCGGAGATACGGGGCTTATGCACGCTGGGGCGGCCGCAGGGGTGCCGATGGCGGTTGTCTGGGGTTGCACTGCACCGGCCTTGGGGATGGGGCCTTATCGACCGGGGGCCAAAGTGGTCGAACTCGAGCCGCAAGGCCGCAAGCAAGTGGGCGGCGCTCGTCGGCCGTGCAGCAAGCTGGGCAACCGATGCCGTTACAAGACGCCTTGCATCGAGACGGTGTCGCCGGATCAAATCGCCGATGCGGCGTTGGCGCTCAGCTGAACAACGCCTTGAGCTCGGTGGCTTCCGAGGGGTCGAGTTTCCCAGCGATGACCAGCCGCAATTGGCGGCGGCGCAAAGCCCCATCAAAGCGCTCCTTTTCAACTTCCGTTTCAGGGGTAATGCCTGGCACCAAGATGGGAGCACCGAGTTGGTCAACGGCCACAAAGGTGTACATCGCTTTGTTCGATAGGGACCGCTCGCCCGTGACGCCATCCTCTACGAAAACTTCCAAGTAGACTTCCATAGAGCTCCGAAAGGCTCGGCTGACCTTCGCCTCGATTGTCACCATGTCGCCTAGTCGGATTGGCCGGTCGAAGCTCACGTTATTGACGGCGGCGGTCACCACAACGCGCCGGCAATGCCGATTGGCAGAAATGGCCGAAGCAATGTCCATCCAATTGAGGAGTTGTCCGCCCATGAGGTTGCCTAAGGTGTTCGTGTCATTCGGCAATACAATGTGCGTAGTGGTCGAAAAAGTCTTGCCTGCGGGGGTGAAATCTGGAGTCATTTGCGTGCGTTGAATCCCTTTGAATATTCGACTTCAAAGGTATGCTATTGGCCTGCATTTGGTTGTTGAGTCAATTCACGTCAATGGTATGAATGGATGTGGACGAAAGTGGCGGTATTTTCGCGGCATGATTGATACGCATTGCCATGTCTACGTGAAGGCCTTTGATGCGGACCGCGCCGAGGCGATGGAGCGGGCGCAGGCTGTGGGGGTGGAGCGGTTCTTGTTGCCGAACATTGACGGACAGAGCATCGAAGGTCTTCGTACTATGGTCGCGGATTACCCCGGGGTGTGCTTTCCGATGATGGGGCTGCATCCGTGCCATGTGGAGGTGAATTGGGAAGACGACTTGAAGTTGATTCAGGCCGCCTTGGACAGTATGCCGTGCGTGGCGGTTGGGGAAATTGGGCTGGACTTGTATTGGGATCGAACGGAGGAAAGCTTGGCGCGCCAACAGGCGGCGCTTCGCGTTCAAATCGGCTGGGCAATTGATCGCGACCTGCCGGTGGTCTTGCACGTCCGGGATGCATTTGAGGAGATGTTCGAAGTGCTCGACGGTGTACCAGAGGCGGTTAGCGGTGCATTGAAGGGGGTGTTCCATTGCTTCACAGGGGGTGTGGCTGAGGCGGAGCGTGTGGAAGGGTACCCGGGCTTTTATTACGGCTTGGGCGGGGTGTCAACCTTTAAGAACGCGGGGATGGATGTGGTGATTCCCGGCCTAGATCGCCAGCGTGTGGTTCTGGAAACGGACAGCCCGTACTTGGCGCCCGTGCCGCATCGTGGCAAGCGAAATGAGCCCGCCTACACGGCGCTTGTTGCTCAACGCGTGGCGGATTTGTGGGCCTGTTCTGTCGATGATGTGAGCGCGTTGACGACAGATAATGCGGAGCGGATGTTTGAATTGGCGTTTAAATAAACTTGAAAATGAGTGCGCATATTCTAATTGTCTATACCGGTGGCACGATTGGCAGCGTGGAGGAGTCGGAAACGAAGTCCTTGCGACCGCTGGATTTCGAGCAGCTGCGGCTGCAAATTCCTGAGCTTGACCGAATTTCTGCTTCGTTGGAGGTCGAGGCTTTGGACCCAATTGATAGCAGTGATATGCGCCCTTCGCATTTTGTGGAACTGGCGGAATTGCTGTTTGAGCGTCGTGAATCTTTTGACGGATTTGTCGTGCTGCACGGAACCGATACCATGGCCTACACGGCGTCAGCCTTGAGTTTCATGCTATTGGACTTTGGGAAGCCGGTGGTGTTGACCGGTTCTCAATTGCCCATCGGTGTGCTTCGAACCGACGGCAAGGAGAACTTTCTCACCTCGGTTGAGATTGCTGCTCACCGCACCGTTGATCCGCACACGGGAGAGGAATTTTCGACCCTTCAAGAGGTTGCGGTGTACTTCGGTGATGATTTGTTCCGGGGCAACCGCACCCACAAGCACAGTGCCGAGGACTTTCACGCTATTGGCAGCGCGAATTACCCGGCCCTGGCTGAAGTGGGCGTGAATTTGCGCTTCCGCCATGAAGCGCTCCTGCGCCCCAAGAACTTGCCCTCGCTGGCCACACAGCTCGATCCAAGGGTGCTTGTGGTGCACTTGACCCCGGGCTTGGGTGCTGAGATGCTCGCCCATCTTCTTGCGGCTCCTGGCCTTCGCGCTGTAGTGCTTCGAACCTATGGAACGGGCAACGCCCCCTCTTCTTCAGCTTTTCTTGACGTCATTTCCTCGGCTGTCACCGCCGGCATCGTCATTGTGAATGTATCTCAATGCTCCACGGGCATGGTTGACCCCGATTTGTACGCCACAGGGCGCTTGCTCCTGGCTGCAGGCGTAATTCCGGCTCGCGATATGACGATTGAGGCCGCCGTTACGAAACTGATGGTTCTCGGCGGTCAACACGCGTTGCCTGAGGCGCTTGGCGCAGCCTTCAGCGAGGACCTCGCCGGCGAGCAAAGTACTCCAGGAAAGTTGCTCTGACATTCGCGCTGCCGTCCGGCACTCTTGCGTAAATTGCGCGCCCGTTCAGACAGGCGACTGCGCCACCGTCTGAACACCGGAGAGGTGGCCGAGTGGCTTAAGGCGCACGCTTGGAAAGCGTGTTTACTCCAAAAGGGTAACCCGGGTTCGAATCCCGGTCTCTCCGCAAAGCCAACTAAAATGCAAACGCCCGCAATGCGGGCGTTTTTGCTTCAACTTCTGTTGTTTGAGCATGTCAAATTGGAATTATGGCACCAATATTGGATAAGAGAAGCGCAGGTTGTGGTCAGTTCGATTGCTTCGCTTAAATTCGCCGCCAAACCTTATCGACACCCCTTCACCCATGAAGAAGATGTTCGCCCTCATCGCAGTGGCTCTTATGTTCGCCGCACCTGCTTTCAGCCAGGATGCACCCGACACCCCCACCGATGCCGAAGCTGTAGAGCAAGCGGCTGAAGCTACTGATAGCACTGCAATTGCAGCCGACACAACCGTTGCTGATAGCGGCGTTACTGTTGCGGATACGCCCCCTGTTGAGCCCGCTGACCTGGCTCCGGCAGAAGACGTCAAAGAAGTCTTGAGTTTGCACCAAGAAGTGAAGAAGAATTTCATCGAGGGCAATGCGACCTTTATGTCCTTCGTGTTGATCTGTCTGATTTTCGGATTGGCCTTGGCTATTGAGCGGATCATTTACTTGAATATGGCCACAACAAACTCCAAGAAGTTGCTTGAAGAGGTTGAGGTCGCCATGGAAAAAGGCGGAGTGGCTGCAGCCCAAGACGTTTGCCGGAACACCCCCGGCCCCGTTGCTTCAATTTTCACCCAGGGGCTTGACCGCAGCAGCGGCGACTACGCTGAAGTTGCGAAAGCCATCGAGGACTACGGAAGCGTAGAAATGAGCAAGCTTGAGCGCGGCTTGTCTTGGATTTCACTCTTCATCTCACTCGCGCCGATGCTCGGTTTCATGGGAACGGTGATCGGAATGATCGGAGCTTTCAACGACATTGCTGAAGCGAACACGATCAACGCTTCGATTGTGGCCGGCGGAATCAAGGTCGCTTTGATTACGACCGTTTCAGGTCTGATTGTGGCCATCATCCTCCAGATTTTTTACAACTACATCTTATCCAAGATTGACAGCATCGTCCTTGACATGGAGGAAGCTTCCATGGATTTGGTGGATTTGCTCTACCAGCGAAAGCTTCAAGGCAAGTAATATTTAGCCCCATGGACAAGAATCCACTTCACATTGGTTTGGCCGCCTTGCGCGCGTTTATTATCGTGCTGGGCGCGGGTTTGTGTATCGCTATTGCAGCGGCGAGCAGTTCGGATGAGACAATTGCAGAAGGTTTGGCCAATTATGGGGGCATGCTCGATGCGGTGTATTACATCATCTATGCCGCAGGCTTTGCGTGCACGGCCTCGGCTTTGTCATTCGGCGTTTACTTCTTTGCCATCAATTTTCAGGAGCGCAAGTCGCAGCTTATAGGTGTGCTCGTCTTCGCTGCGATGGCCTTGGTTTCGTACTATGGCCTTGCTGACAGCACGGTGCTTGCAGCCTATGAGATTAGCGGCGACACGGTCACGCCAGGCGTGAGCCAATTCGCCGGTGGCGGTATGTGGCTGGTGTACTTGCTGGGCATTACGGCAATGGCTACGATTGTTTGGACCGAGGTAAGCGCAGTATTCAAGTAAGCCATGGCACGTCGCGAACTTCAAGAAATCAATGCGGGTTCGATGGCGGACATCGCTTTCTTGTTGCTGGTTTTTTGGCTCGTCACCACGACCATTGACTCGGACGAAGGCGTGAAACGCCAATTGCCACCACCCGTTCCAGATGATTTGGAGCAGCAGGAGGTGAAAGAAGGCGACGTTTACAATGTGCGTACAAACTTTCGGGACAGTTTGCTCGTCGAGAAAAAGGTGTTGCGTATCAGTGAATTGAAGGCGGGCGCGAAAGACTTTTTAATCGCTACAGGAGACGGCTTGTTGAACCCTGTACGCGACAATGTCGAGTTGGCCGATGGCAATATGATGTATCCTGAGCGGGTGTGGGTGCGCAAGTCGGAGCTGCTCATTTTGGAGCAGAGCTATTTGGTCGCGGGCCAGACCAAGAGGGCTGAAAAAGTGCGCGATAAGATCCGTGCAATTGAGTTGTTTGGAGGCGATTACCGGGAATTGCCTGGCTCGGCATTGATTTCATTGCAAACCGACCGGAACACTTCCTACGACTTGTATATGCAGGTGCAAAACGAGCTCGAGGCGGCGATCAATGAGTTGCGTGACGAATTGGCCATGGCGAAATTCAACATGACCTACGCAGATCTCGAGGAGCGCTACGGCCGCTCGAAGGAGCAGAGCTTGTTGGACCGAATCTTGGCGGTTCGTTTGGTCTATCCACAACGAATTTCTGAAGCTGAACCGCGCGACGCAAGCGCAACCTATTACTGATACCATGGGCAAGTTCAACAAGGGAAAAAAACGCGGAATGGCCGCGATTTCTACGGCATCTCTGCCGGACATCGTGTTCATTTTGCTGTTCTTCTTTATGATGACCACGGTGATGCAGACCGAGGATGAGATGGTGAAAGTCGTCCGCCCAGAGGTGTCCGAGGTGTACAAGATTGAGAAGAAACACCTGATTCGCTACATCAACATCGGGACGCCGCAGGACAAGCGCTACGGCACCGAGCCTGTGATTCAGTTGAATGATCAGTTCGCCGATGCATCGGCCATCCAAGAATGGGTGAAGATTGAGCGCTTGACCTTGGCAGAAGCCGAGCAAACGAAAATGTGGGTGTCCATGAAGGTGGACGTGGAAACGAAGATGGGTGTGGTGACAGATGTGAAGCAAGAGCTTCGCCAGGCCAGCGCTTTGAAGGTTTTGTACTCTGCGAACAGCCGGGAACGGACGGGCAGCTGAGGAAGCTCGAGGGGGCTATTCAGCCCAAGCCAGAATTTTATCGGCGAGCACATCGCTCAACTTGAAGTAGCTCTCGCGGGTCCAACCGGCGACATGGGGGCTGAGCAACACTTGGGGGTGGGCGAGAAGCCGGGTCCACACCGGGTCGCCTTCGCCTGAGAGCGCCTCAAATCCATCGGATTCCCGCTCAAATACGTCAAGGGCAGCGGCTGTGACGCACCCTGTTTGGAGCGCGTCCAGCAGGTCAGCTGTGCGAAGGATGGGGCCGCGCGCCGTGTGCAGCAGCACGATGGGTTGGGCAAAGGAATGCAACATTTCTCGGTCGAAAAGCCCGTGGGTTTCAGCCGTCAGATTGCAGTGAATGCTGAGGATTTGGGTGCGCCGCTTGAACGCTTCAAGGTCGACCTGTTCAACGGCCGGTGCTGCAGTCGAGCTGCAGTCGCTGCGGTATTTGTCATAGGCGATGACCTTGCACCCCATGCCGCTGAGTTTGGATGCGAAGGCTTCACCCATGTATCCATATCCGAAGATGCCGACAGTGCGGCCTGCGAGCTCCATGCCCCGATGCCCTTCCCGATCCCATACGCCGCGCCGCACACTGGCGTCGGCGCTTCGCAGTTTATTGAGTAAGGCCAGCAGCATCCCTAAGGTGTGCTCACCTACGGCATTTTGATTGCCTTCTGGACTGTTGAACACCTCGATGCCGTGATGCCCCGCGGTTAGCAGGTCCACGTTTTCCATGCCAGCGCCAGAGCGAGCGATGAACTTGAGGTCGGGGAGGCGCGCTATCAGGGCGCTGTCGGCGATGATATTGCTGCGGATGACCAGCCCCTGAGCGTCGGGATTGGCGTGAAGAGTTTCATGAATGGGAAATCCTTCGCAGGGAATACACCGGTGGCCGGCCGCCTCAAGCCGTTGCATGAGAATGGGGTGCACCATCTCGAGGAACAGGACCTTCATAGCAGCGCCATGCCAATGGCGAAGTAGATTATCAGGCCGATGATGTCGTTCGCGGTGGTGATGAACGGGCCGGTGGCCAATGCGGGGTCGATGTTGAATCGGTTGAGAATCAAGGGCACGAACGTTCCGAAGAGCGCGGCGAAGACAATGACGGCAAACAGCGCGAGGCTGACCGTTAGGCTGAGGTTGACTTGGTAGTCCAGCGCCAGGCTGGCAATCATGATGACCGCTGCGCATATCACAGCGTTGACCAAGGCGACGGACAGTTCTTTGACCAAGCGGGCGCCGATGTTGTCTTCGCCGATGCTCTGACTGGCCAAGCCCTGCACCACGATTGCTGCAGATTGCACTCCGACATTGCCACCCATCGCCGCAATGAGTGGAATGAATAGGGCCAAGGCGGGGAAGTGCTCGATGTCAAACACGCCGATGATGTAGGCTCCGGCCAGTCCGCCGCCCAGACCGATGAGCAGCCATGGCAAGCGCGCCCGGGTTTGTGCCCAGACGCTGTCGCTCGACTCCACATCCTCGCTAAGTCCACTGGCGAGTTGGTAGTCCTTTTCAGCCTCTTCCTCCATGAGATCCACCACGTCGTCGATGGTGATTCGGCCCAGAAGTCGCTGGTGTTCGTCGACCACGGGCAGGGCCACCAGGTCGTACTTCTTCATAATCTGCACCACCTCTTCGCTGGGGTCGCTTGTTTTTACGCTTCGGATTTCTTCGGAGTCGTACAGGTCCTCAATGGACGTTCTTGCCGAGCTGGCAGCGAACAGCAATTTGCGGATCGAAAGCCGGCCTTTGAGTTGGCCTGCGTCGTTGACCACATAAATGCTATGCACGCGGTCCACCTCTTCAGCTTGCGAGCGCATTTCTCGGACCGCTTGGGCCACGGACCAATTCACTTGCACAGCCACGAGCTCTGTTCCCATCAAAGCACCCGCTGTTCCTTCAGAAAAACTCAAGAGGTTGATCAGCTCTTCTTGGTCCTCATCTTTGAGTTGGGCGAGGACTTCTTCTGCCCGCGCTTCGGGCAACTCCCCCACGACATCGGCGGCATCGTCCGATTCAATGTAGGCCAGCACTTCCTCCACAATCTCGCGATTGGTGAGCTGTGCCATGAGCATCTCTCGCACATCTTCGTCGAGTTCGACAAGCATATCGGCCGCACGCTCTTTGTCGTCGATGAGCTTGAACAAGTAGCCGACTTCCTCGGCGTTCAAATGATTGAAAACCTCCGCAATGTCTGCAGGGTGCATCGAATCGAAGCGCTGCACTAGCGCCTCGTCGTGCTTCTGCTCGACGTCGCTCCGAAGAGCGAGGAGGTATTCCTTGTTGATGTCCGACACGGTGGGCGATTTGAGACGATGCCAAAAGTACGGGACAGCCCGCCAACTTTTGGACGGCGTATTATTTGCGCTTCGCTGCGAAAAACGAGGACATCAATTCGCCACACTCGGCGGCTAAAACACCGGAAATCACCTCTGTTTTTGGGTGAATCAAGCCCTTCTGTTTCGAATCTCTATAGCGCCCACTCCCGCGCTTCAAGTCGTCTGCTCCATAGACGATTCGGCCAATTCTCGTCCAAAAGGCAGCACCGGCGCACATCGGGCAGGGTTCCAAGGTGACGTACAGTGTACATTGGTCCAAGTGTTTGCCACCCAAGTACTCGCTGGCCGAAGTGAAGGCTTGCATTTCCGCGTGGGCGGTAAAGTCGTGCAAGCGTTCGCACAAATTGTGTGCGCGCCCGATCACCTGCCCGCCTGCGACGATGACAGCCCCCACAGGCACTTCGCCGCGTTCAGCCGCCATCTTGGCTTGATCCAGCGCCGCTCGCATGAAGCGTTCGTCCACCAATCCTTGTTCTTCGGGCGATAAGTTTTCCGTTGTGGGCATGGCTGGTGATGGCCCGAAATTAGCCCAATTCAGCAAGCGATCAGTTTCATCAGTGTATGCTGCTCTTGCCCCGTGCTTTGCATTTAGCGAGATTCCAGCTCACGGATATCACTCCAAGGTGTTCTTCGAGTGCATCTCGGAGAAATCCAGCAGTGTGCGGGAAAAATTTGGGGTGTAATGGTCTATGGGCGAGCTCTCGAAGTCCTGCCGCTTTGTTCGCGGGCTGCAGTCTTCAAGGTGCAGGTCTTCGAGCTGGTGCTGCAGGCAGGTGGGCCAATTGAATTCATTACCCCACATTTTCGCCAACTGCAGTTGTTCGGGTTGCCCGGGGGTGGGGACCAAGATGGCTTGGGTGCGTAAGGCGACGAGGTCCATCAAGGTGGAATAGCCGCTGCGGCAGATCAGCACGTCGGCTTGCTGGAATGCAGCCTGAAGTTCAGTGCTTGTAGCGTCGTACAGGGTGGTGACGTTGAGGTCGACTCGCTGGGCTGGTTCCGGTGAAGTGGGCTGGGCGGTGGTGCTGGGCTGTGCGTATTGGGGCCGACCGGCGAGAATAAGGGCGGGGCGCCCATCGCGCTGGAAAATGGATCTTACGATAGTTTCCATTTTCTCGCGATGCGGCGCCGGACCGCTGACGCTGGCAACGAGCGGAAATTTCACGTCCCCCGCCTCGCAGCTCTCGCCAGCCTTTGTGGCACCAAAGCGGCTGATCGGACCCAGGAATTTGCTTCGGGGAGCATCCGATGGAAGGGGGGCGGCCATGGGGCCGGTTAGGAGCCCGCCGCGCGTGAAATGGGACTCATTTGCGGCTTGATCTGGAATCCAGATTTCTTTGAATGGGCGGAGCATCCGGTGGATGAGGCGCCGAGAGAACGGCCGAAGAACGTGTGGGACGGCAGGGTTGAGTTGGTGGGTGATAATTGCGCAGGGCAAGTCCGGTGTCCAGGCGCCATAGCAATTGTCTGACACGATGTGGGTGATGCCGTGTTGGGCGCAGAAGGCTTGGATCCATTGCTGCTCTAGGCGGGCGGAGCGGACGAAACGGGGGAGTTGGCTTGCGATTGTGAATTGGCCTAGCAGACCGCCACGTGCGTTATAACGAACTTCTGTTCCGGGTTTTTCAAAGCAGTTAATTGCATTGGTGCCGAATTTAAAAGTGCTGCTGTGCTTGCGAAGCCAAGACAAGGCAGGCCCTGAAGAAGCCACGGTGACGCGCATCGTTTTTGCAGATTCTTCAATCAATGGAAGCGTTCGCGTCGCATGCCCTAAGCCCCAGTCAAGGACAACAAATAGAAGGTGTGGCGCAGGAGCGGACATGTGGCGTAATTTCGCTTTCTGATGGGCAAAGGCAAGCTAGAGAAGTGGGCGGAAAACGAGACATTTTCCAATGTTTATGAACCCGACATCAAGGACGTTGTGGGCGGCGGCTCAATCAACAAGGGGCGTTGGTCTGAGAATGCATTTGCCAATACGAATCCGATTACCCTTGAGCTGGGCTGTGGGAAAGGTGAATACACTGTGGCATTGGCACAACGGCACCCCGAAAGGAATTTTATCGGAATCGACATCAAGGGGCATCGCTTTTGGAGAGGCGCGAAAACTGCAGAGGAACAAGGCTTGAAGAATGTGGCTTTTTTACGCACGAGGATTGAGTTTGTCCAGAACTTTTTTGCCGCCGATGAGGTCAGTGAAATTTGGCTCACCTTCAGCGATCCCCAGCCGAAAGACGAGCAGGGGACCAAGCGGATTACAAGCGCCATTTTCCTCAATCGCTATCGGAGTTTCTTGGAAAAGGGAGGGCTGATTCACGTTAAAAGCGACAGCCCCTTGCTATACGAGCGCTCGCGAGAGGAGTGGCTCGAAGCCGGTTTCTCACTCGACGAGGCTTCAGAAGACGTGTACTCCGACCTGGTGCATCGAGTTGACCCTGCGTTTGCTGAATTGCTGCATATTAAGACCTATTATGAGCAAATGTGGCTTGAGCAAGGTCGGAAAATCCACTACCTGCGCACCCATGTCTGAACCCCGGCCCGAACGAGATTTTTACGCGGATGTACTGGAAACGGTGCGTGAAATTCCGCGCGGACGCGTAACATCATACGGCGCTGTTGCAAAGTACTTGGGTGCTGCTCGTTCGAGCCGCATGGTGGGGTGGGCTTTGAATGGGGCCTCTGAACAAGTCCCAGCACATCGTGTGGTTAACCGCCAGGGTGAACTCACGGGCCGTTCTGCATTTTCAACCCCCGACCTCATGGAAGAGCGGCTTGAATCTGAAGGTGTTCGGGTGAAAAATCACCGCATTGTTGACTTCGCGCGGTACTTTTGGGACCCCTGCGTGGAGATGGAAATCGACTTATCCTAACGCACATGAAATCATGACGATAGAAGATGTTCGCAACATATTGAGCGGAGTGATGGAGCCGGATTTGGGCAAGGACCTTGTGACATTGGGGTTGTACTCCGATGTGGAGTTTATCCCTGAAGGCGTGAAACTCACGGTGAAGGTCAGCAATGCGGCCATGCACGCTAGGGAGAGGATGCGTGAAGCCGTGGAGTTTGCCTTTGAAAAGCAGGGCCACAAGGCGGAAGTGAAGGTGGAGGCTATTCCACAGGCCGATCGCACCGCCGACACGCGCAAAGTCCTGCCTGGGGTGAAGCATATTATCGCAATTGCCTCGGGAAAAGGCGGCGTGGGCAAGAGCACAGTTGCAGCGAACATTGCAGTAGAACTCGCCCGCCGAGGATACGATGTGGGTCTTGTGGACGCGGATGTGTACGGGCCGAGCATGCCCACCATGTTTGATGTTGTGCGCGAGCGACCAGGTTCGACCGAGCACGGCGGTCGACAGCTGATGGTGCCTGTGGAGGCGCACGGTGTGAAGTTGTTGAGTATTGGGTTTTTTGCAGACCCTGAGCAGGCCATCGTTTGGCGAGGCCCCATGGCCACCAAGGCTTTGAAGCAAATGATCTCGGACGCCCATTGGGGCGATCTCGACTACATGATTGTGGATCTGCCCCCCGGCACAGGCGACATCCATTTGTCGCTCGTTGCGCATGTGGACTTGCGCGGCGCGGTGGTGGTGAGCACCCCACAGGATATTGCTTTGGCCGATGCTATCAAGGGCGTTTCAATGTTCAAGATGGACGCGGTGAACGTTCCTGTTTTGGGCCTCATAGAGAACATGGCCTACTTCACACCACCGGATTTGCCCGATCGCAAGTACCATCTTTTCGGTCGGGACGGCGTCAAGCGCTTTGCCGAGAGCTCGGGCACGCCCTTCCTCGGTGAGCTTCCTCTGGAACAGACCATCCGCGAGGCGGGCGACGTGGGGCGCCCCGTTGTATTGCAAGGCGACACCGTGGCGGCAAAAGCCATGGCGGCAGTCGTGGACGCCCTTGAGGTGCAAGTATCTAAACTCACTGAGAATGAAGTTACGCAACATGAATGACCGCATCAATCAGGCCTTAGAGGAATTGCGCCCATTCTTGAAGTCGGACGGCGGAGATATTGTGCTGGTGGGCATCGACGAAGACTTGACCGTTCGCGTTGAGTTGCTCGGCGCCTGTGCCCAGTGTTCCCAGGCGGCTTTGACTATGAAGGGGGGGGTTGAAGAGGTCCTCCGACGCGCTGTTCCAGAAATCAAGTCGGTTGTGGCCATCAACATGCCTGAGGGTTTATAATTCACAATGATCCAGACAGATATCATCATCATCGGCGCTGGCCCATGCGGCCTGTTCACGGTCTTTGAGGCGGGTTTGCTCAAGTTGCGTTGTCACTTGATTGACGCCCTGCCCCAGCCTGGCGGTCAATGCTCCGAGATCTACCCCAAGAAGCCCATCTTCGATATTCCGGCCTGTCCCGAGGTGCTCGCGGGCGACCTTATCGACCGCTTGATGGAGCAAATTTCGCCCTTCAATCCGGGCTTCACTCTGGGTGAACGTGCTGAGTTCATTGAGAAAGATGAGCAGGGCCAATTTATCGTCAAAAGCAGCGGCGGCACCGTGCACCGTGCTCCGGTTATTGCCATTGCTGCAGGCCTGGGGTGCTTTGAGCCGCGCAAACCCCCTGTGCCTGGACTCGTGGATTTCGAGGGGAGCGGCGTGGAGTATATCATCAAAGACCCGGCGATGTACAAGGGCAAGCACGTGGTGATTTCCGGCGGCGGCGATTCGGCATTGGATTGGGCATTGTACTTGGCTGATGGCGTGGCTGAATCGGTGACACTCGTTCACCGGCGTGACAGTTTTCGCGCGCACCCCGACAGTGTTCAAAAAGTCCTCGACCTCTCAGCTAGGGGCGGTATGAAGTTATTGACCCACGCAGAGGTGGTGGGTGTATCGGGTGCAGCGGGCAACTTGGACGGCCTGACGGTTAAGCTCAAAACCCAAGGCGAATTGGCCTTGGCTGCCGATCATTGGATTCCGCTGTTCGGGTTGAGTCCCAAGTTGGGGCCAATTGCTGATTGGAATTTGAACATTTCGAAAAATGCCATCGAGGTGGACACCTTCGATTATTCGACCAATGTGGACGGCATATACGCCATCGGAGACATCAACACGTACCCGGGAAAATTGAAGTTGATTTTGTGCGGGTTTCACGAGGCTACGTTGATGGTGCAGAGCGCTTTCAAGCGAATTCACCCGGACAAGAAGAACGTCCTGAAGTACACGACGGTCAACGGGGTCAACGCCTTTTGATTGGCATTACGCAATGCAGTATGGCTGATATCAAAGTACAGGTGATCGACCGCGAGGGGGTCATACACGATTTAGAGGCGCCCACTGACATGGGACTCAATGTGATGGAGCTGTGCAAGGCGTCTGAACTGTCAGTCGAGGGCACCTGCGGCGGAATGGCCTTGTGCGCGAGCTGCCATATGTATGTCGAAAGCCCACATCTGGCTTCGATGCCCGAGAAGTCTGAAAACGAGGAGGATATGCTTGACGAGGCTTTTTTTGTTGAGGACAACAGCAGGTTGGGCTGTCAGATCAAGCTCGCCGACGAGCACGATGGCCTGGTGGTTCGACTGGCGCCTGTGGGCTGAACAGCTCTCAATTCATGCCCCGAGCAGGTGGGCTTGCTGGGCCGTACTGAGCCAGTCTGCCACCGCCGAGGCCCCACTATTTTGCAGCGATTCAAGCGCCGAAATATGGCGTGGGCCGTGGGCATCTGAGCCCACCAGACCGACGATGCCGGCCGACAATGCGGCCGTTCCTGCGGCTTGCACTTCCGGCCCGTAGGCGCCTGCAAGCGAGGCGGCGTTCACTTGCAGTATAACGCCGCGCGCTTCTAGATCGCCCAACACGTTCAGCTGCCGGTGCCAGTAGGGGTAACGCTCCACGTGGGCCAGAACCGGCGTAAAGTCGCGTTTTTGTAGCGCGAAGAACGCCTCCTCCAGCAGTCCATCAGGCGGTGCAGCATGAAAACCGACCTCCACCAGCACCAGTTTGTTGTGCGCCAAAATTTCCTCGCCCGCCTCCACGCTGCGCACAAAATCATCGTCGATTTGGTACTCGGCGGCCAAATGCAAAGCGAACCCCGGGTGCCGCTTGTTGACCGCAGAAAGGAGCGGGGCAAAAGCCAACTGCAAGCCGGCTGCAGAATTTGGATAGACGCCAGGGTAGATGTGCGGCGTGGTGACGGCGCCTCGGTAGCCCAAAGAAATCAGCCCATCGACCATGGCTAGTGCGGTCTCCAAGTCCGGCGCGCCGTCGTCAACGCCGGGAACCAAATGGCTGTGAAAGTCAAGAACCAGCGGCGAAAAATCCAAAGGCTCGGGACGCGATCGGCGAAAAATCCCTCCCCTCCACATCAGCGCGAGCCGTATTGGCGCTCGTAGAAGTCGCGGTATGCTCCGCTGGTCACTTCTTCGAGCCAGTCTCCGTTCGCTAGATACCAGTCTACGGTTCGCTCCAAGCCTTCTTCAAACTTGATTGAAGGCCGCCAGCCGAGCTCTGAGCTGAGTTTCGAAGCGTCAATAGCATAGCGCATGTCGTGCCCAGCGCGATCCTCTACAAAGCGGATCAGTTGTTCAGAGGAACCCTTCTCCCGCCCGAGCTTCCCGTCCATGATGCGGCAGAGTTCGCGAATCAAGTCGATGTTGCGCCATTCGTTTTCCCCGCCGATGTTGTACGTCTCACCCAGCTGTCCTTCACGGCAAATGACCTCGATGGCAGCAGCGTGGTCCTCGACCCAGAGCCAATCCCGAACGTTCACGCCCTTTCCATAGACGGGCAAATTGCACTCTTCCATGATGTTATGGATGAACAAGGGGATGAGTTTTTCAGGGAATTGGAAGGCTCCGTAATTGTTCGAGCAATTGCTCAACACTACTGGAAAACCGTAGGTGTGATGCCAAGATCGAACGATGTGGTCGCTCGCAGCTTTTGATGCAGAGTACGGGCTGCGTGGGTCGTAGGGGGTGTCTTCGACGAATAAACCGTCTGCGCCCAGTGAGCCGTACACCTCGTCGGTGGACACGTGGTAGAAACGCTTGCCCTTGAATCCACTTGCCGCCCCGTTGCCATCAACCGACCAAAACTCTCGACAGGCGTGCAGCAATGTAGCGGTGCCCATAATGTTCGTGTCGAGGAATTCCATGGGCCCGTCGATACTGCGGTCCACGTGGCTTTCAGCGGCCAAGTGGATCACCGTGTCGATGTTGTGCTGGCGCAACACGGCAGCCACCGCTTCCCCGTCGCGGATATCAGCGCGGACGAAGGTGTAATTGCTTGCGTCTTCGACGGCCTTGAGGTTGGCCAAATTTCCTGCATACGTAAGGGCGTCGAGGTTCACCACCTGCACTTCAGGGTGCTGCAAAACCCAGCGTTGCACAACGTGTGAGCCGATGAAACCGGCGCCTCCAGTGATGAGCAAATTGCGGGGCTTATGCATGCAGTTCAGATTGCGGGGCTACGGATTACAGGCCCCAGTAGTTGAATTCGTCGGACAAGTTCGCGTACATCGCCTTTACATCGACAATAACGCTTTGATCTGAGCGGAGGAAGCCGCGCAACTCTTTGGCGCCATAGGCTT
>JAQWTJ010000079.1 GCA_029242765.1 Flavobacteriales bacterium | reverse complement strand
GCGGTACACCACTTCGTCCACCCGCACCTCATTCAAGATGCGCTCCTCGGTCAACGAGTCGATGTCCAAGACATTGAGGCCGCTGCCCTTGCCTTCAAGGCGGGTGAGCGAAACCCCGTCGCCGTAGTTGGCGCTTTGAATAGTGCCGCCTGCTTCAGTGTCTACTTGGTGGGGCGTTCCGGAGTAGGTGCGGATCGAACCGATGGCCGATTTACGCGAAGCCAAGAACGGCTTGCTCTGCCCTGTGAAATTGACCGGATCATAGTCTTCATAGTTATTGTAGCCGTAGGCTGTGGCCATGAAGTAGTACGTCTTGTAGTTGACCAGCGTGTTGCTGCCCGTAGCAAAGGCGTCCTTGGTCACTTGGATGCTGTGGCGGATGCCATCATTTTCACCATTCACCATCAAGGTGGGCACGGGCAATTCCATTTCTACATCTTGCTCAAAGTTGATGAGCATGCCCACGGCGTCGGCCACATCGCATTGCTCAATCAAGCGCGCACGTTCCACATTGTCAAGCTCATCCGGACCGACCGTGTTGTCGACCAATTGGTAAACCTGATACCCTTGGAATGTGAAACTCCGGGCCAATGTGTCCAAGTACTCACCATCGGATGTCCACTCCGGCGTCCCGGGGTCGAAGGTCATGTACTCCTCATTGTAGTTGTTCGAAATAGGATTGTCATTGGTCAAGTAGAGAATCAACTCGTTTTCCAATTCTTGAATAGTTACATCTGGAGCATCCGGGCCCGAAACAATCTCAAAGCAGTTGTCAAACAGGGCCTGCGCCTTGTCGTCGGCAATCCGCATCAACTCCACACTGGCAAAGGGGTCGCCGGCCGAAGCTCTTGCCCACACTACGCCTATTGTGATGTTGTTGTAATCACCCGGCTCCAAAGTAAAGGGGCCTGCGGCCTGAATGAAGCGGCGGTCGTTCGGGTCGTTGTTTGCCGTTTGCTCAGTCCACGGATCAACCGTTACGCCATTGGTACCCCACGAGTAGGGGTCGGTGTCGCCAGGGAACATGTAATCAGCTGCAAGTTCCGAGCCATTCACGCCGTCTCCGCCGTAGGTCATCTTCTCGCCGTTTTTCCAGATGCCATTCATGTAATTGTAGAAGTGGATCGGTGTGGACGGCTCGCCGTTGACCGGGCCATTATCATTGTTGTAGTACACGAATCGGCGCATCCCGAATCGCTCATTGTCTATGATGCCATCGCCGTATCCAATGCCAATGCCTCGGTATGGAATACCCAAAGAGTCTTGGGCGTCAGAGAAATCAGTGGTCAAGGGGTTGTCAATCTCATCCTCGTCCTGGTAAGGGCCTTCAAAGAAGTCCAAGCCGACCGCCGGTGGATTTTCGCCGTAACCCGAAGAGCTCGAAGACGACTCATCAAACGCGTCGCCGTTGTAGCAATAGCCCAATCCTCGCTGCACATCACATCCCACGAAGTCGTCCGAAGCGGTGCCCAAATCTGCATCGATCCACGTTCCGAAATAGGTGTCCGTCAAGGTCTGGGTGCCTTGGTTGATCAACACGTAGTTGTAGAACGTCATGTTGTTGATCTCGTCGTTGGTCGAGAAGGCAAAGGCTTGTGCGCGAATCTCCATGCCAATCGGCTCACCCAAGGACTCCGAGTGCACATTGCCCTTGTCGTTGAAAATCCAGAAGAAGTTGCGGTCACCGTACAGTGGCACGACGTCTTCACGCCGCCGGTTCGCACAGTCGATCTCCTGCAAGAAGTCATACCACGGGTAATCGCCCGAGGTGGGGTCGTAAAACCCGTCGCCGTCAAAATCGTAGAACGGCGCGAGGTAAAAGTCCTGGTTGAGCGCCGTGTTGCCCATGGCCGGGTAGTCATAGAAAATCGATGGGATGGAGTACCCGTCGGGGAAGTCTTCGTCCACAGTGCCTGCTGCCAAGGTCTCGAAGTACTGGCGATGGCGCTCGCTCTCTGCGCGAGTGGTGGTGAAAAAACGGTCGTACGCGTTGCACGTCGCTTCGTCCACTTCGGCTGAACCGTCGTTGCTCAGCGGTCCGGGCCAGAAGTCGTTTCCACGCCCGCGGAAGGTGATGGCGGCCAGCTTCAATTGCTGGTCGGGGGAGAACCCACCCATCCAAAGGGAACCGGCATACAATGAGCTTACGCCGCCGTCGATGGGGATCTCATAAGCAGCTTGACTGTTTGCGCGGTCTTGCCAGAGTGAGCCGCCAGTTTCAATCAATGCACGGACGTTGTTCCATTCGAGGTCCTTCAGGCCGCCTGCGGGTGCACATGCTGCTGCGACGTCGCGCAACGCAATGAGGCCAGAAGTGCCCGTGCCGTCTTCAGTGCCACCGGGTGCACCTGGACCTGAAGTGTAGAGGGGTTTGTATGCATAAGCCGATCCGCTGAAAAGCAGGGTCGCCAGGACCAGAATCGACAATGGGAGTGTGAGTGCTTGCTTCATACTGCTAGTGTTGGCAATCAAAACTTAGAAGTCCAGCTTTACGCCCAAACGAATGGTGCGCGGAACGCCGTAGTTGAAAGGGTTGTCGACGTACATCCCGTAATAATTGCGGAAAGCGTCAGGGTCATTTTTGCCGTTGATCTGCGGTTGGTATTGCGCAGCTGCTAGGTAGCCATCGTCGTCAGGTGTGCCGGTGAAGCGGTACACGCCGGTAATGTTCTGGATGTTCAAGACGTTGGAAATCCACAAGTACGCATTGACGAAAGCTTCGCCGCCCTTTTTGTCGTCTCCGCCGAATTTCACCGCCCAGCTCTTGTCGATGTTCATGTTGAGGGTGACCTGCCAGGGCAAACGGCTGCCGTTCAAGCTGCCTTCGGTCGATGGACTGATTTCACCTGTGATGGGTGTGGCAATGGTTTGCGCAGTATACGGTGTGCCAGAACCCAGATTCGTGATGAAGTTCATGCCCGTGTTGGCCAAGATTTGCTTGCCCTTAAACATCGGACCGTTGTAGTCATCCCCGCCGCCGTAGCGGTAGTCGACGTTCAACACGATGCGGTGGCGCTGGTCGTAATTCAACGGGGTGATTGTCCGCAGATTCGGAAGGCCGGCATTGATTAAGGCCAATGCTGTTTCAGTTGTAGAGCCCGTACCGTCCGCAAACTGCAGCGTGTAGTTGGCGTTCAAACGAACATTGCCTGTGCGACGCATGTCGTATTGGACTGAAAAGCCCTTCACTGTACCGAAGTCGAGGTTGCCAAATGCACGGTAAGGACGTGGATAAGCTCCAGTGTAGCTGCGCACCTGAATCATGTCGCGCAACTCCTTATAGAAGGTGGAGAGTTTCAGGCTTGAAGTTTTCGTCAAGACTTGCTGGAACCCAAGTTCATAATCGACCGTCTTCTCTGGGCGCAAGTCCGGGTTGGAAATCAAGCTGCTGCGGTTCTCCATGAACAAGTAGTCAATCGGGGAGAAGCGGTTGCTTGATGTTGGGCGCTGGGTCAGCACATCGTAGTGTGCAAAGAAGACGGCCTCGTCTGAAATGTTGAACGAGAAGGCCACACGCGGCATGATATTCACTTGGGGCTCATAATCACGGAAGGCTTTCGAAGTGAGTTCAGCGTCGGGCCCTTCCACCAGCCAAGGCGCAGGGTAGCGCTCATTAACGGCGAGGATATCTGGGTCTTGAATCTCCGTTCCTAGGGCATTGTACCACGTGTCCCCGTCGCGGAAACCCACCACATTTGCTGGACCGTCCAAGGCGTCTACGTACACTGCGAAGTCATCACCGATGTTCGACGGCACTTCGTAGTCGGCATTCAGGCTCTCGAGCAAGCCGCCTTGCACATCGCTCAGGACATAGCTCTCGCCAATCACGTACGGGTCTTTCGGTACAGGCTGGTTGGCGTCAAAGCGGTCCACACGGACCCCCACGTTGAAAATGATGTCGTCAAAGGTGAACTTGTCCATCACGTACCCCGCGATGTAGATGGGCTCGTACGCTCCGATAGGGCGGGTCCGGAAACCGGCATCGTTCGTTTCGTTAAAGAACTCTTCGATTGTCGGTCGCCCCAGCATGCTGTTCCCGTACGGATCGAACCCGCTGTAGTTCACGTAGTTGCTTCCTTGGTTGAGCAGGTCGTCTGCCCCGAAAAAGTCAAGTGAGATTTGCGAAGGGTCGAGCGCGTCGACGTTGATGTAGTCGTTGCCGTCGGGGTCGAGTCCCAGTGAAATTCGCAGGTTGCGGTCCACTTCAAATTGGTTGTCGCCGATTAAGCGGTCGTAGGTCACGTAATAGCCCGTTCCGACGTTGGTTATGGTCGAATCACTCAAGTCGAGCTCCTTGATATGGCTGTTTGTGTTCAATCGTGCCAATGTCCAAAGCCCCCCAGGCGCCAGGCTAAAGAAGGCATCGCGTCGCTGTTCGTATTCAAATCCGAGCTGCACGGCGTGGTCTTTGATGTCGGCCGACCCAGCTGCTGAGATGCGGAATTGGCTGTTGTCCGATACGCCGTAGCTGTTGTTTTGCGTGCCGAGGTAGGTCCAAAGACCATAGGTCGAGCTGGGGCCTTGTCCGTTGATCAGGGCGTTGTTCTGCACCTCAAGTAGGTTGTCATACGGCCCGTCTACCGCAGCATTGTAGGGCTGGCGGTCAAACAAATTGAAGTATTGGTTGGTGATGGCGGCCATGTCGCCGTTGTACTGTGATGGCATGAAGTACACGGCCGTGTCCTCCCATCCTGAGTGACGGAAGACCTGCCTTGCGAAGTCGAATTCGTAGTCATTCCGCGACACCACGTCGAACGACCCAACGTGCCCGTAGCGCATGAAGTTGTCTAAATGCGTGTCATCTTCTGAGCGGCTCGTGCTCTTGGAGTAGTCCACCATTACCGAGTAGTAGACATTATTTAGGCCCCCTGAAGTCTCGCCTTCTTGCGCTTGGAATCGTTGCGCGAACTTGGCGTAGGCACGCCATGTAAGCGAGGAGTTGAGTTGGTTGTTCTCCCAATTCATCAAGGAGTTTTCGTACGAGAAGCCGTGACCTTTAGAGTAGGCCGCGTTGCCGCCGAAGGTGAGCGACACCATATCTGAGGTGTTCACGTCGATTTTGGCAACCATGTTCGCGCTGGTTCCCGCTACGTTCTTGCGCGTGTACACTTTCTCAAAGGCGTCGGCGCCCAAAAAGTCCGCGTTGTACAATGCGCCGTTGACTTCGCCTGTGGCTTGGTTGATGTTTTGCCGAAGCGGGTTGGCCAATAGCTCTTGCCGCACCTCCTCTTTCATGGCGTACAAACCGCCGAAAGTGGGGCGGCCGTCGGTGTTGTTGGCAAAGTTGCCTGAGAAGAACAAGCCGAGAAGCGGTGAGGTTTTCTCTCCGTTTTCGTCTTTACGAAACATAATCGGGCCACTGAGTGTGCCCTCGACCAGGTTGTATCCGTAGTCGTCAAAACCGATGGTTCGGTCGTCGCCGATGGGGATGCCTGAACTGATGACTTCAGCACCGCCGAACCACTTGCTCGAGGAGCTCCGAAGTGAAATACTGATGATGCCGCCGGTCACGTCGCCGATGTTGGCCGGCACTCCTCCGGTGATGACACTGACTTCTTCGATGGCGCTTTTTGGCAAGGCCGCCGAGCCGCGCACTTTCACACCGTCGATGTAGTACCAGGTTGACGAGGTCCGCGCACCGCGAATCGAAACGCCGCCGCCCGTTCCCGTGGTGCCGACTCCAGCAACGGTTGCTGCCACAGTGGTCGCGTCACGGCCCGGGAGTTTTTCAATGTCCTCGCGCGTTACCGTGCCGCCAGAAGCGCCACCATCGCGGTCGATCAGTGGGACCGTGTAGGTCACGACTTCAGCTTCGTCAATCAAGACGCCTTCGGAAAGGGTGGCGTCGACGAATCGAATTTTGTTTGCAGTCACCTTGACGCCCTGAACGCGTTTCGGGGTGAAGCCCACGAAAGAGAAGAGTATGTCGTACGTACCGGGGTCGATAGGTTTGATGGTGTACTTCCCGTCAAAATCAGTCGTCACGCCGGTGACCTGGTTTCCATTGAGGAACAGGACTACGTTGACAAAGGGAAGGGTTTCACCGGTTTCGTTGTTGGTGACCTCGCCCTTGAGCGTTCCTGAGGAAACTTGGGCGTGGACCGTGGAGGCTGAAAGCGTGAAAAGCATTGCCGCTAGGGCAAAGAAGCAAATTCCGCGCGTGCGGAGCGATGCAAAAGTCATTGTGAATGTGCGCGTCATGAGAATGGCCAGCTGTTCGCGATTGTGGGGGCGTAAATATAGCATCATCACGTTGTGATTCTTTGTGCTTTTTTAAGCCTAAAGTTGACCGACCTAGAATGTCTTCCGATGCCGCCTTGAAAAGGTCCGATTTAGGCTGCTCCGAAAGCGCTTATGCCATGGGGTGGGTCGGGGCTTGAATACGCGCTTTATCCAAGGTGTGACGGGCTTTCCCTTGGCCACTCGCTTGGCGTATCGGTTGTTCCTGCGCATCCGTTTTCGCGTGGCGCGCGTCTGATGGTCCCAATGCGCGGCGCGCCGCTCATTTCTGCGTTTTTCGACGGCTTGTTGCCGAGCTTTCTGGGCGTCGGTTTGGACAATTTTCTGTCGCTTTTTACCGGTGTCGCAATCGGACTGCCCTGTGGCGGGGGGAACCATTCCTGCGAGCAGTGCGATGAACAGTGCGACGAGCAAAGTTGGTGAGGCGGGACGAGCGGTGCTTATTTCCATAGCTCGAGGGCTTCGGCAAGGGTGTGGACAGGCAGGTCGCAGGCGCCCTCCTTGCAAACGTAAAAGGTCAGTTTTTCAGAAGATTTCAGCTCCAATAAAGGCGTGGCCTCGGCCGGCCCGGCGAGGTGGCCAAGGATGACAGCCGACTGGCCTTTACGGGCGTAGAGCTCCAGGGCGGCTTTGCGTACCTCTTCCGGGTCGCCGCCGGCGACAACAACTTCGCGAAACGGCGTGTTTCGCTTGAGCACGAGCTGACCCCATAAAGCCGCACGTGAGAGGTGATGTTGACTGCCTTGAAAAGCGGCCAAGGCCTGGTCGCTTATTTCGAGCCAAGCGTTGCGCCCAGTCGCCAGGCCCACGTCATGCAGTAGATGCGCCATCTGGGCACCCGCCGATGGCACGACGCTGTCGTCGTTTTGCTGCTTGCGCACGTACAGTGTCGCCTGCTCGCTGGCTGTAAACCAAAAGCCGCCAGTTTCCGGGTCGCGAAACCTGTGTATCCCCTGTTCGGCCATCTGCTCTGCAGCCGCAAGCCAATCCGTATCCAAGGTCACTTGGTACAAATCGAAAAAGGCCCGCCCCGCCCCGGCGTAGTCTTCAAGGAACCCGTCGATTCGCGGCCCCGTTGAGGCGTGATGCGAGTGGTGAATGCCGACGTTGTCATCGCGCTGATCGAGCAAGAAACGGCCCGCATTTTCGGCCAAACGCAGGGCTTTTTCACCGGCGCCCGATTCCATCGTTTCCAGGGCTGCCCCTGCCTTGCACAGCCCCGACACCATCAAGGCGTTCCAAGAGGTCAGCGCCTTGTCGTCCAAACCGGGCCGCACGCGCGCACTGCGCAGTTCCAACAGCCGCTTTAGCACGGCGTCCAATGTCGCGTTCAAGCTCACCACGTCGGTGCTCATCGCGTCGGCCACAGCTTTTTCGCCGCGCCACCGCGCCAAGCATTGCAAGCCGTGCTCCCACTCGGAGCCTCCTCCGATGTCGTAAGCCAGCTTGAAGGCTGCCCACTCCGGGATGCTCATCGCGTCCTGAAGTTCGGTCTCCGTCCAGACATAGAACTTCCCCTCGACGCCCTCGCTATCGGCATCCAACGCGCTGAAGAACGCCCCGTCTTCTTGCCGAAGCTCCCGCTCACAAAAGTCCACAGTCCGCTCAACGGCTCGTTGCCATGTGCTTGGGGCCTCTTCGCCCCACACCAGTGCAGCCCGTGCGTACAAGCCAATCAATTGGGCATTGTCATAGAGCATTTTCTCAAAGTGAGGCACATGCCATTTGCCGTCGGTGCTGTAGCGTGAAAACCCACCACCGACGTGATCGTGGATGCCCCCGGCCTCCATCTTGTTCAGGGTGACCTCCACGTAGTCGCGGGCCATCTGGTCCCCGGCGTACATGCTCCAATCGATTAAAAACTCCAACCCGATCGGTACGGGGAATTTAGGCGCACTCCGGCTGCCGCCCCAATGCAGGTCCCAGGCGCTCGTCCAGCGGTCCACCTCGCTGTGCAGCCCTTCGAGCATCTGTGCATGGGCCTTTTCACGCGCATCGCTCGTCAGCACCAACGGCGGCTCTCCCACCGGCTCCATCGCTAACACCGCCGCACTCACTTGGCTTGCGTAGTCTTCCATTTCCTCAGGGTGGTCCCGCTTTAGATCGACCAAATGCTGCAGCACCCCCATCCACCTTTCGCGAGGAAAATACGTCCCCCCAAACATGGGGCGCCCGTCGGGCAGCGTGAAACAATTCAACGGCCAACCGCCTCGCTTGGTCATCAATTGCACCGCGTCCATATACACCTGGTCCACGTCAGGGCGCTCCTCGCGGTCGACCTTGATGCACACAAAATGCGCGTTCATGAATTCGGCCGTCGCCTCGTCTTCAAAGCTCTCGTGCTCCATTACATGGCACCAGTGGCAAGCGCTGTAGCCCACGCTCACCAGCACCATCTTATTTTCCTTTTGTGCGTATTCCCAGGCTTCATTATTGAACTCACGCCAATTCACGGGGTTGTGCGCGTGTTGCTTCAAATAGGGGCTGCTGCTGTGCACCAGTTCGTTGGTGTGGGGATGACCCTGAGTGTGGGTGGTGTCCGTCATGCTGCAAGCGGGCAAAAGGGCTGTTATAGCCAGGGTGAGGATGGGATTCATTTCTGTGCCAATTTCGAAGCTAACCAATCCGAGTACGACTGCGCCCCTTGCGCTCTCAAATGATGGTCGTCGTAATACATGGTGTCGGTTTTTGATTCCGGCCAATCATTCCCGTCTATACGTCGAAGTCCAGCCGAGCCCTTCACGTTTTCCAGCCAAGGCGCCGGGCCCTCACAGGTCATCGGCGGGGCAAGCAATATCAGTTCAGCCCCGGCTTTCGCACAGGCTTGAGCAATGTATTCAAACGCATCTCTGTTTTCACGGTGGAGATCTGGTCGATTCATTTCGCAGGGTTGAATATCTATGATGCCCGAGGTGGAGGACACAAAACCGCGTCCCACGTAGTTGTCAGCGCTGCCGGGCAGAAGCGGAGGCAGGGGAACCGCCGAACGTTTCCAACTGAAATAGAGGGCTTGCATCGA
>JAQWTJ010000100.1 GCA_029242765.1 Flavobacteriales bacterium | reverse complement strand
CAGGGGTTTCGCTGGTGAGCGCAAACGTGTAAGTCACTTCGCTACCACTGAAGTTGAAGGCACCCGCACAATCGCCCGTACAAGTAAATGGTGTTGGGTCTACTACATAACCCATGCCGGTTTGCCAACCCCACCCGTCGCCATAAGCGTCGAGCAACGTAACAACGTATTCACCTTCGCCAAAGACCGAGATGTTAAACGATTCTTCCGTACTGCCCGCCCCGAATATATAAAGCGAATTTAATATTTCTACACCGTTATGGGTTACGATAGCTCCAGATTCGTCGTCAGCCCACGAGTCGCCGGTAAAAGTAATGGTCTGTGCTTGGACAGACGTGAGGAATGCGAGCGATAACACGCTAAGCATCCCTAAGAGAATAGGTTTTCTCAGGTTCATGATTAAGGTTTTTTCCAATTGCCGCTACAATATAGAGCAAACATTGGGAACAGTCGACATTTTTTGTGAAGACAATTCTTGCAGGTTACTGCCAACCCCAACTCAATTCCAGCCTTATCACATTGATTACGAACACCCTGTATGTTGATAATTGGAAAAACACAACATTTTTCAGTGCTCAATCCCAACTGTTCAATTTGGAGAAATTTGTAAACGTAGCGTGTAATACGCCCAAAGGGCTTAGGGCCTTACTCGTCGCAATTGTCGCCAAAACTGATCAAGAATTCGATAAGGTCAGCCGTCGTCGTGGCGCCGTCTCCATTCAAATCGGTTGGACAGCTGCTCTGCAAAGAGAAGATGCATGACCCGTCTTCCTGCACGGCGTTCTCGTTGAAGTTCTCGGCCATTTCATAGGTACAACCCGAACAGCCATCGAAAATGCAGTCTTCGAGAACGGCAACATTCGCCTGGGGGTCAAAATTGCAAGCCACAGAGATGGTGCAGCCGGCATTGCAGGCGGCGTCGCCCACTTCGAAGTAGAGCGGGTCGTCAACTGGGGCGCCTCCGGCAAAGATTCCACTCGAAGCGCCGAGAATAGTCCAACCGACTTCAATGGGGATCACGCCCGATGAGACCGTCAGATAGTAACAGCCCGCCGCAAGACAGAACTCATCAACACCTGATGTTCCTTCCGGTGTGACGGTAAAGCCCACACTAGGCAATCCGCCCTGGTGGAGCAAGAGGCCCTCCACTGAGTAGATGGAGTATTGAGCTCCATTCCAGCCGTCGCCAAAGTCATCAGTCATCTCAATGCGCACGCATTGGTCAAAGCAACAGACGTCCGTAGAAATAGTAGCGGTCACATCAAAGTTGCAGGCTTCATGATCTGTGCAGCCCGAACACGACTCATACTCGCACGTTCCATTGTCGGAAGTTGCCTCTGCAACGTAGTTGCAGGCGATCGCATCGGTGCAACCGCAAATCACATCGCCGAGTGAAAAATCAACCGTGCCAACCGTGCCCTGTGCAAGCTCCGTTCCAGTCAAATCCACAATGCTCCACGAAATCTCCTCATCAAAGTCGCCGCCGCCCACTTCAATAGAGTAACATCCAGCAACGAAGCAGAAGGTGTCAAAGCCTGTATCGGCCCCCAAGAAGTTGTCCTCGTCAACAATAAAAAGAGCACTGTCGAGTGTACCTATTAACAAGGTATCCCCTGCGGGGTTTCGAATGATGTAGTCAGCACCGTTCCAGCCGTCGCCAAAACTGTCCTCCATCAGGAGCTGGACGGCGAGTCCTTCAGGGGCCCCATCATCGCATGCGCAAGACAGGAAGTCGCAGTCCCCGCTTTCAATGTTTGCGGTCGGATTGTAGTTGCACGCAACTGCGTTGGTGCAGCCGACCTCTGCGACTGCGCAGTCCATACTGAGTTCGAACGTGCCATTGTCGTCCGTGATGGGGTCTCCGTCGGCGTCTTCTGCAACAACGTACACATAATAGTGAAGCCCAATTTCTGATATGAACTGCAGCCAAGCGTCGTCTTGGTCGAAGAAACCACAATTGATGAAGTCATCAGCTTCTGAGGCGTAGACACCGTCTTCGACCGTCATCACGCAGGAGAAGCCGAAGGGCGAACCTCCACCGCATAAGGCTGCGCTGGAATAGACGTTAATCTTCGAGTCGATGTTGGAACCGCAAAGTTGGACCGTATGCAGCTCACCGGTGCCCTCAAAGGTGAACCAAACGCCGGGACCGGGAACAGGGTCGCAACCACTGACCAGGTTCGGAGCTCCAAGATTTGTGGCTCCGCCGGTGGTGCCCATGATCGTGGTGTTGCACGCAAGCGCCGCGGCTTGACCACAACTGTTGTTTGCAGGAATAACACCAGAGTAATTGCACGAGCCATCGTCCATGGTAGCGGTCGCATCATAATTAGGCGCTGCATCATCCATGCAACCGAGGTAGACGCCGGTTGTGACGAATTGAAATTGACCACATCCTTCTGGATCGGTGGTGAAGACGTAAAATCTGTAGTCCGTGTTCGTCTGAAGGACCGTGAATTCAGAAATTTCGCCTGCGCATTGCTCGGAGACAAGGCAACCGACTTGTGCCTCGAGATCGCCGCATTCGCCCACGTCAAAGATGGCCAAACCGATATTGTTCGCGCTCAAATTCAACAGGTCGAAGAAGAAGGTGTCATAATCCCCGCTATTGAAAGAAAACCACACGCCATATGAAGTTTGAAAACCCGTGAGGAAGCTCACGTTGACGTTGTCCGGGCTGGAGCAGCACACTGAGCCAACAAAGGGTTGACCGTTCAGCTGCGGGAGGGCGTCAGCACAATCGTCATTGGATGGGGCACCTCCGCATTCCACACACTCAAGCGAAAGGAGGAATTCATTGCCTGTAGTATACGGGCTGAATCGAGTGACATAGATGTAGTAATCGCTGCCTTGTTCCACGTTAAAAGCCACCTCGCTCATAAATCCAGAAGCGCAACCGTCGTCATTGCCCCCAAGACATTCAAGGTTGTCAATGTCACCGTCTTGGGTCTCGAAAACAAAGACCTGCGAGTCAAATAGCGGATCGCCTTCAGGGTTGAATGCGTCCGTCCCACACGTTGAAAGCACCATCTGCTGGTTGGCGTCGGAATTGAACACGTACCAAACGCCGGCCGCACTGATTTCCTGGCCCGAGCATGTCGTTCCCATAAAGTACTCACCGTCCGTTGCATTCAATAGTGTTCCACTAATAATAGACCCGCAGGCCAGGGCCTCAGGGGCATAAGCGTAGTTGTTTGCTGGTGGGCATGCGCAGGAGCCGTCATCAATGGCCGCACTGGGGTTGTAATTCAAGCAGAAGGGGTCGGTGCAGCCATCCAAGGTGGTGCATTCGCCCGTTTCGCCAACGTCCACACCAAAACCGTTCACTTGGCCTGAACCGGTGCCGTAGAAGTTGCCCGCTATATCGCGCAGTTGCCAACCGATGTCGTCAGGGTCGTTGCCCGGTGTGATGTCGAAAATGTAGCATCCAGGGTCAAGGCAGACATTGTCCGTCCCTTCCACACTTTGGTCGCCCAAATCCGAATCGTCGAGCGAGCCCGTCGCCATGATGTTGCCGCTCACCTCAGAGATGTAGTAAACCGCGCCGTTCCAACCGTCGCCGAAGGCGTCCGTCATGACCACTTCTACAATGAGTTGGCCCGGAGAGCAGTACACGCAAGTGCCGTCGTTGATAGAAGCTGAGGGGTCAAAGTTGGTTGCATTCAAATCTGTACATCCGTAACAGTTGAAGTTGCAGTTGCCGCTGTCATACACTGCGTTAGGGCTGAAGTTGCACGATGATGGATCTGTGCATCCCAACGGACAACTCGCCCCGCCCAAGGTCATCCGGTCAGAGCCGCTCGTTTGTTGATCTCCAAATTCTGCGTCGTCCAAGCTGCCTTCAAAAGCAATGGCTCCATCGGTGTCGATAAACGCATACGTTCCGTTGTTCCAACCGTCTTGGAATGAATCAAACATCTCGAAGCGGTAGCAGCCCACTTCAAGGCAGATCGAGTGCTCGCCCGCTCCACCGAAATACAACACCTCGTCCGTGTTTGCATTGCGAAGATTCCAAGAAATCTCGCCGTCCCAGCTTCCGCCTCCAACATTCAGCTCGTAATAGAAGTCACTCGAGCAACAGGTGCCATCGTCGTAAATCGCATTTTCATCGAAGTTCACAGAACCCGGTACGGTGCAGCCATAGCAATCGTAATTGCAGCTCTCGTCGGCTATTGAAGCCGTAGGGTCGTAGTTGCAAGCCACCGGGTCGGTGCAGCCCTGGCAAGTCAAATACTCACACGAGCCATCGTTGAAATTGGCCGCAGGATCATAGTTGCAGGCTTCCTCCTCGGTACAGCCCTGAATCAAGCAAGACGGCATCCCTACGAAGAAAAATTCTGAAATCGTCTGGTTTGCAACACCCGGACCGCCCTCAAGTATGACTTGGCCGTCCCGAATCACCTCCCATGAAGCTTCAACTGCATAGAGGTCAAAATTGAGCAACATGGTGTAGCAACCGTCCTCAAGGCAAAGCGGCAAATCCAAGACACCACCATCCACAAAGGTCGCACTGCCCAAAACCACGTTGTTTTCATTGAGCACAGCCACTCCGCCGCTAGCGCCCAAAGACCAACCGTTGCTGAAGGCATCGTGCAAACGAATGATGGTGCAGCTTTCAAAACAACACGAACCGTCGTTGAAGCTGGCTTCTGGATCAAAGTTGCAAGCTGTTTCATCCGTACACCCCGGAATTCCGTCCAACTCGGTTAAAGAAAACTGGAATGATGCTGCAGGGCCACTGAGCATTTCCGCAGAGCACTGGCCGCCACAAGCAAAAGGCAGGTTGGTCACGTCCACCTCATAGCTGAGGCCGCCGTCCTCGCCTTCGTCCAGTAGGATGACCGTGTAGTTGTCCTGACCGTATGCTGAAAGATCAATAGTGAGGGTCTGCTCAAAGCCGTTGGTGGCCCACATATCGCCTTCGTTGACGTTGTACACTTGGCCGTTTTGGACTCCTGTGATGGCAGCTCCGTACTGCGTAGCGTAGAAATCAGCAATAAATGTGATGGATTGAGCTTGTGCCAATCCAATGCTAAACAGGAACATACAAGAAAAGACTGCAGTACGAGCAGCAAAGCGGGCAAGGTAATGGGCCATGGGGCTCAGCGATTACGGTTAAATAGCGTCCCGTAAAAATAGGGCATTGAACGCCTCTATCCAACGATTTGACGAAAAATATAATTAAAGACGAATGAACAATAAGCTTATTCGTCTATGATATAATCTCGTTTGTATAAGGTTTATGCGTATTATATCAATTCCACATTTGGGCGTGCCAACTCTCAGAAAAGGGTTTGACAAACGTCGGCCACTCCGAAGCCGAAGGGATCAACGTGTCACAAACCAGGGCGTCATCCTGAATTCGGCCCGCCTTTCGAAGCGCCCAAAACTCAGGAGTTCGAAGCTGCATACATTCGGCTTGAACCTCCCCGGAATCCCAGTACACCACCTGATGGCGATCGAACCAATCGATTCCAGATTGGCCGCCTTGATCTCGAACAAAGTTTAGCATGCTATCAATGGAGCAGCCCGTGGCCGAAACTTGATCCAAATCAAGTGCCACCACCAAAATGCGGTCGAGCAAAATCACGGCCTCAGCCTTCAAGGCCTCTCCGTGTGCGGCCCATGTGCTCAAAAACGGCTCAAAGTCCCCAAGCATCTGGGACTGTTCATCCGCGGTAAGGGGCCGGTCAGCCGTGTGAATCCAAAGGCGCGCATGGGGCGCTGGGGACCATTCTGATGGAAGCATTGGGCGAAGTTAAAGACTCAGGCCTTCCCAGCACTAGATCGGGCAAGAAGTGCAGGCACAAAGACCAGCAGCAAAGACGGCAACGGCGATTGCAAGAACCCCAGCACTTCTCGAGCAACATGGTACCCGGGACGAAAGCCCTGTGCAGGAGCTCCACCATTCAAGGCATAAGACATCCCATAGAAAGACAGCAACACAGCACCCGCAATGGCATACATCAAAGCGAGTAAACGCCAGCGATGCCCAACACCTAAAGCCCAAAGCAACGCAGTATCCAGAGCGAAGAACATCGCCACGATGGCCGCTGCCCACGCCCACTTGAGCAACACAAGCCGGTGGAGAGACATCGAATGAAAGGAATCAAAGGTGCTGAGCGTAGAAAAAAGGCCGTCCGTGGCAGGCGGCGCATGGCTTGCCCACCACCTTGCGCGGGCGGCCGGGTCGAGGGCCTCAAAATCTGGCTGAGAAGCCGTCACCCCGATGTAGTGGTTGAGCCGCACCTTCGCGCCCTCTTGCGCGTATCCGAACAATAGCAATGCGAAAAGAACCAAAGGCCAGCTGCGCCGCCGATGTTGAGCGGGCAAAAAACTCATCGACCGGCGAGCTTTTCGACCCACAAGTACCACAACGCAAAGACGGCGCCGTACACCAGCACTGTAAAGGTGTAATCGTGATTGAAAGACAAGGCGTCCGGATGGTAGCGGTGCACCCAGGTCAAGGCCACCACGCGTAGCAAGTTGGCCGCGTGAAGGGTGGCAATGCCCAGCGGGATGAACCACAATTTGCGGGCCAGCCGACCGGGAAAGGCCAGAATAAAAACGGTGAACAGAGCAAAGAGGACGAGTCCGTCGCAGGCGGCACCGATGGTCAGGGCGCCCTCAGAACCAACGATGGCTATGCGACTGCGCCAGCCCGTGGTCGCTGAGGTCATCATCTCCTCCCCCATCAAGGCCAAAATCCCATCGCCACCCAACACCAAAGTGTGGATGATGGCATCGTCCAAGGCGATGGCGTCAATCAAGACGTATTGGTAGAGGACATACCAAACCAAATACACCGCAAGCGCGACGCCGATGAAACGGGCCGTCTTGCGATCGCCCGCATTGAGCAGCTGCTTCACGCCTGTTGCTCGCGACGGCGGCGTGCGGAACGTGCGCCGTAGGCCAAGCCTCCCACCACCAATAAACTGAGGCCACCGTCGAGCGGGATGCACGGTCCTTCGGGATAATCCTCTGGAAAACACGTTGCCGCGCAAGCCGCTTGGCACTCGCATGAGGTGATCTCAATGCACGGGACCGAACAATCACACAGGGCCGCAGCTGAATTGGGATGAACCAGCAAAAGCGTAAAAAGGAGGATGAAGGCGGTAGGAAAAGACTGAAGTCGTCCAAAAACTTTGCTATGCATAATGCGATGATACGTCATCGTTCTACATTCGCCGCATGACAGACTCACAGCTGCCACAAGACGCCCTCAATTTGAAGGATTTACGTCCGGTGATTAAAATGTTCGCTCGCAATGGGTGGCTGATGATTTTGCTGGCGGCCATCGGGTACACCGGCGGGCGGCTGGTGACGCATCGGCAGCACGACATATATGCCGCGCAAAGTGAGGTGCTTCTAGAGCCCGGAGCCGAGTACGTCGATACCGAGGAAGTGCTAAAGGGGTTGGTGGGGCATCAATCCGATCCGGACGTGCGCAATCAAATGCGGATTTTGCGCTCCAGGGACTTGGTGCGAAGCGCCGTGCAAAAGATCGACCACCACGTGACGCAGTTTCTCGTAGGGCGCGTGCGCGCTATGCCCGTGGGCGACATTTCTGTGCTGGACATCGAAGTGGACCCTCAGCGCTTCAGCTGGCATGCGCGCAACGCACCTTTCAACGTACAAATTTTAGATGAGGGGCGCTACCGATTGGTGTGTGACTTCGGGGGAGATACGCCTCACACGGCAGAATATGCATTTGACCAATGGGTGGAAACGGAAGACTACAAATTGAAGATCTCGTTGACGAGAAACAGCCCGGAAGCCGTAGCCATCGGGATGGAACAGGGCCTGCGATTCACCGTTCGGAGCAAGCAAGACTTGGTCAACACGTACAGGGCAGCTTTGATGGTGGACCCCGTGGATCGCACGAGCATCGTAATCCTTCAACTTGAAGACATCCAAGCCCATCGCGCTGTGGAATTTCTCGACGCGCTGATTTCCACGTACATCGATTACACCGCGGAGGCACGCACTGAGGTCAATCAAAAAACCGAGGATTTCATCGACGAACAGCTCACCAGCTTGGAAGTCACCATGGACTCCTTGCAGAACATCATCGACCAAGAGAAGGCCGACGCTGAGGTGCTGGACTTGACCCGTGATCAGCAGCAAATGTTCCTGGACTTGGTTGAATTTGAATCCAATAGACAGAAGCTCAACATGCAACTCCAAGGGCTCGAATCCCTTGAAAAATATCTGGCGGCCGGGGTTGAAAACACACACATCCCGCCCTCGTCCTTTCTCAGTGAAGACCGCGTGGCCAGCACGCGCATTGCCCAGCTGTACGATTTGCGCTTGCAACGCACCCAAATGCTGTTGGACGTCACACCTCGCAACATTGAAATCCGCCGGCTCGACTCCTTGATTTCCACCACACGTTGGAGCTTGTTCCGCTACATCACCGACGCACGTGTCGCTCTCTCTGGGGATGTGAAGCGCCTCGACGGCGAGATTCGCCACGTTGAATCTCGGCTCAAAGCCTTGCCTAGATCACAACGCGACATCCTTGCAGTCCAGCGGCGACTTCGAATCAGCGATGAGTTTTATGGCTTTTTGCTGCAGCAAAAAGCGAACATCGTCATCGCCAGGGCAGGCATCGTACCCAACGCCTCAGTCATTGAACGCGCGCGGAGCATTGGCTTGGTGGGGCCGGACAAGCAGCGAACCGTGTTCACCTGGACGGGGATCGGGCTGGTCATTGCCTTGGCCATCGCCCTGATTCGTCTGCTGTTCTTTGAAAAGATCGACACCGTAGGCGAGCTGCGAGAGCTGTCCCGAATGCCTGTCAGCGGCGGCATTCCATACCACGCCGATGCGACGTTGAACCCTCTGATTGTAGCCAGCGATTCGCGAAGTCCGGTGACCGAAGCCTTTCGACATCTTCGAACAAACCTGCAGTATCTCTTGAATAGAGAAACGGAGAAGGTCATCTTGATTACGAGTCTTCACCCCGGTGAAGGCAAGACCTTTACTGCAACCAACTTCGCTACAATTCTCGCGAAAGCGGGCAAACGGGTGGCGCTGATTGACTTCGACTTGCACAAGCCGCGCGTGCACCGCGTGCTGGATTTACCAAAAAACAAAGGGCTGAGCACATTGCTGATTGGGCGCGACAGCCTTGAAGATGTTATCGCGCGTGATGTGGTTCCGGGGCTGGATGTGGTCCCCGCCGGACCGGTTCCCCCCAACGCTTCAGAATTGGTACTGGACGACCGGGTTACTGATCTCTTGAAGCAGCTGCGAAACGACTACGATTTCGTGCTGCTGGACACGCCGCCCATCCTGCTCATCACGGACGCCATGGCCCTCATGCAACAGGTTGATCGCGGGCTGATTATTCACCACGTCAAGCGCGCCAACTCTCGAGACATCAAACAACTGGAGAGCATCTTAAAGGACCACGATGTGGAGCACGTGAGCTTGATATTGAACGGCATTCAACCGCACCGTTGGCTGCGCTACGGAGGAAAATACGCCGCGCGTTACTTGTACCAATACGGCCATTACCGCTACGGTTACAGCGGCCAATCCGGCTACGGAAATGGGCCAGAAGACTAGCACCCTCCTCAGTCGGGTCACCACGGCGTTGATCTTCATGCCGGTCTTTTTATTCCGGTACACCTTTGTCTTGTTTTCTGGCCCTTTCGGTCACGGCAGCTACTTGGGCTACTACACCCTGCTCCCTTTTTTCGTGAGCCGCTACCGGTTTCCCTGGAAAATGCTGCTCCTGTTTGTTCCCGTCCTGGTCACCGGCTGGATCAATGTCGGGCAAGGCCACGGGGACCAAGACACCTTCTTGAAAGTGGCCTTGGCCTTTTTCACCATCGCCTTGTTCTACTCCTATGCATGGGAGTATTTCGGTCGCGATGTCAAACGGGTGGTGAAAATTTACATCCGAGGCGCTTATTGGATTTCATGGTTGGGCGTGGTGCTCTGGGCCGACCTGACCTTTCTAAGTGGTGGGTTGACAAAGCTGCTGCAGAACTTCATCTCTGTAAAAATCACACTTGAAGGTGGCACGGTGCGCCTGAATTCGCTGCTTGGAGAGCCCAATTTCTTTGCCAATGTGATCGGTCCCGCCGTGTTGCTTTCGCTCAATCGTTTGATTTTTGGCGGGGCACATTGGGGGATGAGCCGGCGGCGGCATGCCGTGATCATCGTGGCCTTCGTCTTGTGTTTATCGGGGATGGCCTTCGCTGGGCTGGTGCTGGCCATGGTGCTTTTACTGATCAACCGCGGGTTCTTTCGCCATTTGGTCCTGGGAGCGATTCCTTTGTTCTTCCTGATGCGAGCTATTATGCTGTCCACCCCCGAGTTCAAAGACCGGTATGATGGCATGCAGTCTTTGATGGACGGGGAAGAGATGGTCATCGGTGAAACCCACGGGTCAAGCATCGTGTTATTTATGCACGCGCGCATTGCGTGGATGAACTTTTCAGCACGTCCATTGTTTGGGTCTGGCCTGGGATCGCACGAAGTGGCCACCGAACGATTTGTCGACCAGGTGCTGGGTCACACGTGGAACCCCTATCGAATGCAAAACGCAAAAGATGCCAACTCGATGTTTTTAAGGCTTTTGTCAGAAACTGGGATGTATGGGGCCGGCATCATGCTCTGGCTGCTCTTCGGTCGATACGTACCGCGTCGTCGAAGCGCAACATCGTGGCATTGGCTCGTCTCTTCGGCTTTTTCGATCGCCATCGTGTTGAACTTGATTCGGCAAGGCAATTACATCCTCAACGGCTTCCCCTTCTTTTTGTGGGGCTACTACCACGTATGGGCCGACAATCGACGGCTTTTGCTTGAGCAGCACACCGCTTTGCGCAAGGAATTAACGGTGAAATCTGCATGAAGGTTGTGGTGCTGCATACCGAGCTTGCCGGCTACACGATAGCCTGCCTTAGAGCCCTGGGGCGGGCGGGGCATGCGGTGGTCGTTGTGCATTGGCCCGTTGCGGGTGAAGCGCCGTTCAACTTCGATGACCAGCGGCCTTTCTCACTGGTTCAACGGGGGCATTTCAGCGCGTCGTGGCTTGCGGATCAACAGGCCGACCTCGTTTTGATGAGCGGGTGGGTTGACCGCGGTTACGTGCAGGCCGTCCGCGCCATGCGACGGACCGGACACAGCCGTTGTGTGATTTGTTTGGACAACCACTGGACGGGGTCGACTCGACAGCGACTGGGCGCACTTTGGTTCAAGCTTTCGTTGCGCCAGCATCTCGATGGCGCTTGGGTGCCCGGTGCACCTCAGCAGCGCTTTGCAAAGCGCTTGGGGTTTGACCAAAGTGCGGTGAAGGAGGGCTACTATTCAGCGGACGTGGCCAAGTTCCTCGGAGCTGCACGCACAGGGGATGGCGCACAAAAGCGGCTGATTTATATCGGGCGGTACGTGCCGTCAAAAGGCCTGTACTCCCTGTGGGATGCCTTCGAGGTGTTTTCGCAGAAACACCCGTCGTGGACCTTGCACTGCTTTGGAACAGGGAGCAGCTGGGCGGAGCGACGCCAGCATCCACAGATTGTGCACCACGGCTTTGTGCAGCCGGAGAAATTTCGCGAGCATTTAGCAGGGGCGACCGGGTTTGTGATGCCGAGCTTGAGCGAACCGTGGGGTGTGGCGCTGCATGAAATGGCGGCGGCTGGCTTGCCCTTGATCGCAAGTGATGCTGTAGGGGCGGCGGAAAAATTTATCGCCCAAGGTGAGAACGGATGGGTGTTCCCCGCGGGTGATCCAGACGAGATTCAATCCTGCCTGGAACGGTTGAGCGAGGTCGCCGGCAACCCTGCGCATTGGCAGTCTATGGCCGCGACCTCGGTTGAATTGGCAAGCAAACTAACCCCCGAAAAATGGGCAGAAACTGCCGTATCATTCGTCTGACATGTGTGGCATTGCAGGAATATATGGCGGGGCGACAGCTGAAGATGCTGCGCGGGTGGAGCGGATGCGCGATGCGATGGCCCACCGCGGTCCTGACCATGCGGGCCTTTGGAATGAAGGGGCACGGGTTGTGTTAGGGCATCAGCGGCTTGCCGTGGTCGACTTGTCAGCCGCCGGAGAGCAACCCATGCGAAGTGCGTGTGGAGGGTTCACCCTGGTCCTCAACGGCGAGGTGTACAACCACGTAGCGCTGAAGGCGGAACTGATCCATAGCGGCTTGGCGAAAGCTGAACAATTCCATGGCAACACGGACTCGTCAGTGGTGCTTGCCGCGCTTATGGCATGGGGGGTGGATGCGTTGAAGCGACTCGAAGGCATGTTCGCCATTGGCTTTTGGGACGCGTCCAAGCGCAGCTTGCTGTTGGCTCGAGACCGCGTGGGTATCAAGCCTTTGTACTTGCACAACAACGAGGACGGGGGGCGCTTGGCCTTTGCCTCAGAAGTGCGGGCCTTGCTAGCAAGCGGCTTGGTGAAGCGTCGATTGGCTCCGGGCGCTTTGGCCCAATTCATTCGCTACCAGACGCTCCACGGCAGTGCGACCTTGATCGATGGCGTGGAGATGCTGCCCGCTGGGTCGTGGTTGCGGGCGGATGACGACGGAATCGAGACCGGGCGTTGGTGGTCGCCTCACAGCCTGCGACCGGACGGTGTAGACCCCGGCCGGCGTTCGGACTGGACCGATGCAATCCGTGCACAGTTGACCCAGGCCGTGGGCAAGCGCATGCAATCGGACGTACCGATGGGCGCTTTTCTTAGCGGTGGAATCGACTCAAGCGCTGTGGTGGGTTTGATGGCCGAACAAAGTCCGGAACCAATCTCCACCTTCAATGTCGCACTCAAAGGTCACGGCGCACTGGACGAAAGTGCGCACGCGCGAGAAATTGCCGCACGGTTTTCAACGCAGCATCACGAAATTGAATTGACCGAGAGCGATTTTACGCGAAAGGTCGAAGAGGCGCTGGAAGCGACCGACCATCCTACGGGCGACGGTGTGAACGCTTTTGTCGTCTCAGCCGCCACCAAGGCGGAGGGCTTGACTGTCGCGCTGAGCGGGCTGGGCGGCGACGAACTCTTTGCGGGATACCCCGTGTTCAAACGCTCAGTTGACTTGCTGAGCAAACGCTGGGTGGAGGCTTGGCCTAAACCGCTGCGCCGATTGGTGGGTGCCGGGTATCGCGCGGCGCGCCCAGGCCCTGCGGCTGACAAGTTGGCCCAGCTGCTCGCCTCCGACCGGCTGCAGTTCCCTCACTCCTACCCGCTGATGCGGCGCATGATGCTCGAGCCCCAAGTTGAGGCCTTGCTCGAGCCTTCAGCACTTCAATCGGGGCGGTACGACGCGGTTGCAAGCCTGTGCACAAACTTGTTCGCCCAGCCTCAAATAGCTGGCTTGCCGCTGCTTTCTCGCATCACGGTGGCTGAACTCACGGCGTACACCGAACCCATGCTTTTGCGCGATGCCGACCAAATGTCAATGGCCAGCAGTTTGGAAGTGCGTGTGCCCTTTCTCGATTACAAACTTTTGGAATTGGCCTTGAGCATCCCCGATGCAATGAAGTATCCACATCGGCCGAAACAACTGCTGACTGAAGCACTCGATGATCTGCTGCCGGAGGAAATCACGCAGCGACCCAAACAAGGTTTTGTTCTGCCATGGGACCAGTGGATGCGTGGAGAATTGGTGCCGCTTGTCGAACAAGGGCTGCAGCATTTGAAAGCGCTTGACGGCGTCAAAGAAAAGGGCATCGACCGCCTGTATTCAAAATTTCAGGCGCGCCATCCACGTGTGCATTGGACGCACATATGGGCGCTGGTCGCCCTGGGGCATTGGACACATCGGCATCAAATTGAAGGGTGAAATGAGTGGTAAGGTGCGCGTATTGATAGCCGTTGACTGGTACACCCCTGCTTTTCGAGCCGGCGGACCGATCCGTTCGGTGGCCAATGCCGTCGCCGAGCTTGGAGACCAATTCGAGCTCTGGGTGGTCAGCAGCACGTATGATATGGGTTCAGGCGCAACGCACGATGTCGACAATCCCATTGTTGCCAGCAACAGGTCGTGGACTCAGCTGGGGCAGGCCCACGTGTTGTATCTGGACCGAACGCGCTGGTCGGCAACTCAGTGGACGCTGATTTTTGAGGAAGTGAAGGCGGATGTACTCTACTTGAACAGCATGTTCAGCAGACCTTTCAGTCGATTGCCCATGGGAGTTGCCCGAAAATGGAGATCGAAAAGTGGGTCGAACATGAGAATTGTTTTGGCGCCTCGCGGGATGCTGGACCCCGGCGCATTGGCCGTTAAGCCTTTAAAGAAATACGCCTTCCTGTCCTTCGCCCGGGCGTTGGGACGATTTAACGGCATCCGCTGGCAAGCCGCATCGGATCGGGAGGCCGAATCCATCCGGCAGCATTTCCCCGCTGCTGAAATTGTCACCGCTCCAAATATTGCACGCACTGCGCCCAAGCTGGAGGGAAAAACAAGGGTCCACCCGCCGGAACGTTACATCACGGTGGGCCGCATCCACCGCATCAAGAACCAAGCCTTTGCTGCCGCCGTATTGGCTTCTCGAGCAGCCGAGATTGATGATGCGGTTGTTTATCAATTGATCGGCCCTGTCGAAGATGAGCAATACCTCAGCGAGATTGAATCTTGCGGAAGCTTTGCCAATGGAAAAGGGCTGAAAATTGAAATCTTGGGCGCGATAACGCCCGATGAAATCCCAGCCCTTTTATGCGGGGCAAGAGCGATGCTGGCCCCTTCATTGAATGAAAATTTCGGACATGCCATTGCGGAATCCCTAGGGCAAGCGCTGCCCGTACTCGTCTCGGATCAAACGCCGTGGACACAATCCAAACTGGGCAAAGCTGGTTTGTGTTTGGCCTTGAATGCGGACTTGTGGGCCGAGGCTTTGGCGGCCTTTTCCGTTGCAGAAACGTGGGCCGAAGCTGAGAGGGATGCACAGTCGAACTTCAATTCAGCGCATTCTGACCCCGAAATTCTCGCTGCGTATCGCAAATTGTGGGCCCTGTAATCAGCTCGATGAATAAAGTAGACCTCTCTTCGTACTCCACAGGCGGCTACCGGCCGGGATCGCTCTTGCGTCGGGGCCTGTGGTACGCTGTGGATCTCGTGTTCTTTGCAAACGGCTGGCCTTGGCCGTCAGGCTTGAAACGCACGGTGCTGCGTTTGTTTGGGGCGCGGATCGGGCGGGGGGTCGTAATCAAGCCGCGCGTGCAAATCAAGTACCCTTGGTTTTTGGAGGTGGGGGATTTCACTTGGCTGGGCGAGCGCGTGTGGATTGACAACTTAGCCCCCGTGCGCATCGGTGCCCATTGTTGCCTTTCCCAAGGGGCCTTGCTTTTGACAGGAAATCACGATTGGTCGAGCGCGCGCTTCGATTTGATAACGCAAGAAATCGTGCTCGAAGACGGTGTGTGGATCGGCGCGCGGGCGACCGTTACTCCTGGGATTCATTGCGGCACCCACGCCACTCTATCCGTAGGCGGGGTGGCCACTTCAAACCTCAAGGCATGGACCGTCTACGCCGGAACTCCTGCTGAGGCGGTTAAAAAGAGGGCAATTTCATGAGCACGGGCGGCACTGAAAAACCAGGACGTCGTGTGCTGATCATCTCCACGATGGGCGGCAATCCGTGGGGCGGGAGCGAGTTTCTGTGGAAGCAGGCGGCTGCTAAACTCATCAAAGCGGGGCATCACGTGGAGCTTTCCGTTTACAATTGGGGGCGCCGTCGTTCGGAACATATCATCGAGCTGGAGCAGCAGGGCGCCGTCGTTCGAACGCGAGGAGCCATCCACTCCCCTTCACTTGTGCACAAGCCTGCAACCTTGCTGAGGCGTCGATTTTTTGCCAAGCGCCAGATTGCGCGGGACCTGCATCGCGCTCGCCCCGATGTGGTGCTGATCAGTTGCGGGTCGTTGAGCGAGCTGCTGCTCCCAGGGCTGCCTGAAACGTTTCGGGGTGCGAGCATCGGTGACCGGAAATCGACCGGTGATCACGCGCCTTACGAAGTTATTTTCCAGACCAATCTTGAGACACAGGCCTTTCCCGCAGCTCAACTGCAACGCATCCGCCAGTTCTTGGACGGGGCGAAGTCGGTTCACTTTGTCTCCAATCGACTCATCCAGCAGGCACGGCGACAACTGGTCTGGGCGGGCGACAATGCGCAGCTGGTGCACAACCCGGTGAACCTCGATTTATCGGAGGCCCAGCAAATGGAATGGCCCAAGGAACAAGGCGACTCGACCGTTAGGTGGGCTTGCGTGGGGCGGCTGGAGTGTGCAACCAAGGGGCAGTTGCTGCTGCTACAAGTGCTGGCGAGCGCGAAGTGGCGGGCCCGGTCATGGGCACTCGAATTTTTCGGTGAGGGCCCCGACCGGGCCCTGATCCAAGAGGCCATCCGAACCCTCAAGCTTGAAGACCGGGTGAAGTTGGCCGGGTTCACGCGCAACGTAGCGGACATTTGGCGCACCCGCCACGCCTTGATTTTACCATCCTACTACGAGGGCCAGCCGCTTTCTCTTCAAGAAGCGATGGCTTGCGGCCGCGTGGCCGTCGGAACCGACGTTGGGGGCATGGCCGACCTGCTGTGCGAAACAATCCCGCCTGAAAAGACCACTGGATTTCTAGCCGAAGCCCCGCTTCCCATTTATCTTGACGCAGCGATGGAGCGCGCTTGGAACGCCCGCGACCGATGGCCAGACATTGGGCAGGCAGCGCGAGAACACCTGACGTCATTTCGCGGTGATGCCCCCATCGAGGCTTTCGTTTCTCGACTGATCCACGGATTGAATCGGCCATGAAAGTCAGCGTCGTTACGGTCTGTTTTCGAGCCGAAAGCACGGTGGCTGAGGCTGCAAAAAGCGTGCTTTCCCAAAAAGGTGTGGACCTCGAGTACATCGTAATTGACGGCGCTTCGGACGACGGCACCCTCGAGGCCCTCGAACCCTTAAAACCTCAAATCAGCCTCTTGGTCTCAGAACCTGACCGAGGCCTTTATGATGCAATGAACAAAGGGCTGGCCCAGGCCTCAGGCGAACTGATCACCTTCCTCAACGCGGACGATTTTTACACCGACCCCCACGTCCTCTCTGACGTCGTCAAGACATTCAACGAAAGCTCCTCAGTTGCAGGAAAACCGGTGGACGGTGTCTATGCCGACCTGGACATTGTGCACCCTCAACACACCGATCAGTCCGTTCGACTATGGCGGAGTGGAACGTACAAACCGGGCCACTTCAGAAAAGGTTGGATGCCGCCCCACCCCACACTGGTCGTAAAAACAGCCGCCATGAAGACCAGCGGTGGGTTCAATCTCGAGCTAAAATCTGCTGCCGATTACGAATTCATGCTCCGCTGTTTCCATTTAGAACACAGGGCATTGGCCTATCTGCCTCGCACAACTGTCCGCATGCGGGCCGGAGGGGTGAGCAATTCATCCTTCAAAAATCGCCTTCGGGCCAACGCAGAAGATGCGCGCGCCTGGCGACTCAATGGCGCGCAGCCGCCCTGGCATTTACGCTTGAGCAAACCGCTCCGAAAATTGAGCCAATTCTTTTGACACCTGAGCGAGAATTCACTCGTCTTGCTTCAATTCTTCAACAATCAGCCCCTTCAATTCCAAGAGGTCCGCTTTGAAGGTGCCTATGAAGAATTCAATCAGCAACCTATGGCGAGCCTTCATATTCAAGTAATTTCTCGCGTAATCCTTTCTGGTGATAACCTCCAGTTCAAACACCGACTTCTCATGGTATGCATCGCTGAATTTGAAGCGCTTAAACAATTCATCTTGCGTGCTATCCAAAAGCTTCACTACATCAGGATCATCATCTGAAATCAGCATTTCTTTGAACTTCAACTGCAGATCAATTTCCACCTGGACATTCAATTGAACCGCCTCCAAGCTGTGATAAATCAAACTGTTGATCTTCCTCTTGATTTTCTTGTTTTCAATGAGATTGAATGTGCCATCCTGTGAGATAGCAGTCAGAGAGGCCAGCGGAGGATGGAACTCTCTAAAGTCCAAAAACAAGTTGTGAAACGAGGCGCCAAAACCACTGGTTGAAAAGGCGCGAGCCACGGAGTCCACGTCGAGATTATCCCAATGACTTGAGATGTGATCAAGCCAGATGCTGTCAGAATGAAATATCTGCAACCGGCTATCAAGAAAGGACTCAACCTGCTCAATATCAGAGACAATTGCCTCTAGAGCCGCCCTTTCTTTTGCCAAATTCTTCTGCTCTTCATTCCAATTGTTGATTTGAAGAGCGATGAGAATTCCCACCACAACAAGCACAATTTCTCCCAAAGCAAAAAGGAGGCGTGGGGTGGAATTCTCCCCGAGAAAAAACAACTTCCTAGTGGCTCTCATAAACGACCTAACTCTTAATTATTATGAACCCATTCATCTGAACCGAGCAACTGCTTCATTTAATTCAACGCTTGCTGTAATTGGGCGCTTCGCGCGAAATCATCACATCGTGAGGGTGGCTCTCAATGGCACCGGCATTGGTGATGCGCACAAACTTGGCATTTTGAAGGGCGGGGATATCGGGTGCACCGCAGTAGCCCAATCCAGCACGCAGGCCACCGACCACTTGATACATGACCTCCTCGACCGTGCCCTTGTAGGCCACACGGCCGCTGATGCCCTCAGGCACTAGCTTCTTGATGTCATCTTCAGCGTCTTGAAAGTAGCGGTCCTTTGAGCCCTTTTCCATGGCTTCAAGGCTGCCCATTCCGCGGTAGGTCTTGAAACGACGGCCGTCGTAAATGATGGTATCGCCTGGGCTTTCTTCTGTGCCGGCGAGCATGGAGCCAATCATCACACTGTGACCACCGCCCGATAGCGCTTTAACCAAATCGCCTGTGTATCGGATGCCGCCATCGGCAATCAACCCGACATCTGTTCCGGCCAATGCCTCGGCCACACTCATCACAGCAGAAAGTTGTGGCATACCCACACCGGCAATCACACGCGTGGTGCAAATGGAGCCGGGGCCGATGCCCACTTTCACCCCGTCAGCACCCGCTTCAACCAAGGCCAAAGCCGCCTCGCCCGAAGCAATGTTTCCACACACAATGTCCACATCTACGTAACGCGACTTGACCTTGCGAAGCATGTCCAACACCCCTTTGCTGTGTCCGTGGGCCGTGTCGATAATTATAGCGTCTGTACCCGCCTCAACCAGCGCCGCCACGCGCTCCATTGTATCAGCTGTAACACCCACGGCAGCGGCGACGCGCAATCGACCAAATCGGTCTTTGCTCGCATCGGGGAATTCACGCAATTTGATGATGTCCCTATAGGTGATCAGCCCGACGAGTTTCCCATCAGCATCCACCACGGGCAATTTCTCAATCTTGTGGCCGCCGAGAAGCTCGGCAGCTTTTGTTAGATCCGTTCCGTTTGGCGTGGTGATCAGATTTTCCGAAGTCATCACCTCCGAAATGGGTCGACGGCGGTCGCGCTCAAAGCGCAAATCGCGGTTCGTTACAATGCCCACCAAATAGTGCTCCCGATCCACTACAGGAATTCCTCCAATGCCGTGTTCGGCCATGATTTTCAGCGCATCGCCCACCAAAGCATTCGCTGGCAACGTGATGGGATCCTGAATCATACCGCTCTCAGAGCGTTTCACCTTGCGTACTTGAGCCGCTTGGGCCGAAATATCCATGTTCTTGTGAATCACCCCAATGCCACCGCTGCGAGCCATCGCAATGGCCATCGGAGCTTCAGTCACCGTATCCATAGCTGCTGAAACGACGGGGACGTTCAAGATGATGTTGCGTGAAAAACGACTGCGCAGGTCCGTGTCGCGAGGCAAAACCTCACTGTAGGCCGGTACTAGAAGCACATCATCGTAGGTCAAACCCTCCCCGATAAAGCGCGGATGGTCTTGAACATTGTGCAAAGAAGACATGGGCGAATTGAATCAAAGATTCACGCAAAGGTACCCAAATTCCATCTCAGTTAACGACCGCATCCCCGAGGACCTTCAAGTAGCCTTCTCGGTTGGATTGCGACGTTTTCAAGAAGTCCCTATAGGCGCAGTTTCTCGACCTGCTCCTCGAATCAATGTCCAATTCACGCCCCTCCTGCATTTTGATTTTGAGCCAGTTGGACCAATCAAACCCCTCAGACCAGCGCGTGCCCACATCGTTTGCAACAGCGTACTCAGCGGCAGGATTAGGGCCGGTCAACACCAAATGCAAGCCCGCAGCAAGGAACTCGGCAAATTTCGTGGGCATGGCCACAGAATTTGTCACGCTGGATTCTCTCAAAATAAGCCCCACATCAGCCGCAGAAATCCAATTCAAAACCTCACTTGGCGAAACAAACATGCGTCGGGTTCGACCGGGCCATCGGTCTAAAAATTGGGCAATCTCGACAGTTTCAGGACAAAGCAAGAGCACATGAAATCGCAAGTCACTCTCCAATGCACGGTCCAACTCTCCCAACAACAGCCCGAAAGACTGCCAACCCGCTGCAGAGCCCGAATACATCAGCAGTACGTCCGACTCGGCGAGCCCCATGTTCTCACGCACCGCACGCCGGGCCACCTCCCAAACGGAATGATCACGCTACGCGACCTTGGCAAGCTGCATGAAGCGGTTGACCAGGGGTTCTTGACCGTCTCGAGCTGCCCGACCAATGTGCCGGGGTCATGCATCGATTATCGAGACACGTTCTATGACCTGATGCTTAACAGCCTCAATGGCTTCAATGTCAACTCGGTCATCGATCAAGAAGCAAGCCAACTCAATCTCTCGCCTGGCGCTGTCAGCAGCTTCAAG